>JBDSCZ010000204.1:0-3045 GCA_039920865.1 Burkholderiaceae bacterium
TTTTTTATTGCGCTGCACTATTCTTCACGTTCAAACTCATCAAGCAGTGGAGAACGGCTATGCGCGCACAAGGTATGTACGATCCATCCAATGAACATGACGCCTGCGGCGTCGGTTTTATTGCCCATATCAAAGGCGTCAAATCGCATTCGGTGATCGAACAGGGTTTGCTGATCCTGAAGAATCTGGATCATCGGGGCGCGGTCGGTGCCGACAAGCTGATGGGCGATGGCGCCGGTATCCTGATTCAGGTTCCCGATCAGTATTACCGCGAAGAGATGGCCAAGCAGGGCGTCGAATTGCCGCCGCCCGGCGAATACGGCGTCGGCATGGTGTTTTTGCCGAAAGAGCATGCGTCGCGCATGGCTTGCGAGCAAGAGATGGAGCGCGCGGTGCGTGCCGAGAAGCAAATCGTGCTGGGCTGGCGCGACGTGCCGGTCGATCTGGATATGCCGATGTCGCCGACGGTGCGCGCCAAAGAGCCGTTCATCCGCCAGATTTTTGTCGGCCGCGGCCCCGATATCATGGTTACCGATGCGCTCGAGCGCAAACTGTACGTGATCCGCAAATCGGCCGCGCATGCGATCCAGGCACTGAAACTGCTGCACGGTCAGGAATATTTCGTAACCTCGATGTCGGCCCGCACCATTGTCTACAAGGGTTTGCTGCTGGCGAATCAGGTCGGCGTGTATTACCGCGACCTGCAGGATGCGCGCTGCATTTCTGCGCTGGCGCTGGTGCATCAGCGCTTCTCCACCAATACTTTCCCGGAATGGCCGCTGGCACACCCATATCGGATGATTGCGCACAACGGCGAGATCAACACCGTCAAGGGCAACTTCAACTGGATGCGCGCGCGCGAAGGCGTGATGAAATCGGCGGTGCTGGGCGACGATCTGCAGAAACTGTATCCGCTGATTTTCGAAGGACAGTCCGATACCGCGACTTTCGACAATGCGCTGGAATTGCTGGTGATGGCCGGTTATCCGATTGCCCAGGCGATGATGATGATGATCCCCGAGGCGTGGGAAAACCATACCTATATGGATGACAACCGGCGCGCCTTTTACGAATACCATGCGGCGATGATGGAGCCGTGGGACGGCCCGGCTGCGATGGCGTTTACCGATGGCCGCCATATCGGCGGCACGCTCGACCGCAACGGTTTGCGCCCGGCGCGTTATATCGTCACCGACGATGATTTTGTCGTGATGGCATCCGAGTCCGGCGTTTTGCCGATTCCCGAATCGAAAATCATCCAGAAATGGCGCTTGCAGCCAGGCAAGATGTTCCTGATCGACCTCGACGCCGGCCGCATCATCGACGACAAGGAGCTCAAGAATACCTATGCCAATGCCAAGCCGTACAAGGCATGGATCAATTCGGTGCGGATCAGGCTCGATGCGATCAAGGCCCAGGCAGTCGAAGAAAAAGCGCCGGAGTCCTTGCTCGACCGTCAGCAGGCGTTCGGCTATACGCAGGAAGACCTGAAGTTCCTGATGGGACCGATGGCAGCTTCCGGCGAAGAGCCGATCGGCTCGATGGGCAACGATTCGCCACTGGCCGTCATGTCCGGCAAGCTCAAACCGCTGTACAACTATTTCAAGCAATTGTTTGCACAGGTAACCAACCCGCCGATCGATCCGATCCGCGAAGCGATGGTGATGTCGCTGGTGTCCTTCATCGGCCCGAAACCGAACCTGCTCGATACCAACAACATCAATCCGCCGATGCGGCTGGAAGTAGCGCAACCGATACTGAGTTTCAACGACATCGCAAAATTGCGCAACATCAGCGCGCACACCAGCGGCAAGTTCAAATCCTACGAATTGAACATCTGCTATCCGGTTGCGTGGGGCAAGGATGGCATCGAAGCGCGGCTGGCGTCGCTGTGCGCGGAGGCGGTCGATGCGGTCAAATCCGGTCATAACATCCTGATCATTTCGGACCGCGATATGAATGCGAAATCGGTCGCGATGCCGGCCTTGCTGGCGACTTCCGCGGTGCATCAGCATCTGGTCAGCAAGGGCTTGCGCGCCTCGACCGGACTGGTGGTCGAAACCGGTTCGGCCCGCGAGACGCATCACTTCGCGTTGCTGGCGGGTTACGGTGCGGAAGCGGTGCATCCGTATCTGGCGATGGAAACGCTGGCCGACATGGCCAAGGGCATGTCGGGCGATATGTCGGCTGAAAAGGCGGTCTACAACTACACCAAGGCGATCGGCAAGGGCTTGATGAAGGTGATGTCCAAGATGGGCATCTCGACTTATATGTCGTATTGCGGGGCGCAGATTTTCGAAGTCATTGGCCTGAATAAATCGCTGGTCGACAAATACTTCCGTGGCACCGCTTCCAACGTCGAAGGCATCGGCGTGTTCGAGGTGGCCGAAGAAGCGCTGCGCCTGCACGATCAGGCGTTCGGCAACGATCCGGTGCTGGCGCATGCGCTCGATGCCGGCGGCGAGTATGCGTTCCGGGTCCGCGGCGAGGAACACATGTGGACCCCGGATGCGATTGCGAAACTGCAGCATTCGACCCGCTCCAACAACTTCAATACCTATAAGGAATACGCGCAGATCATCAACGACCAGTCCAAGCGTCACATGACGCTGCGCGGCCTGTTCGAGTTCAAGATCGATCCGGCCAAGGCGATCCCGCTGGATCAGGTCGAGCCGGCCAAGGAAATCGTCAAGCGCTTTGCTACCGGTGCGATGTCGCTCGGCTCGATCTCGACCGAAGCACACGCGACGCTGGCGGTGGCGATGAACCGCATCGGCGGCAAGTCGAACACCGGCGAAGGCGGCGAAGATCCGATCCGCTACCAGCAGGAACTCAAAGGGATACCGATCAAGCAAGGCGAAACGCTGGCGTCGATCATCGGTTCGAACCGGGTTGTCGCGCATATTCCATTGCTGGCAGGCGACTCGCTGCGTTCGAAGATCAAGCAGGTTGCCTCCGGTCGTTTCGGCGTCACTGCGGAATACCTGAATTCGGCCGACCAGATCCAGATCAAGATGGCGCAAGGGGCCAAGCCGGGCGAGGGCG
>JBDSCZ010000205.1:0-6343 GCA_039920865.1 Burkholderiaceae bacterium
CCGGTCGGCAAATCGCCTAGCTTGACGTTGCCAATCCGAACCCGTTTCAGGCCGAGTACCTGCAGTCCGACGATATCGCACATGCGTCGAATCTGCCTTTTTTTGCCTTCACGCAGGGTGAAACTGAGCTGATCCTCATTTTGCCATTTGACCTTGGCTGGCAACAGATGTTTGCCGTCGAGCATCAGGCCGTGATTCAGGCGTTGTAGCTGGTCGTCGGGCAGTTTGCCCGGTTTGCCGTATTGCACCCGAACCAGATATTCTTTCTCGACGCTAGTATCGGCGCCAATCAAATGCTTGGCGATGCGGCCATCCTGCGTCAAGACCAGCAGACCGACCGAATCGATATCCAGTCGTCCGGCGGCCACCAGGCTGCGCAATTGGGTTGGGTGAAATTTTTCCGGCGCGACGTCTTCTACCCAGCGTGTTTCCGCCTTCACCAATGCAATCGCCGGAGTGTAGCCATCTTCAGCCTGACCGCTGACATAGCCCATCGGTTTGTTGATCAGTATCGTGACGCGTTTTGATTGCTCTGCACTGGCCTGGCGTTCGACCGTGATTTTTTGTTCTGGCAAGACTTTGCTGCCAAGTATCGACACCACCACCCCATCGACACGGACCCAGCCGCGTTCGATCCACTCGTCGGCTTCGCGCCGTGAGCAAAGACCTAGTTCAGACATGCGTTTGGATAAGCGGAGTGGTTCAGACATGATGATCAGTAAAATATTAGTTTGAGTACGAGGTCAATGCGGACCCCGATCGGAGGCGCATGATTATACGCTCGGCGTCATACACGCAGCGCTTCCAGCAAATCGGTTTCGAGCTGAATTTGGGTTTTGGCGTTATTTAACAGCGGACCGTCGACCAGAAAAACGTCTTCGACGCGTTCGCCCAGCGTCATGATTTTTGCCATGTGCAGATTTACCTTGTACTTGGCCAGCACAATTGCAATCGCATACAGCAAACCGTTGCGGTCATTGGCGAAAACCGACAGCAAATAATACTGGCCGCGCTCATCCGGGCGCAAATCGACGGTAGGCTTGATCGGAAACGTGCGCGACAGGCGCGACAGGCGACCCTTGCTCGGCGCGGGAAGCGGCGCCGGATTCTGCAGCAGTTCGGTCAGTTCATGCTCTATCAGGTTGATGATGTCGCGGTAATTATTGGCGAAAGCGGGTTCCGTGACGAGAAAGGTGTCGAGTGCATAACCATGCCGCGTGGTGTGAATCTTGGCATCGAGAATGCTGAAATTCTTGCGGTCGAAATAACTGCAGATGCGCGCGAACAGATCGGGCTGATCCTTGATGTAGACCGTTACCTGCAAGCCTTCGCCGATCGGTGCCAGCCGGCTTTTGACAATCGGCACCTGGCTGTCGATCTTGTCGTACAAAGAGCGGGTTTGCCATGCGATATCGGCGGCATCGCTGCGCAGAAAGTAGGCAACATCCAGTTTTTTCCAGAGCGCTTCGTGTGCATTGGACGGCAAGCCGTACAGGCGCAGTGTTTTCAGCGCATTTTCCTGCCGGTTCCTGAATTCGCGGTCGGCGGAGGGCGACTCTCCACCCAACACCCGCAACGCCAGTTGATAAAGGTCTTCGAGCAGCTTGCCTTTCCAGGCATTCCAGACTTTTGGACTGGTGCCCCGAATATCGGCAACTGTCAGCAAATATAGTGCGGTCAGATGGCGCTCGTCTTTTACCAGTTGCGCAAAACCGAGAATTACATCAGGGTCCGACAAATCTTTCTTTTGTGCTACTTGTGACATGGTCAAATGGTTTTCTACCAGGAAAACGATTAACTCTGTGTCAACTTTGCTCAAGCCGTGATCCTTGCAAAATTTGCTGGCATCGACCATTCCCAGCTTGGAATGGTCACCGCCACGGCCTTTTGCAATGTCGTGGAACAAGGCTGCTATATATAGCAACCAGGGCTGGGCGAAGTTGCCCATCAATTGGCTGCAGAAAGGGTATTCGTGCGCATGCTCGGTCATCGTGAACCGACGCACGTTGCGCACTACCATCAAAATATGCTGATCTACCGTATATACATGAAACAGGTCGTGCTGCATCCGGCCTACGATGCGCCTGAAATTGGGCAGGTAACGACCCAAAATTCCAGTTTGGTTCATCTGCCGCAGCGCATGCGTGATCCCTTGCGGTGCTTTCAGGATGGCAAGAAAAAGTGCCCGATTGCTTGGGACGCGCCGAAAACCCTCATCGATTTCAAAACGCGCATGCCATAGTGCACGCAAGGTGCGCGCGGTCATCCCTTCCAGATCCGAGTGCTGGGTCAGCAGCAGAAACACCTCGAGCATGCCCGATGGACTGGTTTCAAAAGTATCGTTTTGTGCGATATCAATGAAACCATTGACTTCATTGAAGCGTTCGTTAATGGAGCGTGGATTGATCGGATGTGGAAAGAGCTGCACCTCGATGTTTTGCAGCAAGATGGTATTTAGCTGCGTCACAGCTTTTGCGGCCCGATAATAGCGTTGCATCAGGAATTCGCTGGCACGGGAGGCGTCGGTGGTGACAAAGCCGAAAGTTTCCGCGATCGGCGTTTGCACATCGAACAACAGTCGGTCTTCACGTCGGCCGGCATGAATATGCAGGCGAATACGGATATCCGTGAACGCGCGTTCCTTCTGCGTTAACTGGCGCGCTTCAGTCGCCGTAATCAAGTCTCTTTCGGCCAGTTCGCGCCAGGAATTGCCCAAGCCAGCCGCTTTTGCAACCCACAGGATGACCTGTAAATCCCTTAAACCGCCAGGGCTTTCCTTGCAGTTCGGCTCCAGGCTGTATGGCGTATCTTCATACTTCGCATGACGTTGATGCAATTCCAGCATTTTGGCCTGGAAAAAAGCCTGCGGGTTCATCGCCGCCATATACCGGGCCTGCAAAAACTGAAACAACTTTTTATTGCCAGTTACCAAACGGGCTTCCAGCAGGCTGGTTTTAACCGTGATGTCGGCCTCCGACTCGCTCATGCACTCATCGATGGTGCGGATGCTATGGCCGATCTCCAAACCGATGTCCCACAGTAATTGCACCAGTTGCTCCAGTGTGGACTTGAGCTGTTGATCTGGCGCGGACGGTAGCAAAATGAGCACATCAACATCAGAACAAGGGAATAACTCGCCGCGGCCATATCCGCCAACGCCAACGAGTGCCGCAGATGCAGGCAGTGCCAGCGTCTGCCAGGCGCGTATCAGTGCCGCATCGACGTTCTTGCGCAATGTTTTTAGGAGTTTGTCGGGTTTGCTATCCAACTGGAATGCCAGAATGGCGGTTTGCCGTTCCGACTTCAGTTGTTGCTTCAGTGTTGCAGCAAGCGACATCATATTCAGACATTAACCTGGCTGTCTGGCCTATTTGTAATAAATGCCGGCGGCGCTGGTGTACCTGCAGATAAGGTCAGTATTTCATAGCCTGTTTCCGTTACCAGAATCGTATGCTCCCATTGTGCGGAAAGACTGCGATCTTTGGTTTTAATGGTCCAGCCATCGCCCATCTCCCGAATTTCACGCCGACCTGCATTGATCATCGGCTCGACGGTGAAAATCATACCTGGTGCAAGCTCTTCCAGTGTACCGGGACGGCCGTAGTGGAGCACTTGCGGCTCTTCATGGAACACCTTGCCAATACCGTGGCCACAGAATTCGCGCACCACACTGTAGCCGGCTTTCTCAGCGTGCTGCTGGATAATGAATCCGATATCACCCAGATGCGCACCTGGCTTGATTTGGGCAATGCCGAGCCACATGCATTCATAGGTAATCAGGTTCAGACGTCGAGCCAGGATCGAGGGCTCGCCCACGCAAAACATGCGGCTGGTGTCGCCGTGGTAGCCATCCTTGATGACTGTAATATCAAGATTGATGACGTCGCCATTCTTGAGAACTTTATCACCCGGTATCCCATGGCATATGACATCGTTGATAGAAGTGCAAATGGCTTTCGGGTAGGGCGTGTAGCCCGGTGGGCAATAATTTAGCGGGGCTGGAATCGTGTCTTGCACGTTTACCATATATTCATGGCAGAGACGGTCGAGTTCGCCCGTGGTCACGCCGATCTTGACGTGGGGCGTAATGAAGTCGAGGACTTCTGCTGCGAGCTTGCCAGCAATACGCATGCCATTGATATCGTCAAAAGTTTTTATGGAAATGGAAGACATAGAAGCGCAATAAGCGTAATTAGCTTGAGGATCATTAAGAATGAATTATAGACGAGCCGTTAATTATTTTCCTGGACATCGTCGTCGTCGCGCTTGAAAGAAAGTCGGAAACTGGAGTAAAATCTCGGGCTAGCTTGTTTTGCAAAGAGCTAATTTTTGAAAAATCGCGAATCCGCTCGAAAAAGGGTGCCTCAATTTTGAGGTGGCTGACCGGATTCCAGACCTAACCCTGGAGATATTATGTCAGTAACAATGCGTGAAATGTTGGAAGCCGGTGTGCATTTTGGCCACCAAACCCGTTTTTGGAATCCAAAGATGGCGCCGTTCATTTTCGGTCACCGCAACAAAATCCACATCATCAATCTGGAAAAAACTCTTGGCATGTACCAGGAGGCGATGAAGCATATCCGTCAATTGTCGGCAAATCGCGGCACTGTCCTGATGGTCGGCACCAAGCGCCAAGCGCGCGACATCATCGCTGCTGAAGCCCAGCGCGCCGGTGTTCCGTATGTGGATCAGCGCTGGTTGGGCGGCATGCTGACCAACTTCAAGACAATCAAGACCTCAATCAAGCGCTTGAAAGACATGGAAGCAATGATTGCCGATGGTTCAGTCGAGAAGTTGAGCAAGAAAGAAGCACTGATGTTTGATCGCGAAATGATCAAGCTGCAAAAATCGATTGGCGGCATCAAGGACATGGGCGGCATTCCGGATGCGATTTTCATCGTTGACGTCGGCTACCACAAGGGCACAATCACCGAGGCCGCAAAGCTTGGTATCCCAGTCATCGGCGTGGTTGATACCAACCACTCTCCTGAAGGTGTGGCTTATGTGATTCCAGGTAACGACGATTCCTCCAAGGCAATCATGTTGTATGCCCGCGGTGTTGCTGATGCAATCCTGGAAGGCCGCGCTGCTGCAGACAACAATGTGGTTGAGGCGATCAAAGCCGGCAATGGCGATGAATTCGTCGAGGTCAGCGAACAGGCATAAAGCCTTCTTCTGATTTTCAAGTCATCAGGAAAGGGGCAACAATGTTCGCCCCTTTTTTTGAGAGATTTTTTTGAACGTATCACGAATATCGACGTCCGATAGGGCGTGAATTGAGTTAGGAGATTAATATGGTGGCAATTACCGCAGCGATGGTTGGCGAATTACGTGCAAAAACCGATGCTCCAATGATGGAGTGCAAAAAAGCACTGACTGAAGCCGATGGCGATATGTCAAAAGCGGAAGATATTCTGCGAGTCAAGCTGGGCAGCAAGGCATCCAAAGCTGCTTCGCGCATTACTGCTGAAGGTGTGGTTACCGCGCATATTGCAGGGAATGTTGGTGCCATGATTGAGGTCAACTGCGAAACCGACTTCGTTACCAAAAATGATGATTTCATCGCCTTTACAAATGCATGCGCAAAACTGGTTGCAGAGCACAACCCTGCCGATGTCGTCGCCTTGTCTGCTCTTCCTATGGGCGAGCAAACAGTCGAAGAATTTCGTTCGGCACTGATTGGCCGTGTCGGCGAGAATATGTCAATTCGTCGCTTTGTCCGCTTTGAAACACCAGCCAAGCTGACATCGTATTTACATGGCACGCGTATCGGTGTCATGGTTGAATTCGATGGCGCTGATGAGCAGGTTGGCAAAGATGTTGCCATGCACATCGCTGCTATGAAACCGGTTTCATTGTCTTCGGACCAAGTGCCAGCAGATCTGATCGAGAAAGAGCGTTCGATTGCATCACAAAAAGCACTCGAGTCAGGAAAACCGGCTGAAATCGTCGCTAAAATGGTTGAAGGTTCAGTGCAAAAGTACCTGAAAGAAGTATCGTTATTCAATCAGACTTTCGTAAAGAACGACAAGCAAAATGTAGAACAAATGCTGAAAGCGGCAAATACAAGCGTGAAATCATTCGCAATGTATGTGGTCGGTGAAGGTATTGAGAAAAAGCAGGATGACTTTGCAGCAGAAGTTGCTGCTCAAGTTGCAGCAGCCAAACAGGCGTAAGCAAGAATAAGCGGGCCGAAAGGCCCGTTTTTCTAGCGGCCGAAAAACAAGCCGGCAACTACACATGCCGCGAACTCCATTGGATGATCCGCTTATCAGGCATCATTCAATAATGTTCAGTAGTACAAAAAATAATCATCCGGACAACCAAAGGAAATCAGCTCATG
>JBDSCZ010000206.1:0-3510 GCA_039920865.1 Burkholderiaceae bacterium
TCGGCTCGTTTCCGTGCGCCAGTTCAAACGGCAAGTCGGCCTCCACCGCCTGCATGAAGGCGTCGCTGACGCCGACCGAGACGTTGAAATTGTTCAGCTGGCCGCGTTCCTGCTTGACGGTGATGAAATCGAGCACGTCCGGATGGGTGACATTGACCACCGCCATTTGCGCGCCGCGACGGGCCCCGGCCGACTCCACCGTTTCGCACGAGCGGTCGAATACTTTCATGTAGGAAATCGGGCCGGATGCACTGCTGCCGGTGCCCTTGACCTGCGCGCCCTTGGGCCGGATCGCGGAAAAATTGTAGCCGACGCCGCCGCCGCGCCGCATGGTTTCGGCCGCCTGCGCCAGCGCGGTATAGATGCCGGGCTTGCCGCCGACGCGCTCGGTGATCGAGTCGCCGACCGGCTGCACGAAGCAATTGATCAGCGTGCTCTGCAAATCGGTGCCGGCGGCGCTGTTGACGCGTCCGGCCGGGATGAAGCCGTTCTGCATTGCCCACAGGAATTCATCAGCGTGTTTCTTGCGTTGCTTGCCGTCTTCGACCTGCGCCAGCGCCTTCGCGACCCGGGCGCGGACTTCGTCGATGCTGGTTTCACCGCCTTTGGCGTATTTTTCAATCAGGACTTCGGTCGAAATATCCTGGGGTTCGGCCAGCGCGATGGCGCTGTTTTCGAGCTTTTGCATGTTGGATTCCTAGGAACCGGCACCGCAGCGCCGGAGGTTAATCTGAATGAGGTAGAGACGTTGTTGATGCGACAAAATTCGATAATTACAGTGAAGAAATTAAGCGACTACGGCTGGTTTCCAGCTCCTGGCAAAACCGTGATCCGGCCTTCCAGAATTGAATTATCCGCCAATTCAGACAATATATATAGTGTAATTTTCTGTATAACCACTACATACAGTAGTAGAACGGAAAATTCAGACGCGTTAGCAAACATCTGCGCAGGCGTCTATTTTACCAAACAACTGCCATCGCCGAACGCCGTGCCGAGCTGCACGCGGCAGCGCACTGTGCGTTAATATTTGCAGGATCTACGCATTTTTCAAGCTGTAAAACAAGGATTTCCATGACACATGTTTTCATCACCGGCGCATCAAGCGGCATCGGGGCTGCGCTGGCGCGCGAATACGCGGCGCAGGGCGCGGTGCTGGGGCTGGTCGCGCGGCGCGGGCCGGCGCTGGCGCAACTGATAGCCAGCCTGCCGCACCCCGAACGGCATCGCAGTTATGCGCTGGATGTGACCGACACTCCGGCGTTGACTGCGGCGGCGCAGGATTTCATTGCCGGATCTGGCGCGGCCGGGGTCGAAGTGGTGATCGCCAGCGCCGGCATCTCGCACGGCACGCTGACCGAGTACGTGGAAGACTTCGCGGTGTTCCAGCGCATCATGGCAGTCAACCTGAACGCGACGGTGGCCACCTTCGCACCGTTCATTGCCGGCATGCGGCGCCAGGCGCAGGCCGGCCATCGCGGTTGCCGGCTGGTCGGGATCGGCAGCGTGGCCGGGATCCGCGGCCTGCCGGGCGCGGAAGCCTACAGCGCATCGAAGGCGGCGCTGATCAGCTATTGCGAATCGCTGCGGCTGGAATTGAAAAAGAGCGGCATCAGGGTGGTCACGATCACGCCCGGCTATATCGATACCCCGATGACGCAGCGCAACAACTATGCAATGCCGTTCCTGATGCCGGCCGACCGATTCGCCCGTCGGGCCGCGGCCACCATTGCCAGCGGCACCAGTTACCGCGTGATTCCGTGGCAGATGGGCGCGGTCGCCAAGCTGTTGCGGCTGTTGCCGAATCCGCTGTACGACCTGCTGTTCTCGAACGCGCCGCACAAGGCGCGCGCCGCCACTCCAGTCCCGGCAACCGGAGCCAGCGATGCTGATTGATGCGGTAGGACGCGTGCATGCGGCGGTTGCAGCGGGTGCGCAGCCGCGCATCGTCAGCCTGGTGCCGTCGATCACCGAGCTGCTGTGCGACCTCGGTCTGGCGCAGCAGATCGTCGGGCGCACCGGGTTT
Organism: Burkholderiaceae bacterium; assembly: GCA_039920865.1. Taxonomy (GTDB): domain Bacteria; phylum Pseudomonadota; class Gammaproteobacteria; order Burkholderiales; family Burkholderiaceae_D; genus AVCC01. The sequence continues at coordinate 2,027 of JBDSCZ010000206.1, forward strand.
TGCATCCATCCGGCCGACCTGGTGCGCTCGATTGCCAAGGTCGGCGGCACCAAGGACGTCAATGCGGCCAAGATCCGCGCGCTGGCACCGACCCATCTGATCGTCAATATCGACGAAAACGAAAAACCGGCGGTCGAGGCGCTGGCCACCTTTATCCCGCACGTGATCGTCACGCACCCACAAACCCCGCGCGACAACCTGGAGCTGTACCGGCTGCTAGGCGGCATCTTCGGTGCCGCATCGCAGGCAGACTGTATGTGCCGCGCATTCGAACACGCCTATGCGACGCTGTCGACTCTGCAAAAGCAGGCGCCGCGCCGGGTGCTGTACTGCATCTGGAAAGACCCGTGGATGACGGTATCGAAAGATACCTACATCGCCAACATGCTGGCCGAAATCGGCTGGCAGGTGTGGCAAGCGCCGCAGCCGGCCCGCTATCCGGTGTTCGACTGGTCGCCGGCGCTGCTCGACGCGATCGACACGGTGCTGCTATCGAGCGAGCCGTACCGATTCACCGAGGTCCATGTCGATGCGCTGGAACGGCAGATCGGCAAGCCGGTACAGCTGGTCGATGGCGAAATGCTGTCGTGGTACGGCAGCCGCGCGATTGCCGGCTTGCGCTATCTGCGGCAGCTCAGTCCGGACCGATAAGCCGGTCGGCGAGACATTCATTTCATATTAAAAATAGTGGAGTATCGGTTGAAACATGCCGATAGCCGCACGTATTCATTGGCGCATTAAGAATACAGCTTGATGTATATATTGGAGCGTGGGACGCAATAAACTGCGTTATTGGCCCAAATAAAAGGGGGCAGCGTCCCATTTGTTTTGATCCAACTTGGATGACACAGGCAGAGTAATTACCTTGTCTGCTTGCCCTTTTATTAGGCAGATCAGCATACTAATATGAATTATTTAACGACCTGCCCCTCGCAATGTTTTTGAATGCATGCAGGGCGTAGGCTGGGATGCAATCCCAGCGAATTGGGCGGCGTCGCTGGAAGTGATTAACCTTGTATCAGGAGTGATTGATGAGTGCTTGCCGGGATTGCATCCCAGCCTACTGGACTGCAGATTTTCCGGGAACCTCGATGCAATAGCCCGATAGCGCCTTTTTAATGGTATCTGACGCACGCAAATGCTGCTGCACCGCGCTGCGCCATTGCTCTTTCGCGCTGATCGTTCGCTGCGGGCGGTGCGTCGCGCTGCGCAACAGGCCTGCATTCAACTTCTGCAGTTTTGGAGTACGCTCGTAAGCCGCTTGCGGCGCATTCAGTTTGGCGAGCTTGATATCGAACCAGCCTTGATGTGCAAGCCATTCCAGGCAAGACCAGAGGTTTTCCTTGTCGGTTTCCCGCTCGGCGCAATACAAGGCCGGCCAGGTTTTTTGATTCAGCGGGAAGCTGCGCGCGCTTTCTTTGCCGCTGGTCTCATCGGCATCGAGTCGATCCACCAGTTTGCGCAATAGTTGCTGCATTTCCGGA
>JBDSCZ010000207.1:0-3073 GCA_039920865.1 Burkholderiaceae bacterium
GCAGGCCAGCGCCGCATGTTCGGGCGAATGGCCGAAGCCGCTGATCACGCGCCAGTCGCGGCTGCCGATGCGCACGCTCTGGCCTTCCTGCAGCCGGTGGAATGCGGCCGGCACCGACGGCACCAGCGTCGGGTAGTAACTCTTGCGCCCCTGCAAGGTCTCCAGCATCACCGGGTCGGTCAGGCCGTGCTGCTGGAAGTGCGGCAGCATCGCGGTGCCGTCCACCCCCGGCAGCGCAGCCGACATCATGCGCGCAAAGCCGTATTCGCCGGCCGTCATCCAGAGCGGCGCATCCCAGCGGCTGCACAGCCAGTCGGCCAGACCGACGTGGTCAGGATGGCAATGGGTGGCGATCACCCGCAGCACCGGCAAGCCGCGCAGATGGGTGGCGAAGATATTTTCCCAGGCGGCGCGGGTGGCGTCGTTGGCGATGCCGCAATCGATGATGGTCCAGCCGGCCTCGCCCCGGAAAACATCCTCCAGCAGCCAAAGGTTGATATGGTTCAGCGCGAACGGCAAGCCCATGCGCAGCCAGTGCAGACCGGGCGCGACCTCCAGCAGTGCGCCGGTTGCCGGCAAGCTGTCGCCGAACGGATAATCGAGTTGTGCTTCCAGAGCATTCATGGCGGGAGTTTTCCTATCTCTAACGTGAAAGTCGCGTAGCGACGCATTCTGCTCCCCTCTCCCGCGAGCGCGAGGGGGGTTGGCGGTGAGGGGGCAGCCATGGCGCTTTCATTCATGTTCCCCATGGCCGCTAGATTCAGCAACACTGACGGCGATCTCGCCTATACAATGTGCTTGACGTTAACGTAAACTGCGATTCTAAACACAAATTCAACTTGCTGCCCCATGCCGACCTATACCATCACCGAACTGGCGCGCGAATTCGACATCACGCCGCGCGCGATCCGCTTTTACGAAGACCAGGGCTTGATCAGCCCGGCGCGCGAAGGCGCCGGCGGGCGCAGCCGGATCTACGCGGCGCGCGACCGCACCCGCCTGAAACTGACGCTGCGCGGCAAGCGCCTGGGCCTGACCCTGCAGGAAATCAGGAGCCTGGTCGACATGTACGAGTCGCCGAAAGACACCACGGCGCAGACCCAGAGCTTCCTCGACGTGCTGACCCAGCACCGCAAGATGCTGGAGCAACAGCGCGAAGACATCGAAGCCGCGCTGGCTGAAATCAGCGGCCACGAAGCCGAATGCCGGCGCGTGCTGGCCGGCGGCAAACCGGCTAAAGCCGCATTGAAAAAGACTGCAGCAGCGAAAAAAGTGGCCGGCTCCGAGGCGGCAATCGAGTCCGAATAGTTAAAGCGTAGTTGACGTTTACGTTAACGTCAATTACGGTTATCATTTGCGTTCCAATTTCCAGTCACATCAGGAGCACGCGATGCTGCACACGATTTCATCCGAACGCTCGCCTGAACCTATCGATGCCCTGCTGGCGGCCAATTTTGTGCGGCAAGGCGTGCTGATGGCGTGGCATGCGCGCCTGACCCAAGCGGCTGACGGCAGCTGTGAAATCGTGCTGCCGATGAGCGCGGCAGTAACCCAGCAGCACGGCTTTTTCCATGGCGGCGTGATCGGTACCCTGGCCGATGCGGCCGGCGGCTATGCAGCCAACACGCTGCTGATGCCTGAACGCGAATGCCTCTCGGCCGAATTCAAGATCAACTTCGTCGCGCCCGGCATCGGTGACACACTGATTGCACGCGGCAAAGTATTGAAGGCCGGCAAGACCCTGGTGGTGACAGCCGCCGAGGTGTTCGCGCTGAAAGATGGCGTGGAGAAACTCTGCGCGATCATGCAACAAACCCTGTTTGTAATTCCTGTAAATTCCAATCCAACGTGAGGACGACATGCTCCACTTATCCGGCTTGAACTTTGACCACGGCGAAGACATCGCCGCACTGCGCGACACCATCCAACAATTCGCACAGGCAGAAATCGCGCCGCGTGCGGCTGAAATCGACCACAACGACCAGTTTCCGATGGATCTGTGGAAAAAAATGGGCGACCTCGGCCTGCTCGGCATCACCGTTTCGGAAGAAGACGGCGGCATCGGCATGGGCTACCTGGCGCACATCATCGCGATGGAAGAAATCTCGCGTGCCTCGGCTTCGGTCGGCCTGTCGTATGGCGCGCACTCGAACCTGTGCGTAAACCAGATCAAGCGCAATGGCACGGCCGAACAGAAGGCCAAATACCTGCCGAAGCTGATTTCCGGCGACCATATCGGTGCACTGGCGATGTCGGAACCGGGTGCCGGCTCCGACGTGGTCAGCATGAAGCTGCGCGCCGACCTCAAGGGCGAGCGCTATGTATTGAACGGCACCAAGATGTGGATCACCAACGGTCCCGACGCCGATACGCTGGTGGTTTACGCGAAAACCGATCTGGAAGCCGGTCCGCGCGGGATGACCGCTTTCCTGATCGAAAAAGGCACCAAGGGTTTCTCGGTTGCGCAAAAGCTCGACAAACTCGGCATGCGCGGCTCGCACACCGGCGAACTGGTGTTCCAGGACTGCGAAGTGCCGGTGGAAAACATCCTGGGCGGCCTCGGGCGCGGCGTCAACGTGCTGATGTCTGGCCTGGATTTCGAGCGTACCGTGCTGTCCGGCGGCCCGCTCGGCATCATGCAGGCCTGCATGGACGTGGTGGTGCCGTATGTGCATGACCGCAAGCAGTTCGGCCAGGCGATCGGCGAATTCCAGCTGATGCAGGGCAAGCTGGCCGACATGTACTCGACCATGATGGCGTGCAAATCCTATGTGTACGCAGTCGGCCAGGCTTGCGATCGGGCCAAGAATCCGGAAGCGGTGCGCGCACTGCGCAAGGATGCGGCCGGCGCGATCCTGTATTCGGCAGAAAAAGCCACCTGGATGGCAGGCGAGGCGATCCAGACTCTGGGCGGCAACGGCTACATCAACGAATATCCAGTCGGCCGCCTGTGGCGCGACGCCAAGCTGTATGAAATCGGCGCCGGCACCAGCGAAATCCGCCGGATGCTGATCGGCCGTGAATTGTTTGCCGAGACTGCGTAAGAATAGGGGACGTTCAAGTGCAGCAGTTT
>JBDSCZ010000208.1:0-4003 GCA_039920865.1 Burkholderiaceae bacterium
GTCTTGTCGCGGATTTCCTCGATTTCGCGCAGGATCGACGGCTCGGAACGGCTTTGGATGATGCGGCCCTCGTGCTCGGTGATCGAGCAGAAGGTGCAGCCGCCGAAGCAGCCGCGCATGATGTTGACCGAGAAACGGATCATTTCCCAGGCCGGAATGTGCGCATTGCCGTAGCTCGGGTGCGGGCCGCGCGCGTAGGGCAGGCCATACACGCCGTCCATCTCGTCCATCGCCAGCGGCAGCGGTTGCGGATTGAGCCAGACATCGCGCTCGCCATGCGCCTGCACCAGCGCTCGCGCATTGCCGGGGTTCGATTCCAGATGCAGTATCCGCGACGCGTGCGCGTACAGAATCGGATCGGCACTGACCTGCTCAAACGACGGCAGCCGGATCACGGACTTGTTGCGCTGTTCCTTCTGCTGGGCCAGACGCTCCTCGCGCGTCAGGATCAGGATCGGCTTTTCGATGGCCGCTGCCGGTTCGGTGGCACTGTTGCTGGCGCAGCTTTCCTTTTCCGGCATCATCATGTACGGATCGATCGGCGGCTCGATCTTGCCCGGCGTATCGACCCGGGTCGAATTGGTCTCGCTCCAGTCGTCCCCCGGCAGCCAGCCGCGCGGCACCATGAATGCGGTACCGCGCAGGTTGCGGATAGACTTAATCGGCTCGCCGGCGGCGAGGCGGTGGGTCAGATCGACCAGCGCCCGCTCGGCATTGCCATACAGCAAAATATCGGCCTTGGAATCCGGCAGCACCGAACGCTTGACCTTGTCGCTCCAGTAATCGTAATGCGCGATGCGGCGCAGGCTGGCCTCGATACTCCCAATCACGATGGCTGTATCCGGATACGCTTCGCGGGCCCGCTGCGCATACACCACCACTGCGCGGTCGGGCCGCTTGTTCGGTTCAGCGTTGGCGGTGTAGGCATCTTCGGAGCGGATCTTGCGGTCGGCGGTGTAGCGGTTGATCATCGAATCCATGTTGCCGGCGGTAATGCCGAAGAACAGATTCGGCCGGCCCAGCGTGCGGAACGCATCGGCCGAGTGCCAGTCCGGCTGGCTGATGATGCCGACCCGGAAGCCCTGCGCCTCCAGCAAGCGCCCGATCAATGCCATGCCGAAGCTCGGATGATCGATATACGCATCGCCGGTAATCAGGATCACATCGCAGCACTCCCAGCCCAGTTTATCCATCTCGGCGCGCGACATCGGCAGGAAAGGGGCGGCCGCAGCCCGTTCCGAGCGCTTTTGCACGTTGGAAAACAGGTTGGTCGGGGCTTGGTTGGGGGCGATGGTAAGTGCGTTCATATCGGCCGGATTGTACCGCAGGCTAGTGCGGCGCGCTGCAGTGTAGGATGGGTGAAACCCATCACGTTTCAATCGCCATCAAGCAAATGATGGGTTTCACCCATCATACGAAACTATTAATAATGCGGCGGACGCTCGTTGGCGCTATTGCCGCCGGAGTCTCCGGCCGGCTCCTTGATCAACCGTGCCAATGCTGCGCACAGGGTTTCCAGCTGGTCTATCTTCTGCTGCTGGCGATACACCAGCGTATTCAAATCTTCGAGCAAGTCTTCCTGGCGGGTCAGCTTGATCTCGATGTCTATCATGCGCGCTTCGGGGTTCATCGGGCATTTCTCCTTGGAATCTGGGATGACGCTTGTCGTGCCGCGCCGGGGTTTTGGATTGTTGCAGTATTTGATGGAGTATTGCCAAAAATAGCATTGTTTCCGCATATATTTATTGCGATTTCAAATATACAGTATGTTGTATATATTATTGCCGGGAGCCGGCCCGGTTCTTCGATTTGCGTTAACATGGCGGCTCATCTTCATTCGATCCAACATCATGAATAAACCGACCATGCCGGTTGACGGCGAATGCTGCGAAAGCGGTTGCGATCCGTGCGTCTGGGATACCTATTATGCTGCGCTGCGGGCCTGGGAAGCGCAGCAGGCGGCGCTGGCGCAGCCCGCAGAGTCGGGCGCGACTGCAGTAAACAACTTCAAGACGCAGACCTTGGTGCGGCACGAATAAGTACCAGCGCGCATTCCCTCATCCCCAACCCTTCTCCCGCTTGCGGGAGAAGGGGGCGAAGCGAGTCGCTATGCGCCTTCTGCCTTAAAGGCGCGCAAGAAATCCAGAAAAATCTGCGCTGCGATTTCGGCATCGTCTGCGGTCATGGTTTCGAGCGGATTGTGGCTGATGCCGCCGTTGCCGCAACGCACGAACAGCATCGCGACATCGGTGATCCTGGCCAGCATCATCGCGTCGTGGCCGGCCCCCGACGCTAGCACATAGGCGGGAATGCCGGCGCGCTCGGTCGCAGCCGCCAATTGCCGCATCAGCCACGGCGCGCACGGCACCGCGGCGGCGATTTCGACTCTTTCCAGCGCCACATCGATGTTGCGCCGTTTGCCGATTGCGGCTATTTGCTGCAGCACATCGGCTGCCGCCGCGTCGCGCGTAGCGTCATCGGCGGCGCGGATATCCAGCGAAAGATTGCAGACGCCGGGAATCACGTTGATCGAGCCGTGCGGTACCTGCAGTTGGCCGACCGTGCCGACCAGCGTTTGGGCCTGGCTGCAGCGCCGCTCTACGTACAGGATGATTTCGGCCGCTGCCGCTGCGGCGTCGCGGCGCACTGTCATCGGCGTGGTGCCGGCATGGCTAGCCACCCCGGTCAGCGCGACCTGATAGCGCAGCGAACCGGCGATCGAGCTGACGATCCCGACCGGCAGATCGCGCCCGAGCAAGACCGGCCCCTGCTCGATATGAATTTCGACGAAGCCCAGCAGGTCGGCCGGATCGCGCGCGCAGCCGGCAATCTGCGCCGGGTCGTGGCCGGCAGCCAGCAGCGCGTCGCGCAGCGTTACACCATCGGCATCGGCTTTCTCCAGCAGCGCCGGATCGAAGCGGCCGGTGACCGCGTTGCTACCCAGAAAAGTACTGTTGAAACGCACCCCTTCCTCATCCGCAAAGCCGATCACCTCCAGGTGAAACGGCAGTTTCTCGCCGCGCTGATGCAACTGTCCGACCACCGCAATCGGTACCAGAATCCCGGCCCGGCCGTCGTATTTGCCGCCGTTCCTGACCGTGTCGTAATGCGAGCCGGTGACCAGCGTCTTGGCGAATGGGTCGTCGCAGCGGTAGCGCCCGACCACGTTGCCGACCGCGTCGATCTCGGCCTGCAGGCCGGCATCCGTCATCCACTGTGCCAGCTGGGCGGCAGTATTGCGGTGGGCAGCGGTCATGAACGCGCAGGTCAGCATGGCTGCATCGTCGCTCCAGAGCGCCAGCGCATCGGCCCAGGCCAGCACGGTGTGGCCCAGTTGCGGCACGAAGCCGAGCAAATCGTTCAGGCGCAATGCGGCGATGCGGCCGATCTGGCGCAGGCATTCGGCTTGCTCGTCGGCAGCCTGATGGCGCAGCCGGTGCGTGAAGCTGCTGATGATCGCTTGCCGCGACAGCCCGTTGCCATCCGGCCCCTTGACCGCGAGGATGAACGGGAAGCCGAAGCGGGCGTTGTAAGCGGCATTGAGCTGCTGCAGAGATGCGTACTCCTGCGGGCTGCACTGGTCCAGCCCGGCACTGGCTTGTTCGCCGCTGGACTCTACGGTCAGTGCGCCGGCCGGCGCCGCCTTGCCCGACAGTTCGGGATGGGCCCGGATCAGTTCCAGTTGCTCGGCTTCGGCAGCGTCTCTGACCACATCCTGCAGCCCCAGTTTCAGTGCCTCCAGCGTGGCAAAAGGGCGCTTTGCCGCCGCCCGCTGCGCCACCCACGGCGAATGCTCGTAGATGCCGTGCAAGGTCGATACAAAAACAGCGGCATCGCAGGCATTGAGCAGGGCGAGGGTGGTGGTCATTGCAATACCTATTCAATAAACGGATGCACCGCATGCCAGTGCTGCGCGATGTCGATCCGGCGCGTGATCCAGACCTGCTCGTGCGACTGTACGTAATCGAGGAAGCGCGCCAGCGCCGCGATCCGTCCCGGGCGT
>JBDSCZ010000209.1:0-2214 GCA_039920865.1 Burkholderiaceae bacterium
CAGGCTGAATTCGGTCGAGAAGATGCAGGTGTTCTGGCCCTGGTCTTCCTTCAGGATGTCGGCCTGCACCGTGCCGCGCACGTTTTCCAGCACCCAGACGCGGATTTTGGCGGCTTCGTCGGCGGTCGCATCGCGGCCGTTGTCGGTGTGGAATTTTGCCAGCTGCTGGTCGATCGCGGCGTTCATGAACATCGCCAGGATAGTCGGGGCCGGGCCGTTGATGGTCATCGAGACCGAGGTGGTCGGGCTGCACAGGTCGAAACCGTCGTACAGCACCTTCATGTCGTCGAGCGTCGCGATCGAGACGCCGGAATTGCCGACCTTGCCGTAAATGTCGGGCCGAAGCGCCGGATCGGCGCCGTACAGCGTGACCGAGTCGAACGCGGTCGACAGCCGCTTCGCGTCCATCCCTTCGGATACCAGCTTGAAGCGGCGGTTGGTGCGGAACGGATCGCCTTCGCCGGCGAACATGCGGGTCGGGTCTTCGTTTTCGCGCTTGAAGGCGAACACGCCGGCGGTAAACGGGAACGAGCCGGGCACGTTTTCGAGCATCAGCCAGCGCAGGATTTCGCCGTGGTCCTCGAATTTCGGCAGCGCGACCTTGCGGATCTTGGTGCCGGACAAGGTGCTGTAAACCAGCTGGGTGCGGATTTCCTTGTCGCGGATCTTGACCACGTATTCGTCGCCCGCATACGACTTCTGCATGTCGGGCCACATCGTCAGCAGCTTTTTGGCACTGCCGTCGAGGCTGGCGTCGCGTTCTTGTACCAGCGCCGCAAGGCGCCCGGTCACTCCCTCTCCCTCAGGGAGAGGGTTGGGGAGAGGGTGGGTTTCCGTCAGCATCCGGATCGATTCCTGCAACTGCTGCCGCTCGCGCGCCAGCGTCACCTGCTTGCGGGTAAATTTGTGATAACCGCGCAGCGTGTCGGCGATTTCGGCCAGATAACGGCTGCGCGCCGGCGGCACGATCACGTTGGCGCCGCTGGAAAACTTGGCAGCGACCGGCGTCAGCTTGCTGGCCGTGGCTTTCAGGCCGGCAGCGATCAGCTTCGGCAGCAAGCCCTGGTACAGCGCGGTGACGCCATCGTCGTTGAAGCGCGACGCCTGGGTGCCGTACACCGGCATCTCGTCCGGCTTTTGCGTAAATAGCTCGCGGTTGCGCTGGTATTGCTTGGCGACGTCGCGCAGTGCATCCTGCGCGCCGCGGCGGTCGAACTTGTTGATCGCGATGAAGTCGGCAAAATCGAGCATGTCGATCTTTTCGAGTTGCGAGGCGGCGCCGAACTCCGGCGTCATCACGTACATGCTGACATCCACATGCGGCACGATGGCGGCGTCGCCCTGGCCGATGCCGGAAGTCTCGATGATGACCAGGTCGAAGCCGGCCACCTTGCAGGCGGCAATCACATCCGGCAATGCCTGCGAGATTTCGGAGCCGGCTTCGCGCGTGGCCAGCGAGCGCATAAAAACACGAGACTGCGCCCGCTCCGGCGGGCCCCACGGATTGATCGCATTCATTCGGATACGGTCGCCCAGCAGCGCGCCGCCCGATTTGCGGCGCGACGGGTCGATCGAAATCAGCGCGATATTCAGCGCATCGCCCTGATCGAGCCGGATGCGGCGGATCAGCTCATCGGTCAGCGAGGACTTGCCGGCGCCGCCGGTGCCGGTAATGCCCAGCGTCGGGGTCTTGAGGGCGGCCGCCGCCTGGTGCAGTTGCGCTTTCAGCTTGGCGCTGACCTTGTCGCCGTCTTTGTCATTTTCCAGCGCGGTAATCAGTTGCGCCAGCGGCCGGTGCTTGGCCGGGATGTCGCTGCCTTCCAGCGCCGCCAATTTAGTCGGCGCAAAAGGCGACAGGTCGACATCGCAGGCCTGGATCATCGCCAGGATCATGCCGACCAGTCCCATGCGCTGGCCGTCCTGCGGGCTGAAAATGCGGGTCACGCCATATGCATGCAGATCGGCGATTTCTTCCGGCACAATCACACCGCCGCCGCCGCCGAAGACCTTGATATGTTCGCCGCCGCGTTCGCGCAGCAGGTCGATCATGTACTTAAAGTATTCGACATGGCCGCCCTGATAGCTGGATATCGCGATGCCCTGCGCATCTTCCTGCAATGCGGCAGTGACGATTTCGTCGACCGAGCGGTTATGTCCGAGATGGATCACTTCGGCGCCGTTGGCCATCAGGATGCGGCGCATGATGTTGATCGA
>JBDSCZ010000210.1:0-10261 GCA_039920865.1 Burkholderiaceae bacterium
TCAGTTTCACCCTGCGTGAAGGCAAAAAAAGGCAGATTCGACGCATGTGCGATATCGTCGGACTGCAGGTACTCGGCCTGAAACGGGTTCGGATTGGCAACGTCAAGCTAGGCGATTTGCCGACCGGCGAATGGCGTTACTTGCGGGCTGACGAGCAATTTTGATTTTTGAAATGGGATGACCAAGGCCCAATGATCCGATATAAATAGCATAGGTTCGCTCACCCACACCATTTTTGCCTTGATATTGAATATAGCAAGGAGTATCGCTAAAAACCCGATATATCTCGCATATAAAACATGCGGGATATAAAAACACTGTGTGCAGTATAAATAATTACCTTATTCATCGCCATCCGCTTCCAGTTCTGGAAACAACACATCGATATAACCAAATTTAGTCATGTCCGTGATCCGCATCGGGTACAAAATACCTTCCAGGTGATCGGTTTCATGCTGCACTACGCGGGCATGAAAGCCATCCACATCGCGGCTGATGCGTTTGCCGAATTGATCCAAACCTTCGTAATGCAGCGCCTTCCAGCGCGGCACCATGCCGCGCAGGCCAGGCACTGACAGGCAACCTTCCCAGCCGTCTTCGATTTCCTGCGACAGTGGCGTCAATTCTGGATTGATCAAAATCGTTTCCGGCACCGCCGGCGCGTCCGGGTAGCGGGAATTCACTCCAAAGCCGAAGATGACCAGTCGCAGGTTGACTCCGATCTGCGGCGCGGCTAGTCCGACGCCCTTGACTGCATGCATGGTGTCAAACATGTCTTGAATCAAATCATCCAGCGCCGGATAGGCGAAGTGCGTCACCGGCTCTGCGTGGCGCAGCAGCCTAGGGTCGCCCATTTTCAAAATTGGTCGAATCATGATGATTCACTCCTCATCGATATCACAATGAAAGGCTGCGCAGATAGTCGGCGAACGCCGCGCCGGTTTCCGGATGTTTCAGGCCTAATGCGACGCTGGCTTGCAGATAGCCCAGTTTGGAGCCGCAGTCGTAACGGGTGGCTGCATAGCGGTATGCATACACCGGTTCGCTTTGCAGCAACTGGGCAATCGCATCGGTCAACTGAATCTCGCCACCCAGACCCTTGTCCTGGCGCGCCAGATAATCAAAGATACGGTTCGATAGTACATAACGACCGCTGACCGCAAGTGTCGATGGCGCATTCTCCGGCGCTGGCTTTTCAATGATGCCCGATATTCTTTCCAGACGCTCTTGATACGGTGTGCTGCTGACGATGCCATATTGCTGTGTAAATGCGCGGGGCACGTTTTGCACCGCAACGATGCTGGCCTGCTCAGTCTCATACAGCCGGCTCATTTGCGCCATTACGGATGGCTGACCGGGATCGGCGTCCATCAGGTCGTCAGCCAGCAACACCGCAAACGGCTCGTCGCCGATCACCGGGCGCGCGCATAGCACCGCATGCCCCAGCCCCAGCGGAGCCGGCTGGCGGATATAGATGCAGTTAATGCTTTTGGAGATCACATTCCGCACAACTTCCAGCAAAGCCTGCTTGTTGGCCGCTTCCAGTTCTGCTTCCAGCTCATAAGCTTTGTCGAAATGGTCTTCGATCGCGCGCTTGTTGCGCCCGGTGATGAAGACCATGTCGGTGATGCCGGCCGCTACCGCTTCCTCGACCGCATACTGAATCAGGGGCTTGTCGACGATCGGCAGCATCTCCTTCGGTTGCGCCTTGGTGGCGGGTAAAAAACGGCTACCCAGGCCGGCTACCGGGAAAACAGCTTTCGTGATCTTTTTCATTGGTCTTTTTGTGGTTGATGCAGAAGTCTTAAAAGACCTGCTTCATCGATGATGGTGATGCCCAGCTCCTGCGCTTTGGCCAGCTTGCTGCCGGCATCCGCGCCGGCCACCACTACGCTGGTTTTTTTGGATACCGAACTGGCGACTTTGCCGCCCGCCGCCTCGATCATGGCAGCGGCGACGTCACGGGTGAGCGTCGGCATGCTGCCGGTAAGCACGAAAGTCTGTCCCAGCAGCGGTCGCGGTCTGGCTTCTATGGCGCTGCTTTCGTCCCAGTGGACGCCGGCTGCGCGCAATTGCTCGATCATTTCGATGTTCAGCGGATCGGCAAAAAACTGGGTGATGGAGGCGGCCACTACCGGACCGACGTCGGCAACTTCCAGCAATTGCGCCTCGGGTGCCTGCGACAACCCGTCGAACGTGCCGAAATGACTGGCCAAAGCCTTGGCCGTGGCCTCGCCGACGTGCCGGATGCCGAGCGCGTAAATGAAGCGCGCCAGCGTGGTCGATTTCGATTTCTCCAGAGCATCCAGTACATTTTGTGCTGACTTGTCGGCCATGCGCTCCAGTGCAGCCAAGCCGGTCAAACCGAGCTTATACAGGTCCGCTGCGGTGGTAACGATGTGCCGGTCGACCAACTGGTCGACCAACTGCTCACCCAGTCCCTCGACATCCATCGCCCGTCGCGATACAAAATGCTGCAATCCGCCCTTGCGTTGTGCAGCGCACTTGATCCAGCCGCCGGAGCAGCGCGCTATCGCTTCGTCTTCCAGCCGAACGATGGTGGAACCGCACACCGGGCAGTTGACGGGCATGACGAAACGGCGCGCATCCGCCGGCCGCTGCTCCGGGACATAGGCCACCACTTCCGGTATCACATCGCCGGCACGCCGTACGATAACTGTGTCACCGATGCGGATATCCTTGCGGTTGACTTCATCCTCATTATGCAGCGTCGCATTGGTCACCGTGACGCCGCCGACGAATACCGGCGCCAATCGCGCCACCGGGGTAATCGCGCCGGTGCGCCCGACCTGGACTTCGATTTCCTGCACGACAGTCAATGCTTCTTCGGCTGGGAACTTGTGCGCCAACGCAAAACGCGGTGCGCGCGACACGTAGCCCAGCTTTTGCTGCTCGGCAACCGCATTCACCTTATACACAACGCCGTCAATATCGTATGGCAATTGGGTTCGTTTTTGTTCGATATACTTAAAATACTCCAGCAAGCCAACCGCGCCACCGCATGTAGTTCGCTCGTTACAGACAGGTACTCCCATGTTGCTATACCAATCGAGCAAGGCAGAATGGGTCGGCAACAGCTCTGCGCCTTCCAGTGCGCCGATGCCGTAGGCGAAAAATCGCAGCGCGCGTTGGGCCGTGATGCGCGAGTCGAGTTGGCGCAGGCTGCCGGCAGCTGCATTGCGCGGATTGGCGAATTCCTTTTGTCCGGCGGCACGCTGGCGTGCATTGAGGCGGGCGAAATCCGCCTTGTACATCAGAATCTCGCCACGGATATCGATCAGCGCCGGCGGGGTATCGGTGTTGAGGCGCAACGGAATCGCACGTACGGTGCGGACGTTTTCGGTGACATCTTCGCCGGTGGCGCCATCGCCGCGGGTGGCGGCTTGGGTAAAGACGCCATTTTCATAGCGCAGGTTGATCGCCAGGCCATCGAACTTGAGCTCGGTTGCATATTCTATTTCCTGCTGGCTGTGGCTATAACCCAGCGCGTCCCTGGCGCGACGGTCGAAGGCAATGATGTCGGCTTCGTCGAAGCCGTTGTTCAGCGACAGCATCGGCACCGAATGTCGCACTTGCGAAAACTGGCCCAGCGGGGCCGCGCCGATGCGCTGGGTCGGCGAATCCGTGCTTATCAGCTCAGGATGTGCAGCTTCAAGCGACTGCAGTTCGTGAAACAGCATGTCGTATTCCGCGTCAGGGATGGTTGGCTGATCGCACACATAATAGGCAATATTGTGACGGCCCAGCTCGGCACGCAGCCAAATAGCGCGCGCCTGCCAGTCGGCCGGATCAGCGATCAAACTCGGATTTGGACTTGGACTAGGCGCAGCGTCGCCGTTGCCTCCGTTCGGAGCCGGATACAAATCAGCAGGCATCAGTGAAACAGGCGCTGCGCCCGGTTCGAACCGGCCGGAATTTCTGCAGTCTCCATGTCGTCATAAAATGCGGCAACCTGGGCGGCGATATCGGCCAGCGCTTGCTCGGTCAGAATCTGGCTACCGTCATCCACTACCGATCCACCGAGCTTGCTGGCCAGCAGTTTGGCGCAAGCGGTCATCGCACCGAAACCGTCGCGTAGCGGCGCCACGCAAGGCACTTCCAGCAACAAGGTGAGTCGGGCCGTGGTGGCGGCGCCAGGTGTGGCGTTGGTTGACAGCAGGAATAGATTGCCGCCGTCGCCGTCAGGCATGCAGAAGCGTCCATCAGCGCGCAAAGCGAAGCCCTGCTTTTCCAGTATGGCGTGCAAGCTGTGCAGCGCCCATGGTGCGCCGTTACTTTGGACATTGATGCCCAGTTGTGCGTCATGCTCGACGATGAAACGGTGCAACTCGCCCGCAATATCGACCACTTCTGTCATATCGGGCACATCGGGTTCGGCACCCAAGGTATCGGCCACTGCGCGCAGTCGCATCACCAAATCCGAATATTCCAGTTCGTTCAATGCGCTGCTACGGTTGGCCAATTGCACGCCGGCTTGCAACGCGCTGTATATGCCACCGCTGCGCACCGCTTCCCAAATCTGATCCTGACGCAGACCGATGAAGTGAATCGGCTTGCTGCCGATATGCGTCAGCGTCTGCAGTGCCGGCATTATCTGCTCGCCATGCACTACGCCTTCCAGCATCAGCGGAATGTTGCAATCGATCAGCGGATCGACTGGCAGATCCTGCGCCGGCAGCGGCATCTGCGCTTCCGCGGGTATGGTACCGACTGCGGCATCGGTAACTGCTGCTGCGTCAGCGGGCATGGAAAAGCCAGGTTCATGCCGTGTATTTGAAGCGCCGTCGGTGGCTGCCGAAGGTTGCATCAGCACGTCGTCATGGTCGTTTGAAAAAGCGCGTTCGACGTTTTTCCTGGTCTTGTATTCCTGCCATTTGTTATAGGAGATGACACCGACAACGATGGTGCCGCCGATGGCGATTAAGCTGATTTGTAGGTCTGTCATGCGGCTTGGCCTTCTAATGCGAAATTGGCTGCGGACTGCATGTCCACCGCCACAATACGGGATACCCCTTGTTCCTGCATAGTAACGCCGATCAGTTGTTGCGCCATTTCCATCGCGATCTTGTTATGCGATATGAAAAGAAATTGGGTTTTCGAAGACATGCGCTTGACCATGTTGCAGAAACGCTCAGTATTCGAATCATCCAGTGGCGCATCGACTTCGTCGAGCAGGCAAAATGGGGCGGGATTGAGCTGGAACATCGAAAACACCAGCGCAGTTGCTGTTAATGCCTTCTCTCCGCCGGAAAGAAGGTGAATTGTTGCATTTTTTTTGCCGGGCGGTTGCGCCATCACCTGCACCCCGGAATCGAGAATCTCATCGCCGGTCATCATCAGCCGGGCTTGGCCGCCACCGAACAGGATCGGGAACAGTTCGGAAAAATGGGTGTTGACCTGATTGAAGGTTTCCTGCAATAGCTCGCGGGTTTCCTTGTCGATGCGGCGAATCGCGTCTTCCAGCGTATCGATGGCTTCGGTCAGATCGGTGTTCTGCGCATCCAGGAAATTCTTGCGTTCAGCCGCCTGCGACAATTCGTCGAGCGCAGCCAGATTGACCGCCCCGAGTGCTGCGATGGCATTACCCAAACGCGTGACTTCACCTTGCAGATAGGACGGCCGCAGATCCGGCTGCAGTTTGGCGCTCAAGGCCGCCTCATCGGCGTCAGCTTCCCGCAATTGCTGGGAAAACTGTTCCTGATTCAAGCGCGCAGCCTGCTCCTTCAACTGCAGTTCCATGATCTTGTCGCGTTGCGGCTGCAAGTTGCGCTCGTTTTGCGTGCGCGCGTCTTCCAGGTGGCGCAATTTTTGCGTGATCTGGTCGAGTTCATGGCGTGCATCCGATAATGCGCGCTCCTGCTCGCTGCGTTTTTCCAGCAGCGACTGCAGACCGGCGTCGGCGGTCTGATCGTTGAGTGTTTCCAGTTCCAGCACACCTTGCTGCATCGTTACCGCCAGTTGCGACGACTGCTCCACTGCGGTAGCAATATTGCGTTTTAACTCATCCATTTTGCTGCGCTGTGATTTTTCGGCAAATACCGCATCCTGTGCGGCCCGCTCCAGCTCGCGCAGGCGCTGTCTGGCATCGGCCAGTTGCAGCTCTTTTTCCAGGTAAACAGTCTGACCGTCCTCGTGCGCGCCCTGCAACTCTGCCAGTGCGGCATCCAGTTCTTCAAAACGGGTTTCTGAATCGACCCGGATCTGCTGCTGCTCGGCTTCCTGCTCGGCA
The DNA here is from genome assembly GCA_039920865.1 of Burkholderiaceae bacterium. Lineage (GTDB taxonomy): Bacteria > Pseudomonadota > Gammaproteobacteria > Burkholderiales > Burkholderiaceae_D > AVCC01. Next base: position 6,251 of record JBDSCZ010000210.1, read on the forward strand.
ATTTCAGCCAGGTCTCCGTCAATTTGGCCGCTGCGCTGATTGAAACGCGCCTGCACTTCGGATAATTTGACGACTTCGATCTGCAAGCCGTGTATCGCTTGCGTCAGACCGCCGACACTCTGGCGACTGTCCTGCAATTGTCTTGCCGCTTGCGACAGCGCTGCATCGGCGCGTACCGCACGCGATCTGGCTTGTTCTGCCAGCAATTGTTGGGCACGCAACTGCTTGCCGAGGTTCTCTATCTCTTGCTGGCGTGCCAGCATGCCGTCCTGTTCGGAGTCGGCGGCATAAAACCGCACGCCGGCCCGGCCGATCATATGCCCTTGCCGGGTCACGAAACAGCTGCCCAACGGCAAATCGTTGCGCTGCGCGAATGCACTGGCGGCATCGTCGGCCACAAAAACTCCATGCAGCCAATCCTGCAGCAGCGCGCGCAAGCTCGGGTCATTGAGCTTCAATAAATCCAGTAGCGGCTTGAATCCGGCCGGTACATCAACGCTATTCTGCACGGCAACGATGTTCGGTGAAAAAAGCGCCAGCTTGGCCGGCGGCGCATCGCCAAAGAAAGCCTTGGCCCAGTCCAGGTTAGACACTTCCAGCGCAGAAATGCGCTCGCGCAGTATGGATTCCAGCGCGGGCTCCCAACCCTGCTCGATCTGCATTTTCTGCCACAGGCGCGGCAATTCACCTAAACCATGTTTATCGAGCCAAGGCTGCACCTTGCCTTGGGTCTGAACCTTTTCCTGCAACTGTTTCTGCGCCTGCAAGCGCGCTTCCAGTTGCGCGTTGCTGGCAGTCTCAAGATTGACTTGTGCCTGCGCATCGCTGCGCTCCTGCTCCAGCGCTGGCTGCTGCTGTTGCGCGATTTCGAGCTGCTGAGCCGCTTCTTCCAGCGCCGCCTGCTGCTCTTCAAGATGCATTGTCAGATCGGCCAGATGCGTGCTGTCCGGCATCTGCAAGCCGCTTTTCTCTTGCGACAGCCGTTCGCGGCGCACCGTCAGACCGTTCAGGATGTTCGACGCATTGCGCTGATGCGCTGCTTCCAGCTCGATCTGTTGCTGCGCCTGCATGATCTTGCCGCGCGATTCGGTGGTGCCGACCTGCGCTGCGCGCCAGTCCTGCTCGAGTTGCGGTAGTTTGTCGCTGGCCTGTTGCAACGCTTGTTCCGCGTGTTCGACCATGGCGCCCTGCTCTTCCAGGCTGAATTCGGCCTCAGCCAGGTGCTCCTGATTCTGCTGGCTTTGGCGTTGCCATTGATCACGCTGGGCGGTCAATGCTGTCAACTGGTTTTGCAGCCGATTGCGCGATTCGATGACAAACTTGATCTGCGCTTCCAGGCTGCCGATCTCGGCATTGGTCTGGTACAGCTCGCCTTGCGCCTGATGCATGCGGTCGCCCATCGCATAATGGGTCTGTCGCATCTGTTCCAGTTCAAGTTCAACATGGCGCAACTGGGCGGTGTGCTGCTCCAAGTCGGTTTGGGCCTGTTCGATCTCGCGGAAATATTTCTGCTGCTCGATGAGCGCTTCGTTTTTGCGCAACAGCCAGAGTAGTTTCTGTTTTTCTTCCTGATCGGCCTGCATTTGGCGAAATTTTTGCGCCACAGCCGCCTGGGCTTCCAGTTTTTCGAGGTTGACGGTGAGTTCACGCAGGATATCTTCGACCCGCAGCAGGTTCTCGCGCGTGTCCTGCAGGCGGTTTCCGGTTTCGCGACGGCGCTCCTTATATTTGGAAACACCGGCTGCTTCTTCCAGGAAAATCCGCAATTCTTCCGGGCGCGCTTCGATAATGCGCGAAATCATGCCCTGGCCGATGATCGCGTAAGCGCGCGGCCCCAGGCCGGTGCCCATGAAAATATCCTGGATATCACGCCGTCGTACGATCTGGTTGTTGATGTAATAGCTTGAGGTGCCGTCGCGCGTGAGGGTACGCTTGACGGCGATTTCCGCATATTGCCCCCAAGGGCCTGAGGCGCGACCGTCGGCATTGTCAAATAGCAGTTCAACCGATGCGCGCCCAGCCGGTTTGCGGTGCGTGGAACCGTTGAAAATGACATCCTGCATCGATTCGCCGCGCAACTCGGAAGCCTTGGATTCGCCCAGCACCCAACGCACCGCATCGATGATATTCGATTTACCGCAGCCGTTCGGTCCCACCACCCCGACCAGCTGTCCCGGCACCTGAAAATGCGTCGGCTCAACAAAAGACTTGAATCCCGATAATTTGATGGACGATAGGCGCACGTTGGTAGCAGTTCTTCTCTTGATGGTTAAAAAACGGTATTAAAAATACAGATCGGCAATTATCGCTTAATAATAAGGGAAAGCCTGCAATAAAAAGTCGCAATGATACACTTTAAGAGGCTATTTTGAGCCTTGCTTGCTGCAGCGCACACAAAGCTCAGATTGGTATAATGTTGCGATCCGAGTTGGCGTTTAAGTCAATATCGTTCCACTTCTATCAATCACTTCCCTGCCCCGTGAATCCACTCCTACAAAAGCTCCAGCCCTACCCTTTCGAGAAACTGCGGCAGCTATTTGCAGGAATTACACCGAATCCTGCATTCAATCCGATCAGCCTCGGCATTGGCGAGCCTAAACATGCGACGCCGGCGTTCATCCGGCGAGCGTTGACGGATAACCTCGATGGCCTGGCAAGTTACCCCAGCACTGCCGGCAGCGACGCATTGCGCAGCGCGATCGCCGGCTGGCTGGAACGCCGTTACAACCTGCCCAAGCTCGACCCCGCCAGCCAGATACTGCCGGTAAACGGATCGCGTGAAGCCTTGTTCGCGTTGGCGCAGACCGTGGTAGACCGTTCCCGGGATGACGCGCTGGTGATGTGTCCAAATCCGTTTTACCAGATTTACGAAGGCGCCGCTTATCTCTGCGGTGCCCGCCCATATTTTGTTAATTCGGACCCATCACGCAACTTTGTGCCGGATTATGCCGGCGTTGCGGCAGAAGTCTGGTCGCGCGTGCAACTGCTGTACGTCTGCTCGCCGGGCAACCCGACCGGCGCGGTGCTGACGCTGGACGACTGGAAAGAGTTGTTCGATCTGTCCGACCGGTATGGTTTCGTGATTGCCGCTGACGAATGCTATTCCGAAATCTACTTCAAGCCCGAAGCGCCGCTGGGCGCACTGGAAGCTGCGCACCTCTTGGGGCGCAGCGGCTACCCGCGCCTGATCGTATTTTCCAGCCTGTCAAAACGCTCGAACGTGCCCGGCATGCGCTCCGGTTTTGTAGCCGGCGACGCCGAATTGATGCGCAAATTCCTGCTGTACCGTACCTACCAGGGCGGCGCGATGAGCCCTCCGGTCCAGGCCGCTTCGGTGGCAGCCTGGAATGATGAAACCCACGTAATCGAAAATCGGGCCAAGTACCAGCAAAAATTCCAGCAAGTCACGCCGTTGCTGCAGACGGTGCTGGATGTCGATCTACCCGATGCCGGTTTTTACCTGTGGGCCGATGTCGGAGGGTGTACTGCGCTGTCCGATGTCGACTTCGCGCAGCATCTGTATGCCGAATATAATGTGACGGTTTTGCCAGGCAGTTACCTGGCGCGTGAAGCGCACGGCGTCAACCCAGGCCGCAATCGCATCCGCATGGCCCTGGTAGCCGAGGTGGAAGAATGCCTGGAAGCTGCGCGCCGGATCGTCGCATTCACCCAAAAATACCGCATTATCGATCAAGCAATCAATTAAGCTATCGACTCACCATTAACCACCAAGAGCAAGCCAATGACCCAGCAACTTCAGCAACTTATCGACGCCGCGTGGGAAGACCGCGCCAATTTTTCGCCGAAATCGGCTCCCGCCGAAGTGCGCGACGCCGTTGCCCACGTGCTAGAGCAACTCAATGACGGCAGCCTGCGTGTCGCGCAGAAGGACAGCGGCGCATGGGTTGTCAACCAGTGGGTCAAGAAAGCGGTATTGCTGTCATTCCGGCTAGAAGACAACATCGTGATGCCGTCCGGTGACCACATGCAGTTTTACGACAAGGTGCCGAC
>JBDSCZ010000211.1:0-1686 GCA_039920865.1 Burkholderiaceae bacterium
ATTTATCGAGTTGCGGGCTGATCTGACCGGACACGGTAGCACCCTGGATGCCATCGGCCACATCGGACTGGACTGTCACCGCCCATTCACGACCTTCGCGCCAGACCACGCCAGGCTCCCACGCCATCCGGACGTGCGCCAGATTCGACAGCGGCACCGACTTGCCGCTGGCGGTCGGGATATTGGCTGCATTGAGCGCAGCCACGGTCGAGCGCTCCTGCACCGGTTGGCGCACCACAATGTCGATCAAGTTATTGCCTTCACGGTATTGGCCGACGGTGGTGCCGGTCAAAATGGTATTGGCGGCACGCATCACGGTTTGCGAACTGACGCCCAGCGCACGCAATTTATCCTGATCCAGATCGATACGCACTATCTTGATCGACTCATTCCAGTTGTCGTTGACACCGACCGTATTTGGATTGGCGTTCATCACGGCCTTTACCTGATCTGCAATGGTGCGCACTGCTGCCACCTCGGTGCCGGTGACGCGGAACTGCACCGGATACGGCACCGGCGGGCCGTTCGGCAGCAGCTTGACGCGCCCGCGCACTTCCGGGAAATCATTTTTAAAGATTGCAGTGATTTTTAGGCGCAAGGCCTCGCGGGCATGAAGATCTTTTGGCAACACGACAAATTGCGATACGTTGGTCTGCGGAAATATCTGGTCAAGCGGCAGGTAAAAACGCGGGCTGCCGGTGCCGACATAGCTGGTCACGCTTTCCACCCCGTCCTGCTTCAGGATGAAGGCTTCAAATTTTTTCGCCTGCGCCTCATTGGCAGCAAACGTGGTTCCCTCGGGAGACCACATTTCGACCATCAATTCCGGCCGACTGGAATCGGGGAAGAATTGTAATTCGATGAACTTGAATCCAAACACACCGAGTCCGAATACCGCCAAGGTAATCAGAATCGTTGTCTTGCGCCAAGTGATGCACCAGGTCACTGCAGCGCGGAAGCGCTTGTAAAAAGGCGTGTCGAACAGTTCATGGTGGCCGTCCGCATTTGCGGAAGGCTTCACCTTCAGCAGCAAGAAACCGATATAAGGCGTGAACAATACGGCTGCCAGCCAGGAAATCAGGAGCGCCAGTGCATTGACGGAAAACATCGAAAAAGTGTATTCGCCTGCAGCCGATTTTGCCAGTCCGATCGGCAGGAAAGCGGCGGCCGTAATCAAGGTGCCGGTCAGCATCGGGATTGCAGTCGATGTATAGGCGAAAGTGGCGGCGTCCAGGCGCGTGAAGCCTTCTTCCATCTTGCGCACCATCATCTCGACGGCAATGATGGCGTCATCGACCAGCAGGCCAAGCGCAATGATCAGAGCGCCGAGCGAAATCTTGTGTAAATCGATCTCGAATATGCGCATGAACAAGAAAGTTACCGCCAGCACCAGCGGGATGGTCAAGCCGACCACCATGCCAGGCCAGATATCCAGCCGGAACGGCTTGGTATGCAGTCCAAGTGCCAGAAAACTGACCGCCAGCACGATCAGTACTGCTTCGATCAGTACTTTGATGAACTCGCCCACTGACTGCGTAACCGCCTTCGGCTTGTCCGAAACATTCTGGAATTCAATGCCAACTGGCAATTTTGCCTTGATTTCATCTATCGTTGTTTGCAGGTTCTTACCCAGCTTGATGATGTCGCCACCCTTCTCCATCGAAATCCCGAGACCGATGACTTCCT
>JBDSCZ010000212.1:0-4682 GCA_039920865.1 Burkholderiaceae bacterium
CGGACCAGGACGAGTCGCTTGCTGCCGCTTTCGAGCAGGACCGACATCCGCAGCTGATGAGCCTCGCTGCCAAGGCCGCAGCAGCGCATGCGCGGCTCGGCCAAGCCAGCGGCGACACCCGCAACAATTCCGAACTGGCGCTGACGCTGACCCGCGAGCGCGCCAGCAGCGGCGAGCCTTACCAGAACCTCGCCAAGATCGCGATCAAGATTCCATTCGGCTCGTCGGCGCGCAACCAGCCGCGCATCACCGCTGCCAATGTCGAACTGACAGAGGCGCAGATTGCGCTCGACAGCGCGCAACGCCGGCTTGCCTCGGATGTTGCAGTCAGCCGGGCCGAACTCGATCAGACCACAGAGGCAGCAAAGCTGCAGCAGGAACGCCTGCAATTGGCCGAGCAGAGCTTTGCCTGGGTGGAAAAAGCGTTCCAGGCCGGCCAGATCGATCTGCCAGCACTGATACGCGCCGAAACCGAACTCGCCGACGCCCGACTCTTGTCCGCACGTACCCGCATCGAGGCGGCGCGTGCGGTGTCCCGATACAACCAAACCGTGGGAGTCCTGCCATGAGCCGCCGAACGCTGATTTTTACGCTGTTGTTTACTCCCGTCCTTGCCTTTGCCCACGGCGGTGAAGATCACGGTGACGGTCCCAAGCCTGTCAGCGTTGCCAACGTTGCGCCGCGTGCCGAAGCGCAGACCGAGTTGTTCGAGCTGCTGGCCACAGCCGGCAATGGCCAGCTCACTATTTTTATCGATCGTTTCGCCAGCAATGCGCCGGTGACCGGTGCGAAAGTGGAGGTCGAAAGCGGTAGCTGGAAAGCCGTCGCAGCAGCGGCCGGTGATGGCAGCTATCGCGTAGCAGCACCTCAATTCGCCAAACCGGGCAGCTATCCACTGTTGTTTACCGTAGAGGCCGGCACCGATGCCGACCTGATCGAGACCACGCTGGTTGTGGCCGATGCAGCTAAGCCCGAAGCGACGGCACACCCCTTGAGTTCGGGATCGATGTGGTGGTGGGTCGGCGGCACTCTGGGCGTTCTGGCCGGCATTTCGCTACTACTCAAACTTCGCCGGCCAGGACGCTCCGTCTCAATGGCCCGCCTGAACAAGAAAAAAGAACATGAAAATATATAAACTACTGGCCTGCCTGTTGGCATTCTCGATTGGCCAAGCCAGCGCGCATGGCGATGAAGATCATAGTGGTGATGCAGTCAAACCGTCGCCCATGGTTGCCTCCGACAAACCGCAACGATTGCCGGACGGCAGCGTTTTTGTGCCGAAGGAGACACAACGGCGGCTGGCCATCCGTACAGTGATCGGGGAAGAAAAAGCCGTTGCGCGTACGGTAGAGCTCAACGGCCACGTGGTGATGGACCCGAACGCCGGCGGACGCGTACAGGCGATCCAGTCCGGCCGCATCGAACCCGGCCCGAAAGGGCTGCCGGTGGCCGGCATGAAAGTAGCCAAGGGGCAGTTGCTGGCCTATCTGGTGCCAGCCGTAAGCAGCGTTGAGCGCGCCAGCCAGCAGGCCGATCTGGGTGAGCTGAAGATCAAGGCACAGTTGGCTGAAACGCAACTGAGCCGTTTGCATGAGCTCCGAGGCACCGTCCCCCAGAAAGACATCGATACCCAGGCGGCAGAACTGGCATCAGCACGCAAGCGCGCCGCAGCACTTAGCCGTGCGACCGGACGCGAAGCGTTGGTAGCGCCGGCCAGCGGCGTGATCGCGGCGGCCAATGCAGTCAACGGCCAGGTGGTTGAAGCACGCGATGTGTTGTTCGAAATCATCGATCCGGCCCGGCTGATGATCGAAGCGCTGGCCTATGACAGCAAACTCGTTGCCGGCATCACCGGCGCCACCCTCGCCGGTTCGCAGACGCCGCTGGCTTTTATCGGCGGCAGCAGTGTCTTTCGCGATGGCGCGTTGCCGGTGCTGTTCAAACTGAAGCAGGCCAGCAAGGTCAGCGAGGTCATTGATACTCCGCTGGCGCTCGGCCAGGTGGTCAAGGTCATCGCGCAAACCCGCGACACGGTCAAGGGCGTGCCGCTGCCGGCGGCCAGCATCGTGAAGAATTCGGCCAACGAGAGCATCGTCTGGGTGCACGAACGCGCCGAGGTGTTTCGTGGCGTGCCGGTGCAAGTGACTGCGCTCGACGGTGCCAACGTCGTGGCGGTCGGGTTGAAGCCGGGGTTGCGGGCGGTGACCGACGGCGCCACGCTGATCAACCAGATCCGCTAAGGGGACGATCATGTTTAGCTGGATCGTCAATGTTAGCCTGAAAAACCGGCTGTTCGTGCTTGCTTTCGCCGTCATCCTGATGATTTACGGCGCCATCACCGCATCCAATATGCCGGTCGACGTGTTCCCTGACCTCAACAAGCCGACGGTCACCATCATGACCGAAGCCGGTGGCATGGCACCGGAGGAAGTCGAGCAACTGGTTTCCTTTCCGCTCGAAACCGCGATGAACGGCATGCCCGGCGTGACGCGGGTGCGCTCGGTGTCGGGGATCGGGCTCTCGATCCTGTATGCCGAGTTCGAGTGGGGCTCGGACATCTACCGCAATCGGCAACTGGTGGCCGAGCGCCTGGCCGAAGTCAAGGAGCAGTTGCCGGCTGGCGTGCGGCCGAACATGGGCCCGATTTCGTCGGTCATGGGCGAGATCATGCTGATTGCGCTGCCGGCCGACCCGGCCAAGGTCAGTCCGATGCAGGTGCGCGAGTATGCTGACTTCGTGTTGCGCCCACGCTTGTTGTCGATTCCTGGTGTCGCGCAGGTGATCCCGATCGGCGGTGAAGTGCGCCAGTTCCGTGTCGAGCCGAATACCGCACTGATGGCGCAGCTAGGCGTCAGCTTCGAGGATCTGGAAAGCGCGCTGAAGGCTTTTTCAAGCAATACCAGCGGCGGCTTCCTGGAGCAGAATGCGCGTGAATACCTGATCCGCAACCTGGGCCGCACCACCCGCCTGGAAGACCTGCAGAATCTCGCAGTCAAGGTTGTCAACGGCCAGCCGATCCTGATCAAGCAATTGGCCGAGGTCAAGTTCGCCGCCGCGTTCAAGCGCGGCGACGCTGGCTATGGCGCCAAACCGGCAGTGATCGTCAGCGTGCAAAAGCAGCCAAACGCCGACTCGGTCAAGCTCAGCGCGGAAATCGAGCACGCACTGGCATCGTTGTCGAAGTCCTTGCCGGCTGGCGTATCCAAGCCGGAAATCTCGTTTCGCCAGGCTAATTTCATCGAGGCATCGATCGGCAACGTGCAGGAAGCGCTGCGCGACGGCGCAATCATGGTGGCGATCATCCTGTTCCTGTTCCTGATGAATGTGCGCACCACGCTGATTTCACTGACCGCGATTCCATTGTCGCTGGCGATTACCGTTCTGGTGTTCCAGGGCATGGGACTGTCGATCAACGTGATGACGCTGGGTGGTCTCGCGATTGCGATCGGCGAACTGGTGGACGACGCGTTAGTCGATGTGGAAAACGTATTGCGGCGACTCAAGCAGAACCAACCGAAGGGCGTGTCAGGCATCATCAAGGTGATCGCCGCGGCATGCAACGAAGTACGCTCCGGCGTGGTGGTCGCCACCATGGTGGTGGTCCTGGTGTTTGTGCCGCTGTTCGCATTGCCGGGCATCGAGGGCCGGCTGTTTGCGCCATTAGGGGTCGCCTATATCACCTCGATCCTGTCGAGCCTGCTGGTGGCGCTGACCGTGACTCCGGTGATGTGCTATTTCCTGCTGCCGCGCATGAAGCAGATCGGGCACGGCGACTCGCGACTGGTGCAGTGGCTCAAGCACTGGGACAAACGCCTGCTGGAAGCCTCGTTTGGCCGCGCCAAGCTGATCCTGGCCGTCACGGTCGTTCTACTAATCGCGACAGTGGCTACGGTGCCGTACTTCCCGCGCGCCTTCCTGCCAACCTTCAACGAAGGCACACTGACGGTGTCGCTGCTGCTCAACCCCGGCACGTCGCTGGCTGAGTCGAACCGGGTTGGCGCGCTGGCCGAACAACTAATCATGGCAGTGCCGGAGGTGAAGAGCGTCGGCCGCCGTACCGGCCGTGCCGAGCTCGATGAACACGCCGAGGGCGTCCATTCGAGCGAACTCGACGTCGATCTCCGCCAGTCGGAGCGGGGCCGCGAAGCCGTGATGGCCGACATCCGGGCCCAATTGTCACCGCTGCCGGCCACGGCCACGGTCGGCCAGCCGATCTCGCACCGGCTCGACCATCTGTTGTCCGGCGTACGGGCCCAGATTGCACTTAAGATATACGGCGACGACCTGGACACCTTGCGCGGCCAAGCCGCCAGCCTGCGCGAAAAACTGCTGAAAATTCCGGGACTGACCGACCTGCAGATCGAGAAGCAGGTGCTGATCCCGCAGATCAAGGTGCAGCTCGACTATGGCAAGGCGGCGCAATACGGCGTCTCGCCAGGCGTCTTGCTAAAGACGCTGGAAACACTGACCGAGGGCGATACCGTGGCACAGATCGTCGACGGCAACAAGCGCTTCAACTTGGTGGTGCGGCTGCCGGACAGCGCCCGCGATACGCCTGGACTGGCCAACATCCTGATCGACACCCCGCACGGGCGGATCCCGCTATCGCAGGTGGCAAGCATCGAGGAATCTGACGGTCCGAATCAGATCGGGCGCGAAAACGGCCGGCGCCGGATCGTCAT
>JBDSCZ010000213.1:0-3412 GCA_039920865.1 Burkholderiaceae bacterium
CGTGCAAGATACGGGAACGCCTCGGCGAAGATGTCGCGCTGGCGACCATCCAGCAAGACTGTATCGCCGCTTAGCAGCTTCTCAATATGGCCTACGGTTTTCTTGCGGTCAGCAACAACGTCGGCCAAGAACAGCAAGATGTCCACCACATCGGACACTTGTTTCTTGTTCTCGGTGCGCACCGCCGTGACTTTGCTGCCCACAAACACCCACAGCGGCTTGGCAATATCAAACGGCTTGTATTTGCTTTGTTGCTCATCAAACATACGTAGCTGCTGGTAATAGCTCAATAGGCACGCCGTAAGGTATAACCGGCGCCGCTCGCCATCAGCCAGACTGTCTTCTTGACCCTCGATATTGAGGATCTGATAGTCCTTGCCAAAGCCGTCGGCATGAAAGTAACGGTATGAATAGTCGAATAAAATGCTCTTGGCATAGTCGTCAGCCAATGCGGCGTCCGACCCCACGGCCTGCCCCAGCGTGGCCGAATACTCGAAGGTAAAACCTTCCTTGGCCAGGCGCGAGCGCATTTCAGACCACACCGCCCCCTGCGAGCCACGGTGCGCCTCGTCGATGAACACAAGATTGTTCGTTTCAAATTGATCCACCGACACGGTCTTCTTCTTACCCGCTTCCCGCAACTTGTTCATGTCGATCACATCAACGGTCTGCCCGCGGAACAATCCCGTGCTATTGCCGGTGCTGTTTTTATCAAACGGCGCTGCGGCAATGCCCGACTGACGAAACTCCTCCAGATGCTGATGCGTCAGCCCCTCGTTGGGCGTGAGCACTACGATGCGGTTGATATCGCCGCTGCGTTTATGTTTGGCCAAGTAATGCCGAAACTGCAGCAGGTTGACATGCATCAGCAGCGTCTTGCCGCTCCCTGTCGCATTCCACAACGCCACCCTGCGTAGAGATTCCGCTGTGTACGGGCTGATCAATTCTTTTTTGTTTTCGCCGTAGTCCTTCAGCGCCTCATTGAATTGTTTCAGGTGATTATTCAATTCAACCAGCAAACCTTCAGGATCGCGGAAATACCAATCCAGGTAAATCTCGCAAAACAACAAGGCTAGGTATTGGAATATACTTCCACTGCACTTTTTCCGTGCGGCGCGCGTTGATGGTAGCGGCGTGCCTGGCAATATTGGCGTCAAATTCCAACAGTTGTTCGGCAGTCAGAAGGCCACCAGAAGGCAGCAGGCGAACGATTTCTTCGTGAAAGCGGGAGGTGCCGTCTTCTTCGTGCAATTCCAGTGACTCATCGGTAAGGCGTTTGGTGACTTCGCGAAAGGTATCTTGATCGAGGTCGTAGGGATGCCCACCGAACAGGCTCAACATGAAGCGGTTCAGTACTAGCTTGTTGGGAAATGGAATATTTGCCATTAGGAAACAACCCCCACGTGTACAACTATCGGAGCAGGTACAGGTACAAGCACCACCTCCACTGAAGGCTGAATCAGGTTGTGCATTCGGCACATGGCAATCAATCGCTCTTCGACTGGCTTGACGTAGTCTGCCCATTGAGGTGCGCCTGCGATTGCCTGAATCAGGCGTGCGTGTAATCGCGCAAGCTCTGCCTTGATCTCTTTCGCATCGTCATTTACGCATTTTGACTTGGCCAACTCATAAAAAGCTTTCTTTCCATTCGGTGGTGGCCGCTTTTCGTCGATTTCGGATAAATCCTTTATTAGCCACGGAGGTGCTTCACCTCTTTGCACTAAATCGCGTGCAACGATAAGAAAGAACTCTTCCGGACTTTTGTCTTCTGGCGAACAGAATTCTGAGACCAATGACACGGCTTCTGCACGTTTCTGCGCAACCCATTCGCACGGACCACCTAAAGGGATCTCTTCCTGAATATCGATTAACGATTGCATGGCACGCTGCTTTTCTGCCAAAGAAGTATCACGGTCGCCATCGCCGACAATCAGCACGTCATCCACCACGTCTCGATCAATTACCAAACCTGCCGCAACGGCAAACAGGTTATGGGCACTTCGAGCTACACCGATTTTTTTGATGAATTTTTTCACGCCAAGATCATTAGCGAGGTGGTCGACGATGCTCCTTGCCAAGACATCCTCAACCCACACGGTGAGACGACGTACGTCCTCTCGATCGCCAGAAATTGCGTATTGATCTGCCGGGGTGAATCCTTTTCCGCATGTAACCTGATCGGTGTTTGGGTCAACGTTCAATGAAAAAAACGTCAACTTGTCCACCCAAGCCTTGATCCCCAGCCAATGCGTCGAAATCACAATCTGAAGGGACTTCTTCTCGGCCTGCTCTTTCAGAAAAATCAACAGATCATTCATCGCCTTGTTGTGCAAAGAGACTTCAGGCTCCTCGATCAAGATAAACGCCCCTTTGGGGGCTTGCAAAACCTCGCGAACGATTTCGAATATTTTTTGCTCGCCCGCCCCCATATAGTGCGAAGGGTACGTAAGGGCGCCCAGTGCTCTATCGTCCAAAGCAGCATACATAAAGCGTGTTAGCCCAGTGATCTTACTTCCCTTGCCCGCCGCCGTGTAGGTACGATTGAGCGTTTCGCCAACCTTGCGAAGAAACTGCGGCAATTTGGCGTCACCTGCATCCCAAAAATCAGTGCGTTGAAATTGAATCTCAGCAGCTTCACTTTCACGCTCGATATCTGGCGTCGAATCACCAATGCCAATCAGCTTCACGTAGCGGTGAAATCGACTAATGGGCAGAGGTAGCCAAGATCCATCTTCTTTCTTAAAAATTCGGCTCTCTTCTTGTCCAGCAATCCAGACCTCATAGCTCGAGCCGTTCCAATCATTACCTTCATATGGCATAAAGAAACGGTTGGGCTTGTAATCGGCCTGTGTGAGCGCAATGCTTCTCTGCGGTTGAAATACGCAGGCAAGCGCACGCATCACTGTTGATTTTCCAGAGCCGTTGACACCTACGATTGCGGTGACACCAACCTCGGGTAATTCGAGCTCTATATCTCGAAGGCGTTGCAACTTGTGTAACTTGATTTTCTTGATGGCATTGTTGTCCATGGGCTCCTCAAATGGTCTGGTCAAACATCAACGAGAGAAAGGCTTCCTCGGTCAAGCGGACCTTCCACGTCTCGCCAGAGCGCCGCAGATTCTCAATGTTATTGTCGCCATTCACGTAGATGATGTCGAACTCCATGTCGCGGCTGTTGTAGGTCTGCTTGCGGAACCATTCATCAAGGGCGTCGTTGTTGACCTCAATAACACTGCGCCAGAGGATCAGTGCGCGGTCGCCATCGGGCGTGGTGCCAGTTACCTCGTACACGCCTTTCAGGCGGCGCATGGTCTGTACGCGTAGACCAAGCAGATAGTTGAAAGTCTCGACTAGATCGACCTTAACCGATTGCACTTCGTCGCCACGTAACACTGTGATTTTGAGGTTGAAC
>JBDSCZ010000214.1:0-4073 GCA_039920865.1 Burkholderiaceae bacterium
CCCCCATAGTTCATTTGCCCTTGTGACAATAACGGTAGAATCGTTCAACTTAAAGTTATCTATGGTTTTCTGTTTTTCAAACCATAAGTTGGCGGAATAAGTCGCAACGAATACAACGATTGCAACGATTCCGTTATCAACCAACAGTTTTCTGAGTTTTTCCATGGTGCTCAATAGTGAGATGTGATCGCTAACGTGATTTAATTTTCATCTTGCAAAAATAAGCAGGGGCGTTCCAAGCCGTCCGGTGATGACCGATCGCTAATAGTGACACACAGAAATTATCAAGACAATATTAATTTCTTGATTGCATCAATACCCGATTGCGACTGGTGAAGGCCAGCCAAAATTGCAGACTCCCCTGCTAAACTCACGGCGCTGCACATTTTCAAACATTCCCCGGCAGGTAAATCATGAGAAGCAGTTCAACAGGCGGCCTGGTCTATTCCACCGATGCGGGGCGCATGTGTCCCGTGTGTCGGTGCGCGCTCACCGCGTGTGTCTGTCAGGCCAAAGCCAAGGCTGCGCCCCTGGGTGCTGGCGCGGTGCGGGTGTCGCGCGAGACCAAGGGGCGGGGCGGCAAGGGCGTGACCCTGGTCAAGGGGTTGGCGCTCGATGCGCTGGCGCTGGCCTTGCTGGGCAAGCAGTTGCGCACTGCCTGCGGTGCTGGCGGGACGGTCAAGGATGGCGTGATCGAGGTGCAGGGCGATCATTGCGCGCTGGTCATCAAGCTGCTCAAAGAGCACGGCCATGACGCTAGGCGCGCTGGCGGCTGAATCTTTGCGCTATCAGCAGCGCGCTATCGCATGTCGAATAATCGATGGAGTATATGCAATAATCGTGGCATTCCCGCATGATTATGGTGTGCTGGAAATAATACAGCGCTATGTATGGCAACTACGCGGCATGTGCCAATTCTCGGAGACAGCATGAATATTCAACTCAGCGATGTCAGCCACATCATCCAGCTTTCGATTGCGCCGGTGTTCCTGTTGAGCGGCATCGGGCCGCTGCTGATCGTGCTGACCAACCGGCTGGCGCGCATCATCGACCGATCGCGCAAGTTGGAAGACTTGCTGCACCATACCGACGACGCGGATAAACCCGACTTGCTGGCCGATATCACGCTGCTGTATCGGCGCGCGCACCAGATCAATTATGCGATCACCCTCAGTACCGCCTGTGCTTTGCTGGTGAGCCTGATCATCGTGGTGCTGTTTCTCGGCGATGCGCTGGGCCTGGCGCTGGATCGCCTGATTGCGGTGCTGTTCGTGGTGGCGATGCTGGCGCTGATCGGCAGCTATTCCTTTTTGCTGCGCGAAATCTTCATCGCGACCCGATCGCTCTCGATGCGGCACATGCTCAAATATCAATCGTGAAGGTTGTAAAACTCCGAGACGCAATCCTGATGTGGACGTAGCGCGCCGGGAATGCGGAACCGGGTCAGCCCGACATGATCCCGCCAGCGCTGCGTGTTGTGCGCTGCGCGCTGCGCGCTCGATCAACGCATGGGCGAGCGAAAAGTCGTAGGCCGACACCGCCAGCGGACCTGAATTGAAAATAGCCTTGGTCTTTCAGGTTGCATCAACTTGTCGCGCGCTGATTTTCAATCGGTTGTTAAATACATCAGGGTAATGACTGAGGACTGAGCAGAATCAAATCAGTTACACCAGAAGCACCGTATTGTTGCGAAAAAGGTTGATAGATAGAACTGACGCAGGGAGCAGAAGAATATGACCGCAAGAAAGCTGTTGTGCTTGATGCTGGGCGATGCTGTGAACTTGGCTCAGAAGTCCATTTTGTCGGAGGTATGGGAGGTCTGCACGGTT
Source organism: Burkholderiaceae bacterium (assembly GCA_039920865.1). GTDB lineage: Bacteria > Pseudomonadota > Gammaproteobacteria > Burkholderiales > Burkholderiaceae_D > AVCC01. The sequence goes on from JBDSCZ010000214.1 coordinate 1,830, forward strand.
ACGGATATTAAGGCGGCCGACAGGGCATTACGTGCGCAGTCTTATCCGCTGGGGCTGTTGTGCCTGGATCACATCGACAATCATGCGCATGGCGAACTTGAGCAATTCCTGAAGATGCACTGGTCGATGCAGTGGGTTGGCGTTTTTCATGAGCAGGCGCTGAAGCTGCCTGTCTGGCGCGAACTGATACTTGAACACTTGTTTGACTTCCATACTTTGCCAATTGATGCACTGCGCTTGGACCACACGCTGGGTCATGCCTACGGATATGCAGAATTGCATGATGCGCCATGTGCATTGTTAGATAAAAGTGGAGATATGGCGCTGGTGGGCCTGAGTGGGGCCATTAAAAACTTGCGTCAGCAGATCGTCAAGGTTGCCCAGGCGAATGCGCCGGTACTGATCTGGGGTGAAAGCGGAAGCGGCAAGGAGCTGACCGCGCAGGCTATCCACCAAAAATCTGCGCGTTCCAGCGGCCCTTTTATTCCATTGAACTGCGGAGCGATCTCCGCGAGTCTGATCCAGTCGGAATTATTCGGGCATGAACGGGGTGCGTTTACCGGCGCTGCCAAGGAAAAACGCGGTCTGATTGAGTCTGCCGCTGGAGGAACCCTGTTCCTGGATGAAATCGGTGATTTGCCGATGGAATTGCAGGCCAATCTATTGCGTTTTTTGCAGGAAAAAACTATCAATCGCGTCGGCTCCGCCCACAGTATCGAGGTGGATGTTCGCGTCATTGCAGCATCGCACGTCCATCTGGAGCAGGCGGTGAAGCTGGGAACATTCCGGGAAGACCTGTTTTATCGATTGAATGTTTTACCGCTGGTCGTCCCGTCGTTGCGGGAGCGCAAGGAAGACCTGGAATTGCTGATACAGCATTTCTTCAAGGTTTTTTTTCAGGACAAGAATCCGCGCTTAAAGGGTTTTAGCAGCAAGGCCATCGTTGCTGCCAAGGCCTATGACTGGCCTGGCAATGTGCGTGAACTTATCAATCGGGTGCGTCGTGCGATGGTCATGGCGGAGGGACGGCTGATTACCCCCCAGGACTTGGGATTGGATCGACGAGGCTCGACCCGCAACGGGGATGCACTCGACGATGCCCGCATCCGTGCCGAGCGCGGCGCGATTCATGTCAGCCTGCAACGGGCGGGTAAAAACATCACCCATGCCGCGCGTGATTTGGGTATCTCGCGCATGACGCTATACCGTTTAATGGAAAAACACGGCATCGATTCCTGAGGCATTCCTGCTCTTCTCAACGCACTACAGGCGCTTGTCGGACTCAGGGCGTCGAAGTGCATGTGATTGAATAATGCGTTAATCAATCAGATATTGCCGCTTTTGTTGTGTTCGGCCGAAGTAGAAAAACATATTGCAAAGCGCTCGTTTTTTTGACTCTCCGGACAGAATGCCGTCGCATCAAATTCAGGCCCATGCCGCCCTGCATGCGAGCAACGCTTTGCTCGCATTCCTCGCTGCGTTCAACCCGATCAACCCCGGAAACATGAAATCAGATAATGGTTTGGTGATCTGGTCGGCGCGTACACAGCCAACTACCGTATTCAGGATGGCGTTGCTGGCAGACAGCAGGATGCTTCATTAATCCATTAATCCATTAATCCATTGACCCATTGCAACCAGGCGAGGTGGCATTGCAAGGTTCGGATGCATACGACGCCGGCAACAGTGTATCAACGATGTTACAGCGAGTTTTCTCTCTGGAATCCGGCAGATAAATCCATCCATGTACTTGAATTCAATCAGGAATTATTGAAGCATTTGCGGCAACGCAAACAGGGTTTTGCTGGATCCGCAGCACGCTGTAACTCGGATGTTACAGGCGCCATTCGAAGATCTGATGCCGGTCGCATTCCAATGCGGAAAAACGCAGTATTTTTTGTTGGTTTCCATTATTTTCTCCTTTATTTTCAATGACTTGATTTTAAGCACTACCCGGCTGGCATTGAATTTGCAATGACTAGGTTGGATTGGCAAAAAAGGCCAAGCCTTTAGGGATATTCATTAACGCTTAACACTCAAGGGAATAATCATGAAGAAGACTATATTGGCATCTGCAATCGCTCTTGCCTTCGGCTTCACAGGTCAAGCAATGGCCAATCCAACCAATAACGGAGATCAGAGCGGCAGAGAAGCTTCGAACAGTCAAACCGCTACCGCAACATCAGCACAAGGCGGTAATGGCAGCCCGCAGGCGAACGAGTTCTCCACTGCAACCGACAACAC
>JBDSCZ010000215.1:0-5552 GCA_039920865.1 Burkholderiaceae bacterium
GGGAGAAATGTTCTGGCGCGAATGAATCAGAGACTGCGCGGCGTCGCACAGATCTTCGGGAGATACGGCTGCCGGCGCACCATCTGGCACCGCAGCGCTGGGTGTCTGTGCTGCAATCTGTGCTGCAATCGGGTATTTCGACATGGGTGTTTTTCCTGCAATCGTACAAATCTGAAAACCCGATTCTGCATGATCGCGCCGGCGCGCGCAATCGATCGATGGCGGCCTGTTTTATCTGCAGGCAATCTAATGCATGATAAATTCTTGCTCTCAAGAATGTTGTCCACCTTTCCAGGAGAACCATCGTGCGCTGTCGAATCCGTCTTTTCCCTCTTGCTTTGCTGTGCGGCCGTGTCGCCGGCTTGCTGGCGCTGCTGGGTGGCGTACTGCATCCGGGGCCGCTGGCATATGCGGGCGCAGTCGATACATCAGCCGTTGCCGAAAATCCGGTGTTGTTGCCGCCGCCGGTGCTGTTGGCGCAACATTTCAATGAGGCGATCGATCCTGCCGCTTACCTGGTGAGCGAAAAGCTCGATGGCGTGCGTGCGCTGTGGGATGGCAAGACGCTGCGTTTTCGCAGCGGCAGGTTAATCCAGGCGCCGGACTGGTTTATTGCAGGCTTGCCCGATCATCCTTTGGATGGCGAGCTGTGGATGGGACGGCGCAAATTCGACCGTTTGTCGGCAGCGGTGCGGCGTAACGAGCCGCGCGATGCCGAGTGGCGTCAGATCAGCTATCAGGTATTCGAGTGGCCGCAAGCGCCCGGAACCTTCAGCGAGCGCGTCGCGGCCTTGCAGGCCAGCGTGGCGCTCGCCCATCTGGGCTGGCTGAAGATGGTGCGGCAAGAGCGCATCGCCGATCGCCCGGCGCTGCAGGCCAGATTGCTGCAGGTGGTGCGCGCCGGCGGCGAGGGCCTGATGCTGCACCGCGCCGATGCGCTGTGGCAAACCGGGCGCAGCGATGCGTTGCTGAAACTCAAGCCGCAGCATGACGCCGAAGCCAAAGTTATCGCCCATCTGCCCGGCAAAGGGAAATACCAGGGCCTGTGCGGCGCCTTGCTGGTGGAAAGCCCCGATGGCCAGCGTTTCCGGCTGGCGTCCGGCATGAGCGATGCGCAGCGCCGTGCCCCGCCGCCGGTCGGCAGCGTCGTAACGTATCGATACCGCGAACGCACCTCGAACGGCTTGCCGCGTTTTGCCAGCTTCATGCGGGTGCGCGCACCGGAGTAATTCCGGCTTTTTTGGAATTGCATTATTGGCATTGCAAACCAGCATACAGCTGGTTTTTTTACGCCCGGCAAGCGCACGGTTCGATACGGCTGTCATTCGACGGTCACAATTTGACGTTACATTTTCGTTTGTTGCGTTGCACAAGGGCGTTCTCAGCCCACAACCGGCGTTGCGGCGGCGCCAAAAGCGCTGTGACGCATTCTTGTAGCGCTTATATTTGTACCCATTATGGAGTTTCCGATATGCACAATATTGCTGATAGCAAACGTCGCAGTGTCCTGAAAATGATGGCTGGCGCACCGTTGCTGCCGATTGCCGGATTCGGCGGTTCCATGCTGCTGGCCGGTTGCGGCGGCAGCTCTGCTGCGATAGCGGCATCTGCAGCAACCATTGCTGCAGTCTCTTTCATGTCGATGGATGCGCCAAGCGCAGCTGCAGATCAAGCCACGACCAGCGTGAAATCGAAAATGTTGCTGACGATGTCAGACGGCAGCAAGCAGGAAGTGGCATTGAGCTATCAGCCGTTTTTCATCACCGGAGAAAATGTGCCTGATGGCAAGGGCGGCATGGTCGTGGCGGGCGGCTATTTTGATATCAACAATCAGCCAATCCGGGACGTCAGCAATGCCAGCAAGCCGCAATTTTATTCGGATTGCCCGGACGGCTATACCCTACTGAAACTGGATAATCCGACTGTTTCAGGTGTCGTCGGCAATGCGGTTTTTGCGGTAGTCCAGTTCGAGTACACATCGACCGATGCGGTCGGCGCCAGCATGTACGGCAAGCTGCCTTCGCCGATCGCCATCCTGACGCTGGATCAGGATAAGAAATCAGGTCAGCTCAAACTGGTCAAATATGAAGCCGTCGATACCTCACCGGCCCATGGCCTGTGGATTACCTGCGGTGCCAGCATCTCGCCATGGAATACCCATCTGTCGAGCGAAGAATACGAGCCGGATGCAACTATCGCTGCGACCGATGCCGGCTTCATGGCTTTCAGCCAGAATCTGTTCGGTGACACTACCAAAGCCAATCCGTATCACTACGGGCACACGCCGGAAATCACCGTCAAGCCGGATGGCACCGGTTCCGTGAAAAAACACTATTGCATGGGCCGCATCTCGCATGAACTGGTGCAAGTCATGCCGGATCAGCGCACCGTGCTGATGGGGGATGATTTCAGTAACAGCGGCCTGTTCATGTTTATCGCCGACCGTGCGGCCGATTTGTCGGCCGGTACCTTATACGTGGCAAAGTGGACGCAAAAGACGGCTGACAACGGCGGTTCCGCCGACCTCGGCTGGATCAGGCTCGGTCATGCCACCAGCGCCGAAATCGAAGCGCTGGCCAATAGCCTCAAGGCGGTCGATATCGTCGAAGTGAAAACGGCCGATCCGGCCGATGCCAGCTATACCAAGATCGGCTTTGGTGGCAAGCCCAACTGGGTCAAATTTGTGCCGGGTAAAGAGCAGGCCGGAATATTCCTGGAAACCCATCGATACGCTGCGTATAAAGGCGGCAGTCTCGGCTTCACTAAAATGGAAGGCGTGACCGTCAATGCCAAGGACAAAAAGGCCTATCTGGCCATGTCTTACATCCAGGGCACAATGATCAACGGCAGCACCGATATCAATGTCAAGGGCCCCAAGGCTGGTGCGGTGTATCAGCTGGATCTGGCCGATAAGCAGAAAGACGCTGCCGGCACCGCGATCGATAGCGCTTGGGTACCGGTATTCATGGCGACCGTGCCAAGTTTGGTGGGCGTTGATCTGGCTACACCAGATGCGATCGGTAACCTGGCCGATGCAAACCACATTGCCAACCCCGACAACATCAAGTTTTCAGAGCGCTTGCGCACCTTGTTCATCGGCGAAGACAGTGCGATGCACGTCAACAACTTCCTGTGGGCGTACAACGTCGACAGCAAGCTGTTGTCGCGTGTCTTGTCCTGCCCTGCAGGTGCTGAAGCGACCGGTTTACAGGCGGTCGATAATCTGAACGGTTTCGCTTACATCATGAGCAATTTTCAGCATCCCGGCGACTGGAATGTGACGGGACTGCACGCCAAGGTCTATCAAACGCTGGACCCCTTGATTAACCAGAACTACAGGAACAAGCGCAGCGGCGGCGTCGGCTACATTCAGGGCGTACAGGTTGGTGCGATATAAACCCAAGCGCATCGCGCGTTGATTTCAACCGTTTCGAGGGGTTTGCACGCAACCCGACGAAGCGGTTTTCCTGGATCGGCATCCGGTATCGCCTTGCCAGCAAAATTAAGAGAATTGCAAATTCCTATGAATCTGAATAATTTCAGCATCAGTACCCGCTTGAATATCGGCTTTGCCGCTGTGCTGATCTTGATGCTGGCGATTGCCGGCCTGGGTATCGCCCGGCTGCAGGCGGTCGGCGATGTCGCGCACGAAATGTCATCCAAAACCATGGCCATTGAGCGCATCAGCGCATCATGGTTTACCGAGATCAGCGTCAATAGTGCGCGCACCATAGCGGTGGCCAGGACCGATGATCCGGAGTCCCAGGTGAATTTTAAAGAGCAAATCACATCCACCAACGACAAAATAGGCACGATTCAAAAAAGCCTGGAGCCAATGATTACAAGCGCCGAAGGCAAAACGCTGCTGCGGGACATCGCTGCAAAACGCGCGAAATATGAAGCAGTTGGCAGCGCCGTGCTCGAACTGAAAAGCATGGGCAGAAATGCGCCTGCCGATCAGATGATCGACGCCGAATTCCTGCCGGCAGTTGATGCCTATCTGCAAAGCACGCACGATCTGATTGTCTACCAGCAAAGCCGGTCGCTGGCACTGGCTAGCCAGGCTGATCGGTATTTCGAAAGCGGTCGCATGCTGCTGGTGTCCCTGAGTGTGGCGGCGCTGTTGCTCGGGTTGGGTTGCGCGTGGCTGATCAGCGGTTCGATCTCAAAGCCTTTGCATGCAGCGCTGCGGATTGCACAGCGCGTTGCCGCAGGAGATTTGTCGGTGCAGATCGTGATTACCGGCAAGGATGAAACAGGCCAGTTGCTCGCCGCGCTAAGCGACATGATGGCCGCATTGCAGCGCGTCATCGGCAATGTCCGTGTTGGTACCAATACCATCGCACTGGCCTCCGGCGAAATCGCCGCCGGCAATGCCGACCTGTCCTTGCGCACCGAATCCCAGGCCAGTTCGCTGGAAGAAACCGCCAGCTCGATGGAACAACTGACCGGCACCGTACGGCAAAATGCCGACAATGCGCGCCAGGCCAACCAGTTGGCGGTATCGGCCTCCAGCGTGGCGGTCAAGGGCGGCGCAGTGGTGTCGCAGGTAGTCGACACCATGGGCTCGATCAAGGCCAGTTCGCGCAAAATCGCCGACATCATCGGCGTCATCGATGGCATCGCATTCCAGACCAATATCCTGGCGCTCAACGCCGCAGTCGAAGCCGCCCGCGCCGGCGAACAGGGCCGCGGCTTTGCGGTAGTCGCCACCGAAGTGCGCAACCTGGCGCAGCGCAGTGCTTTCGCCGCCAAGGAAATCAAATCGTTGATCGACGATTCGGTACAGCAAGTCGATGCCGGCAGCAAACTGGTGGCCAATGCCGGCCAGACCATGGATGAAATCGTCAGTTCGGTCAAACGGGTAGCCGACATCATGCGCGAGATCACCGCCGCCAGCCAGGAACAGAGCGACGGCATCGAACAGGTCAACCAGGCCATCGGCCAAATGGATGAAATGACACAACAGAATGCCGCGCTGGTGGAACAGGCCGCCGCCGCAGCCGAAAGCCTGCAGGTTCAGGCCGCGTCGCTGGCGCAGGCGGTCAGTGTGTTCAATCTGGGCAGCGAGGACTTGACGGCTCCAATCGCAGTTCATACCTCGCAGAATGGCGCGCAGCGGATGGGCAGCAGCAACCGGCTGGCCATCGGCAATTCTGCTGCCGGGGCAGAACGGCTCTTTTCAGCAGCACTGTGCGGCTAAATTTTACTTTGTATGAATATGTATTTAACGGGAGTATCGGTGTAAATTCGGCATCTCCCGCATATATCTATTGCGGGCAAGTTTTATACTGTTGCTAGTATATTTTATGGCAAGAAATCAATGCGGGAGCGTGATGGGTTTCCAGGCTGCATGCTCGAAATATTTGCCATAGCTATTCAATGATTGCGCAATCCTGACCACGCCCAGTGCTCTTTCCTGCTCAGGCTGCTTGCCGGTTGCAGTATCAATGCCGTTCATGATGTCGCCCACGATGATGTGGGCCTGGGCGTCTGCCTCGGGGTCGAGCTTGCAGTTTTGCACGATGTAAGTGATTTGTGCGGTGACATCA
>JBDSCZ010000216.1:0-2234 GCA_039920865.1 Burkholderiaceae bacterium
CTGCCGGTTGCACCGCGCCCGATCGTGCTTTCCACCTTGTAAAAAGGTCGGTCGTAATTGGCCAGTTTGCGCGCGTAGTTCTGTACCGCCTTATTTTCAGCGTGTTGCGCCAATAGTGGCGGCAACACGATCTTGGCTTGTGAAAATTCGTTCAGGGACAACAAGGTTTCACCCCGCCCGATCGCAGCATCAAGCGATTTCGGCTGGTCGATTTGCATCAGCGCATATTCATCCAGCGCGGCACGCGGGTGTTCGCGCTGTGATTGCAACGCAGCCCAGGCGGAACGGATTTCACTATTGAAGGGCGCTTGCGCGCGCAATGCGCTCAGACGTTCTTCGGCTAGCGCCAAGCGGCCGCTGTACATTTTTAACAATTCCCCCAGCACGTAAACATGCAGATAATCGGGGTTGGCTTTTTCCAGGCCGCGCATGCCTTGATAGCTGCGTTGCGGCTGACTGGGCAGCAAGCGATTTGCCAGCGCCGCGGCTGCATCATGTTGCTCCGCTTCGCTGTAAGCGTAAATAAGTGAAATCTGTGTATTGAGCAACTCGCTCGGGTCTGCCGCACCAATGTCTTTCAAGCCCTCAAGATACAGATCGCGTGCCTTTTCTGGCTGCTCCAGAAACAAATACGCATCCGCGGCGGCAAGCTTGACATACGAGGGCATGACGACTTCAGCATCGACCAAAGAGCTGTAAAGCTGCACCGCTTCGCGCATCTGTCCACGGTCGCGCAAGGCGATCATGCGGTCGAATTTGGTCCGTGGCATGGCGCCGAACTGGCGTGTCAAATCGGCATTCTCGGCCAGCGCAATATCGATCGTGGTGAAGCGCGTACGCTGGTTTTCCGCCGCCAGTTGTGCTTCGCCAAACCGGATGGTGAGCGCCGCGGCAGCAGAGGCTATTTGATATTTTTCATCGTCATTGAATGCGGTGGGCTGAAGATCGGCATAGCGCTTGGCAAGATAGGGCATCCCGGCCTGGCGCAATGCAAAAACGCGTCCGCGCTGGGCATAGCGAAACGCAGGATTGAATTGCAGGGCTTTTTGATACACCGTGACCGCTTGCAGCCACTCTTTGCGCAATTCATGCAACTCCGCCAGCGCAATCATCAGCGGGAAGTCCGCGGCGGTATATTTCTCGACCGTTTCAGGCAAATGGCGCAACGCGTAATCGTAGGCCTGTTGTACCTGCTGTTGTCCAATCCACGCATACACCAAACCGGCATGCGCTTCGCTATCCGCCGGCGTTTTAGCGATCAATAAGCGATAGGCGGCTTCTGCATCCTGATGGCGGCTTGCCATTCTGGCCGCATGGGCGATGGCTTTGAGGGCGTAAGGCGGCGCGTCGGCTTGCACGATTTGCGGGTAATACAACAGTGCCGCCGGATAATCGGCGGCCTTATCCAATACGGCCGCAAGATCATAGACCAGGCGCAGGTCTTGCGGATCGGCCAGGTGCCATGCCCGCAGCTGATCGATGGCCGCTGCAAGTTGCCCGTGCTCACCTCTGCTGGATTGAATGAGCGCATCGTAGTCTGCCTGCGCTACCGCGGCATATACGCTGTGCGCTACGCACAATCCGGCCAGGATCAACGCGCGCACACAAGGCCGAAAGCATAGGCTCGAAATACTCATCAAGATTCAATCAATATTCAATCAAAATTCAATCAAAAGTTACAAACGACAAAAGCGTTGCGCAGCTTAGTTCAAAACGGTTTTTTATAAAAGCCAATACGCTTCACAACGCAGCGCGAAAATCTGAAAAGTCGCGGTCATTTTCCATTGAGTGAAATGCGTCTGCACTCAATATATTTCTTAAATGCATAATATATAATTACTTAAAACACAACAATTACAATATTTCAGAATTGCAATATTCATGTTTTCATTCTGGAAAAGTGCCAGAGATGGTGATTCAAAGAACTGGAGGCTGAATTCGGGGCTGATTAAAATACCAGTACGCAAACGACGATGTTTCGGCCCGCAAGCTGCCACGAGTGGCCGCTTGCGCTGGCAATGGCATTGCGATTTTGTGGTTTTATTTCAACACGGAAAACTCAAAAAAAATCAGCCAGAGGGAAGAGTCGGAAGACTTTTCCCTCTGGCTGATTTTTGATGCGCAGGCCGCCGCTGCGCATTTAAAATACAGGCAACTGTATTTTAAATTTCACAATTAATATAAGCGGAAAACATGCAATTTATTAATATACCCCGTGTTTTAATGATTCCTCT
>JBDSCZ010000217.1:0-6752 GCA_039920865.1 Burkholderiaceae bacterium
TATGTTGTCGATCCGGAGCGGGGCGCTCGGCTGGCGCAGTTTTCCGATATCTGGCCGCGGGTCTGTGGACAGACATTGCTGGATATGGAATGTGGAATTTATGAAAATGCAGCCACCCAAACCGAGAGCAAATTCTTGATGCGCGCATTACTAGCCCATCATTTGGGCGGTGCAACGCTTAATACGCGTCAAATTCTGATAGATTTGATGCAGTTATAAATCAACCATCATTCTCCCACCACCCAAATGAGCTTCCTGCAACCGACCAGTCAAATCATCGATTTAGGCGTCAATATCGATCACATAGCCACTTTGCGCAATGCGCGTGGAACGGTTTATCCGGACCCGATCCGCGCTGCCTTGCTGGCAGAAGAGGCAGGTGCCGATGTCATCACCCTGCATTTGCGCGAGGATCGCCGGCACATCAAGGATGCCGACGTGATCGCAATCCGCCCGCAACTGCTGACCCGGATGAATCTCGAGTCCGCAGTTACCAGCGAGATGATTGATTTCGCCTGTCGCATCAAACCACAGGATGTGTGTCTGGTGCCGGAGCGGCGCGCTGAAGTGACCACCGAAGGTGGACTCGATGTTGTACGCTATTTCACGCAGATCAAAGCCGCAATCACGCAGCTGCAAGCTGAAAATATTCGTGTCAGTCTGTTTATCGATCCCGATCCGGAGCAGATTGCAGCGGCGGCGCAGGTTGGTGCGCCAGTGATCGAACTGCACACAGGCCGCTATGCCGATGCGCATACTCCGCAGCAGCAAATCAAGGAATTGGCACGTGTAAAAGAAGGCGTGTTGGAAGGAATCAGGCATGGCCTGCAAGTCAATGCCGGCCATGGACTGCATTATACCAATGTGCAAGCGATCGCTGCGATCAGCGGGATTGCCGAACTCAACATCGGTCATGCGATCGTAGCCCATGCGGTATTTATTGGTTGGCAAGCCGCAGTGAGGGAAATGAAGTCGATCATGGTGCAGGCACGCTTGGCTGCGCTGCACGCGTGATGACGGCCAGTGGAATATTATGATTTTTGGCATCGGTACCGACATCATCCGCATCCAGCGCATTGAGACTGCTCTAGGTCGCAATGGCGAGCGCTTTGCAGAAAAAATTCTCGGACCGCTGGAGCTGGAAAAATATCATCTACGCAAACAGCAGGTGGCAGCGCGCGGCATCCGCTTCCTGGCTACTCGTTTTGCTGCCAAGGAAGCGTTTTCTAAGGCAATCGGTCTCGGGATGCGCATGCCGATGACCTGGCGTGCAATGCAAACGGTCAATGCGCCCAACGGTAAACCGATTGTCGTTACCAGCGGTGCGCTCAAGGACTTCATGGACAGCAACCGGCTGGAGGCACAAGTCTCGATTACCGACGAGACCGATTATGCGGTCGCCTTCGTAATTGTAGAAAAAACATAGAAAAAATGTAGAGAGAATATGAGAATAATTCGCAAGGCAGATTTCATCGCACCTTTCACCGCTAGCGCCACCACCCTCGGCCCAATCATGCTCGATGTGGTTGGCACTAGTCTGGATGCCCAGGACATCCGTCGCATTCAGCATCCGCAGACTGGCGGCGTCATTCTGTTCGCGCGCAATTACACTGGCCGCAAGCAATTGACCGCTTTAACCACAGCGATTCATGCTGCCCGTCCAGGCGTACTGATTGCAGTCGACCACGAAGGTGGGCGGGTGCAGCGCTTCAAAACCGATGGTTTCACCAAGTTGCCGGCAATGCGGGCTTTAGGGGCTGTGTGGGAGCGTGATGTATTGCAGGCCACCAATGCTGCGACTGCGGTGGGCTTTATTCTTGCAGCCGAATTGCGCGCCTGCGGCGTTGATCTGTCATTTACTCCGGTGCTGGATCTCGATCATGGCGAATCCGGCGTGATCGGTGACCGCGCCTTTCATCAAGATGCGCGCGTGGTTACGCTGCTGGCGAAAAGCCTGAACCATGGTCTGCTGCTGGCCGGCATGGCCAATTGCGGTAAACATTTTCCCGGTCACGGCTTTGTGCAAGCCGATTCGCATGTCGCCATCCCGGTCGACGAACGCCCGCTGCAGGCTATTCTGGCAGAAGATGCTGCGCCCTATGATTGGCTCGGAATGAGTTTGTCGGCAGTGATGCCGGCGCATGTGATTTATCCCAAAGTGGACAAGCATCCGGCCGGATTTTCCAAAAAATGGCTGTCGATGCTGCGCAATAAGATGGGCTTTGAAGGCGCCATCATCAGCGACGATCTGAGCATGGAAGGTGCCAGCGTCGCCGGCAGCGTGCTCGAAGGCGCCAGGGCAGCACTGAAGGCCGGTTGTGATATGGTCCTGATTTGCAATGCGCCCGACAAGGCGGATCAAATATTGGCTGGACTCAAGACGGGCACTAGCGTTGCGGCGCGTACTGCTGCCGCGCATTCGGCAGCACGTCTTGCCACCTTGGTGCCCGTTGCGCCGGCACTGGACTGGCAGGATTTGCAGATGGATGCACGCTATCAGGCAGCAATCCGCACGGTCCAAGCAATATGAATGTAATATCTGGAGTATATTTATTTCCGCAATAATAATATGCGGGATTCGCATTGTTTTTTGATATACATAATAGAGTATATTTAATTTCAAGCGCCCGCGCCGTTGCTTTTTTCGTCACTTATTGATGCCATTGCGATGACCGAAAATGTTGCACAACTTGCGCTCAATCTGGTTCTGGAAACGGTTGCAAAACTGCCGCATTTGCCCGGCGTGTACCGTTATTTCGATCTCGAAGACAAGGTGCTGTACGTCGGCAAGGCACGCGACTTAAAAAAGCGTGTATCTACCTATTTCCAGAAAACCCTCGCTAGCCCGCGCACCGCAATGATGGTCGAACGTATCGCTCGGCTGGAAACCACGGTGACCCGCAGCGAGGCCGAGGCCTTGATCCTCGAAAACAATCTGATCAAATCGTTGCAGCCACGCTTCAACATCCTGTTTCGTGACGATAAATCCTATCCCTACCTGAAGATCAGCGGCCAGAAGGTGCCGCGCATGGCGTATTACCGTGGCGCGGTCGATAAGAAAAGCCAGTATTTTGGGCCGTTTCCGAGCGCCTGGGCGGTCAGGGAATCGATGCAGATTCTGCAGAAGGTGTTCCAGTTGCGCACCTGCGAGGATAGCGTGTTTGCCAACCGCACCCGGCCCTGTCTACTGCATCAGATTCACCGTTGCAGCGCGCCTTGCGTAAACGCTATTGCGGCCGAGGATTACCTGGTTGATGTCGAAAATGCCGCCAAATTCCTGCGTGGGCGGCAGTCTGAGGTGCTGCAGACGCTGGAAGCGAAGATGCATGCGTTTGCGACTGAACTCAAGTTCGAGCAAGCGGCGGCAGTGCGCAATCAGATGCATGCGTTGTCGCGCGTGTTGCACCAGCAAAGCATGGAAACCACGAACGATGCCGATATCGACATCATCGCGGTTCTGGTGCAAGGCGGGCGCGCCTGCGTCAATCTGGCAATGGTACGGGGCGGGCGCCATCTCGGCGACCGCGCCTATTTCCCGATCCAGGTCGATAGCGCTGATCTGAGTGCAGGAGAAACGTTGGAAGTCGAGATTTTGAAGGCATTTCTGGCCCAGCATTACCTCGATAAATTTATTCCCGGCACGCTGATACTGAGCATCGAATTTGACGAGCCGGCCCTAATGGTGGCGTTGATGGAGCAATGCGGTCATCGCATCAACCTGCTGTTTCAGCCGCAGGGGCAGCGCCGTCAGTGGCTGGAAATGGCTGCCAAAGGAGCCGAGATATCGCTCGCACGTCTGCTCTCAGAGCAAGGCTCACAGCAGGCACGCACGCGCATGCTGGTCGATGTTCTGGGCCTCGATATCGCCGATATTGCAACCTTGCGCATCGAGTGCTTCGATATCAGCCACACGCAAGGGGAGGCGACCCAGGCATCATGCGTGGTATTTCATCATCATGCGATGCAAAATGGCGAGTACCGACGCTATAACATCAACGACATTACGCCTGGCGACGATTACGCGGCAATGCGTCAGGTTTTGACGCGGCGTTACGAGAAAATCGCCAACGGCGACCGCATAATGCCGGATGTGGTGCTGATCGATGGTGGCAAGGGACAGGTCGAGATGGCGCGGCAAGTGTTTAGTGAACTGGGGCTCGATATCAGCCTAATTGTCGGCGTTGCCAAAGGGGAGGGACGTAAAGTCGGACTGGAAACCTTGGTATTCGTTGACGGTCGTGCTCCGCAGGAACTGGGCCGTGAGTCCGCAGCCCTGATGCTGGTGGCGCAGATTCGTGATGAGGCGCACCGTTTCGCAATCACCGGTATGCGTGCCAAGCGTGCCAAAACGCGGCAGACATCGCGCCTGGAAGAGATCGAGGGGATTGGTGCCAAACGGCGGCAGAAACTTCTGGTACGCTTCGGCGGTCTGCGTGGCGTGGTCGACGCCAGCATGGAGGATATCGCTTCGGTTGAGGGCATTTCACGACAACTGGCAGAAGAGATTTACAAGCAATTGCATTAAATCGATCGCGAGATTATCGTGTCGGCGCAATGCATACGAGAATAAAAAAACCAAAGATAAACTTATGCCATTGAACATCCCTATTTTTCTGACCTGGTTACGCGTCGCTCTGATTCCCCTGGTGGTGGGCGTTTTTTATTTGCCTGACGCGATGCTGTCGCCCAGTGCCAAAGGCCTGGCTTCAACGATTATATTCATCGTGGCTGCCGTCACGGATTGGTTCGACGGTTTTCTGGCGCGGCGTTGGAATGAGACATCCGCATTTGGCGCCTTCCTGGACCCGGTGGCGGACAAGTTGATGGTGGCGGGAGCGCTGCTGATATTGGTTCAGCTAAATCGTGTTGATGCAGTAATCGCATTCATTATTATCGGACGGGAAATCACAATCTCGGCGTTAAGGGAGTGGATGGCGCAGATCGGTGCCTCCCGATCGGTTGCCGTTAGCTCTATCGGAAAAATCAAAACTGCAGCACAAATGATTGCAATCCCGATGCTGCTTTACTATGATGTCGTCTTTGGTGTAGTTGACACGCGCCTGTACGGTACTTGGTTTATGGTTGTGGCAGCGCTACTTACCGTCTGGTCGATGTTTTATTATCTTCGCCGCGCGTGGCCGCTAATCAAAGAAAACGCGGGCAAATTGCTCTAAGTTCTTGACAAGCAATTTGCATATTATATAATGCGTCCCTGTTGTGAATGCGGGAGTAGCTCAGTTGGTAGAGCGCAACCTTGCCAAGGTTGAGGTCGAGAGTTCGAGACTCTTCTCCCGCTCCAGTTTATAAAAGGAAGCTGAATAGCTTCCTTTTTCAATTGGCGCGCTAGATTAGAAGCGCCAATAAAAAAAGGCCGCATGTCAATATGGATGCAGCCTTTTTGCATATTCAAACGCCACTAAATCGTATGCTTGGCAGAAGTTTGACGAATAAGTGGCATGCGGTTATCAGGACTTGTTAAGCAAGTTGAAATGCTCAACTACTGGTGGTGACGCAAAATAGGGGCCAACAATGCTGCGCCACTCTTGAAATGCAGTCGATTCACGGAAGTCTACCGTATGATTTTCCAGTGTCTCCCAGAAAATCATTAGTACATAACGTTCTGGAGATTCAATTCCCCTGTTTATTTGATATCCATTAAAACCTTTTGCCTTGGAAATCACTTGGTCGATACCATGCTGAATTGCACTATCGAAATCGGCTTGTTTGCCCGGTTGTATGCGAATATCGGCAAGTTCTAGAATCATGTTATTTCTACTCCTTTGGTGAGGTTGTGCATAAAATTATCACATGATTGGGGTAATTTTTTACTGTGATCGACAACCGGGGGCGGGTTGCCGTGATAAAGATACTGCAAATATGTTGGAATTATAAATAAAACGAGTATAATTTTTCGTTCGGTAAAGAATCTTTTTTTAAGTTCTTCGCAAAATTTTTTCAGACTTGTGACGTGGTAGAAATATTTTTTACAACTTCATGTATCGATTTCTGTTAAAATTCAGCGCGGTTTGATACTGGTTTAAAGTTTAATGGCGGGGTAGCAAAGAGGTTATGCAGCGGCCTGCAAAGCCGTTTAGAGCGGTTCGATTCCGCTCCCCGCCTCCAGAATTAAAAAGCGCCGAAGGCGCTTTTTTTCTAAGCAGGTTGCTTTAGTATAGTTGCATGCCCGGGTGGTGAAACTGGTAGACACATCGGACTTAAAATCCGCCGCTTACCTGAAAAGGGGCGTGCCGGTTCGATTCCGGCTCCGGGCACCAAGATCGTTTTCCGCTACTGTGCAAATCATGAGGATTCTGTGACTTATATTGCAAAGTCGATTGATTCCCCAGAAGCAGACATAAGCAAGTCCTCTTTTTTTGATTTCGAAAATACGCTTGGCCTCTCTTCTAGCCAAGTTACTATCCGGCGAATGTCGGGAATTTTTCGAACATGCTCGTTTTAAGTTCTTATACTTATCTGTACCAATAATCCAGTTGGACAGAGAGGCGGCTTTCCAGGCTGTAGGTAGTGGAATTTTGCTGCGGGTGTGTGAGTTTATTGGAATTTCGGTACTTCTTCTACGCGTCGGTAGCTCAGCTGGATAGAGCAATGCCCTTCTAAGGCATGGGTCGGGGGTTCGAGCCCCTCCCGACGTACCAACTCCCCAATCTTCCGATCGTCGGCGTTAATTTTTTTCGCACGTAAGCTGTTGAAATCTCGGAAATTATTCTTTCCGAGTCAATTAATTTACTGTT
>JBDSCZ010000218.1:0-11547 GCA_039920865.1 Burkholderiaceae bacterium
TGCGTAAGTGTTAACAGTAAAAATATTGTCCACGAAAGACGCGAAACCACGCACTGGATTGCACCCAAATCTGGTTTATATACTCATGGAGTATTACCATTTTTATGGCAATTGCCGCATATATTTATTGCGGCAACTAAATATACTCATGCTTAAAATAAATTATCTTCGGCCTCTTTCCTGTATTCGGGCAGCGGTTCCTGCGCACGCCATTTTGACCGTGTATTTCATGGTCCAATGCGTCAGTTATTGAACTCACACATACGCAATGCAGGCATCGGCGGCGTAAATGTGCCAAGTTAATACTTGAGTCGATACCCGGTCTTGAAAATCCACGCTACGATCGCCAGGAAGATGACCAGGAACATGACGGTCATGATGAGACTGACAGCAATACTTACATCGGCATGGCCGTAGAAGCTCCAGCGAAATCCGCTGACAAGGTATACCACCGGGTTGAACAGGCTTATCGTGTGCCAGACCGGCGGCAGCATTTTAATCGAGTAGAAGCTGCCGCCGAGGAAGGTCAGTGGGGTAATTATCAGCAGAGGAACCAGTTGCAGTTTCTCGAAATTGTCGGCCCAAATCCCGATGATGAAACCAAAGAGACTGAATGTCACGGCCGTTAGTACGAGGAACAGGATCATCCAAACGGGATGTAACACATGCAGTGGAACGAACAGCCCCGCCGTGGCCAAAATGATCAAACCGAGAAGTATCGATTTCGTCGCGGCGGCGCCGACATAGCTCACCACGATCTCCGGATACGAGACTGGTGCAGACAGCAGCTCATAAATGGTCCCGGTGAACTTCGGGAAAAAGATCCCAAATGAGGCATTCGAGACGCTTTGCGTGAGCAACGACAACATGACCAGTCCCGGAACAAGAAATGCACCATAACTAATTCCGTCGATCGCGGCGATGCGCGAGCCTATCGCGGCTCCGAATACGACGAAATACAGCGACGTCGAAATCACCGGGGCGACGATGCTCTGCAGCACGGTGCGCCACGCCCGCGTCATCTCGAACATGTACATTGCGCGGATTGCGTGGAAGTTCATTGTTCGCCCTTTATCAGGTTGACGAAAATATTTTCAAGTGAGCTTTGTGTCGTTTGAATGTCCTTGAACCCGATACCCGCTTCACTCAGCGCGTTGAGTAGCGAAATGATGGTGATGCGTTCCCCATCATTTTCGTAGGTATAGATCAGCTGGCTGCCATCGCTCGACAGATTCAGGCGGTAGGCGGCAAGCGCCGCCGGAATGCTGTCGAGCGGACTCTCCAACTGCAGCGTCAACAGTTTCTTGCCCAGTTTTCGCATGAGTTCTTTCTTGTCCTGAATCAGGATGATCTCGCCCTTGCTGATCACGCCGATTCGGTCGGCCATATCTTCGGCCTCATCAATGTAGTGGGTGGTCAGAATGATGGTCACGCCGGTATCCCTGAGAGCGCGAACCAGTTGCCACATGTCGTGCCGCAAGTTGACATCGACGCCAGCGGTCGGCTCGTCAAGAAACAGGATCTGCGGTTCATGCGACAAGGCCTTTGCAATCAGTACGCGACGTTTCATGCCGCCGGACAATGTGATGAGCTTATTGTCCTTCTTGTCCCACAGCGACAGATCCTTGAGTATTTTTTTGATGTATTCGGCATTCACCGGTTTGCCGAACAGTCCTCGGCTGAAGGATACCGTCGCCCACACAGTTTCAAATGCATCGGTGGTCAATTCTTGCGGCACCAGACCGATCAGCGATCGAGCGGCGCGGAAATCGGTGGCAATGTCGTGCCCGTCGACCTGGACCGTTCCCTCGGAAATATTGAGGATTCCGCAGATGCAGCTAATCAGCGTAGTCTTTCCGGCGCCATTTGGGCCGAGCAACGCCAGAATTTCTCCGCGGCGGATGTCCAGATTGATGTTTTTGAGGGCCTGATAGCCAGACGCATAGGTCTTGGAGAGATTTGCTATGGATATAATATTTTGCATGAGCCGGTCGATCAAGGTATGCGCAGGTGACGCATCTGCTGCGTGGATTTCATATTCAAATTATCGATCATTTTGGCGTGTTAACGATGAGAAAATCGTCAGCGCGCAACGTTTGCGTAATCATGGCTGGCCCTAAACCCGACCGGTTGCTAGGGTTCAGCGCCACCATTGCTCCTGTACGGATTGTTTTGACGGCTCTGCTGTCTAATCCGCAATCACGCAGATCGTAGGCCAGAACATGCGACAGAGACCCGCCCCGCAGCATGACCACGAAGTGACTCACCCGAACGTAGATGCCGAGCTTCGGTTCGCTGTCTTGCTTTACCGTTATCTATTTTTCGACTGGCTGTTTGCCGACATGACCAAGGCGACGAACCTGTTCGAGCGACACGCGGCGTGGCAGCATAATAAAAAAATGTGCCGCTATTTACCAACCTATTTGCTGCGGTGGGCGGTCCTTACCGCGCTGGCTTTTGGACTTGGCTGCCTGTTTGAGCAAATGCTGAAAATCAATATGGTGGCGGCCTGCTTTTTCAGCTGCTCCTGCATCACCCTCACCGGGATGCTGGTCATATCAGTGCTGTGGATATTTCTGTCCAGCCCGGAGGTGTCGTGAGTGTCGGCGCTTGCCAGCCTATGCAGACGGTCAACATGGATTCCTTGCGTGTCTGCGATGCAGCGAAAGCGTTCCTTAGGGTTTCGCATATGATGGACGACATCCTGCAAGAAGCATCAGGCGCGAATGTTGCACTGAGTAAATGGTGAAGCTAAAAAATCAGATTCGTTGATTGGGAATGCGTGGCGCCAGGCGGCTAGTGGCACATATCCTTAAATGCGAAAAGTAATGCCGGCAATCTAATTTTGGCAAGTAAAAGAAAGAAAAATGACGATCATCGAACTACCTTTTCGGGCTACAACGGCGCAGGCTTGCCACTGGCTTGCGCAGCAAACCGGTACGCCATGGGCTTTGGCGCGCATTATAGAAAACGGCTTGACCCCTTACGTCTGGCTGGACTATGACGCCAACTATCCTGCGCTGTTCGGGGACGCCAACGGCGGTTACCCGGCGCCGATTTTTTTCGAAGGTGACACCCGACGACTTGCAGCCGGAAGCGAGGATGTGCTTATCACGATTACGAAAGACGCCTATAAGATCGTGACGCAACTTCCGCCCCCGGGCTTTCGACGGGATTTGCACGAGTTACGTTTTCTGAAGAAGGATCTGGAGCGCCTGGCAAGCAAACTCAAGCGCGAGGCCGAGCCCGAGCCAGTCAAGATTGCGGTGGCAATGGAATCTCAGCTTGGCATCAACAAGGAGCAGGTATTGACGGCATTTGCCAGTCTGGTAAAAATTGATCTGGAACAGGCTCTTGGCAGTGGCGGCGGCATATTTGGCGATGATGGAGCACGGGTTAAAGGCAGTGCTAGAAAGGCAAAAAACAATGCCGTGTGGAATCCGGTCACGTTGGCGCTGGGATTAAATGATGTGTATCGGGTACCGATGTCACATTTAAAAAGAGCTTTTAGTGCGCATGATTTTTTGTACGCATGGGTTGCGGAATGGAACCATACACTGGCGCTGCTGGGTAAATAAGACGCCACTGTTGCAGTCGTTCACTGCCGCCCTTTGTGCCAGAGTCGGGCCGGGTGGCGTTCATCCGCAATCCCGGCTTGCAGCCGGGATTGGCTTTCGTTGCGTCCCTATTGCGATGTCCGGGCGGCAACGCCTACTTATCGGTGGGGTCCAGGTAGAAAATGGCATAGGCCTTGGCAGGCGTCTTCTCGGTCGGCTTCTCAACCTGGATCTGGACACAGTCTTCCGCCACCAAACTACGCCAATTTGGAATTCCGGCGTTTGCGAACGCGGTGTTAGCCTTGGATGCCAAGCTAATGTCCAGCGCCAGCCGGGCATTGCGCCCTCCCGTCTTCGCATAGTTAACGCCCCGCAGTTCAAAGCCGAACACCGTCAACCAAGGTTGCCACAGGCCCATTTCGAGGCCCAGCACGATGCGACCGAGCATATCCTCGAGCGTTAAGCCTTTTTTAATGACGCCGCGCAAAACTTGCAGCGACGACGCAAAGCGTGCGTCAGTGCCGTGTTTTCCTGCACCGCTTTCCGCGATAGCCTTCAACTCTTTCGAGAATGCCGCATCCCGTTCCGTGTAGTCACGCATCCGCATGTATAACTCGGTATTCAGGAACGGATTTTCCACTCGCCCCGCAGGCGCATCGACTGTTTTTTTGGCAGGAGGCTGTTTTTTGTTCGTCATGGGATTATCTCTGGGTATTTATCTCTGAATATAAGAGGCGTAGCTTAGCACTGCTCGCGCTGATCGAATCCGCTATTAAGGGCCGCCGATCTTGTCCACTACTGTACGAACGGTTTACACCTTCGCTGCACAGTGGACCGGACGCGGGTAGAAAACCGAATGATTGGGATGACCTGCTTTAGATTCGTTAATCGGGTCATTTTTTGCGTAGGTCCAGTCAGATGCCTGGCACGCAACCGCAAGTTATGCCCTCAGTCCTTTGCGGCCGGTAACAATTCTGGAATATGCGGGGAAGCCAGGATGCGAGGGTTTTGGCCGATAGTGGATAAATTTTCTTGGGATAGATTGAGTGCCTCCAGCACCATTAGCGCCGCATATGCATCGTTGGCTGCATAGAGCAATTGGTTCGTTGTAAGGTGAGGCAGAGCCCAATTTGACGTTGTTATTTTCTTCGACTTGTGGAATTTTTGATTAAATACGACCCCAACCGCGGCCCGGACCCCGATGTCGCTACGGTATCCATCTTTGCGAAATACACTGTTTAGATCGAGCACCGCTTCCAAGTTGACACCCAGTTTTGTGTGAATTTGCCCCCGATCTGATTTCAGGCCGAATCCAACCTTGAGGACATCATCAGATTGCAGCAGTTCGATCAGGTATTGCCGGCAGTCCGCTTGATACAGTTGAAATATGAATGCTTTTCCTTGGACTGCAAACTGAACAATATGTGGACCATCACTCACCACCCCGGTCACAAATGTGGGCTTCGACTCGGTGTCGAATCCAACGATGCGCGCAGCCTTTATTTCGGCAGTGGCAGAGGCAAATTGTGCGTTTGTGGCGGGTATATGGATGCATTCCAGAGGAAGACCAATAAATGGTTTCAGTAATGCGATTTCAGCTTTTGTAGGGATAGTTTTTTTCATGTCAGGAGAAAGTATAACTGTGTTGTGGAGAGATGATTTTGCATTCCCTTTCATCGTCGCTGATCGTGCAAACATAAAATTCTCCACAGCTTACGAACAATTGCGCAACAAAAACTTTACGCATTAATAAATATTGATCGCGCCGTGTTAAGCATGCATTCATGCCTCCCGCATGCATCGTGCGCAATTTCAGCGAATAATGCAAAATAGGGTGGAAACCGGAGTCCGGTTCGCGCTGCACAGACGGATCAGCCGTTGCGGCGGTTGCTGGATGGGAAAGTCGATAGCGTCAAGCTGAGGGGGCAACCGCACCGATGCGGAGTTCATGATTGCGCGGTCCGTCACCCGCACCCTCTCGGCGCAATTGGGAAACCTGGGACATGGACACGATGAACACCAACACACTCTCGCCGGAACTGCTGCGCAAGATCGATGCCTATTGGCGCGCCGCCAATTACCTGGCGGTCGGCCAGATTTATCTGTACGACAACCCGTTGCTGAAACGGCCGCTGGTGCCGGAAGATGTGAAGCACATGCTGCTGGGACACTGGGGTACGACTCCCGGCCAGAACTTCATATACGCGCACCTGAACCGGGTCATCAAGAAATACGATCTCAATATGATTTACGTCTGCGGCCCCGGGCACGGCGGCCCGGCTGTAGTCGGCAACACCTACCTCGAAGGCACTTACAGCGAAATTTATCCCGATATCAGTCAGGACGAAGCCGGGCTGCAGAAACTCTTTAAGCAGTTTTCGTTTCCGGGCGGCATTCCCAGCCATGCATCGCCGGAATGCCCGGGCTCGATCCACGAGGGCGGCGAACTGGGCTATTCGCTTAGCCATGCGTTCGGGGCGGTATTGGACAATCCCGATCTGGTAATCGCTTGCGTTATCGGTGACGGCGAGGCGGAGACCGGTCCGCTGGCCACCGCCTGGCATTCCAACAAGTTCCTCGATCCGGTAACCGACGGCGCGGTGCTGCCGATCCTGCATCTGAACGGCTACAAGATTTCCAATCCGACCGTTTTCGCACGCATCGATCCCGAGGAACTGAAACATTTGCTGCACGGCTACGGCTGGTCGCCTTATTTCGTCGAGGGTCACGAGCCAGCGCTGATGCATCAGGCGATGGCTGCGACGCTCGACAAAGCGGTGCAGGAGATCAGGAAAATCCAGCACGACGCTCGTGTCAGCGGCAACCTCAAACGCCCAACTTGGCCGATGATCGTGCTGAAATCACCCAAGGGCTGGACCGGGCCGAAGGTGGTCGATGGTCAACAGATCGAAGGGACTTTTCGTGCCCACCAGGTGCCGCTCCATCCCCATGCCCATCCCGAACACCTGAAGCTGCTGGAAACTTGGCTGAAGAGTTACGGTCCGCAGGAACTGTTCGATGCCCAAGGCCGGTTGATGCCGGAGCTGGCTGAACTGGCGCCCCAGGGCGAACGGCGCATGGGTGCCAATCCCCACGCCAACGGCGGCATGCTGCTGCGCGACCTGCGCCTGCCGGATTTCCGCAGCTACGCGGCCGACGTGCCGTTGCCGGGTGCGCCCGGCATCGGCGACACCCACGTGCTCGGGCCATTTCTGCGCGACGTTGCAAAGCTGAACAATGCGCAGCGCAATTTCCGGATCTTCGGCCCTGACGAGACGCTCTCCAACGGACTGGAAGCGCTGTTTGAAGTGACCCAACGCCAATGGGTCGCCGCGACGGTACCGAACGACGAATTTCTCGCGCCGGACGGACGGGTGATGGAAATGCTCAGCGAACACCAATGCGAAGGCTGGCTCGAAGGCTACCTGCTCACCGGGCGGCACGGGCTTTTCAATTGCTACGAGGCGTTCGTCCACATCATCGATTCGATGTTCAACCAGCACGCCAAGTGGCTCAAAGTCACCGCGCATCTGCCATGGCGGCGCAAGATTGCCTCGCTCAACTACCTGCTGACTTCGCATGTCTGGCGCCAGGACCACAACGGCTTCACCCATCAGGACCCCGGCTTCATCGACCATGTTGTAAACAAGAAGGCCGAAGTGGTACGGGTCTACTTTCCGCCGGATGCCAACTGCCTGCTGTCGGTAATGGATCACTGCCTGAAAAGCCGCCATTACGTCAACGTGGTGGTCGCCGGCAAACACCCGGCACCGCAGTGGCTCAGCATGAACGCCGCCGTCAAACACTGCACCAAGGGCATCGGCATCTGGCAGTGGGCCAGCAACGACCAGGCCGTCGCGCCCGATGTGGTGATGGCTTGCTGTGGCGACGTGCCCACGCTGGAGACCCTGGCCGCCGTCTCCATTTTGCGCGAGCACCTGCCCGATCTGAAAATCCGGGTAGTCAACGTCGTCGACCTGATGAAGCTGCAGCCGCCCGGCGAGCACCCGCATGGACTGTCTGACATGGATTTCGACGAGCTCTTTACCCGGGACAGGCCGGTCATCTTCGCCTACCACGCCTATCCCTGGCTGATCCACCGGCTGACCTACCGCCGCACCAACCATGACAACATCCACGTCCGCGGCTACAAGGAAGAAGGCACCATCACCACGCCCTTCGACATGACGGTGCTTAACGACCTGGACCGTTTCCATCTGGTGATGGACGCCATCGACCGTCTTCCTCAGACCGGCGACAAAGGCATCTACCTGAAGCAGCAGTTCAAGGACAAGCTTATCGAACACAGGCAGTACATCAACAAGCACGGCCAGGACCTGCCGGAAATCCGAAATTGGCGCTGGGATGCGCAGCGGGCCGCAGACGGGACAACGAAATGAGCCAGGCGCTGTCGATGGCCTTTCCAGCACGGTTCTGCCTTCGGCGCTACGACCAGGATTCGGCATGACCTCTTCCGTTGCCGTCATCACGCTTTCGCCGCGCGACTATGACGCCGTCTTGTTCGACCTCGACGGCGTGTTGACCAGGACCGCGAGCGTGCATGCCTCGGCTTGGAAAAAGCTGTTCGACGGATTTCTAGAGCCGCGCGCCACCCGGGCCGGCGAACCGTTCGTGCCCTTCGATATCGACACCGACTACCCGCGCTACGTCGACGGCAAGCCGCGTTACGACGGCGTGTCAGCCTTCCTCGATTCACGCGGGATCGCGTTGCCCTTGGGCGAGCCCGAAGACGGTCCCGGGGTGCAAAGCGTGCGCGCACTGGGCAATCTGAAGGACCGCTACTTCCTGCAACACCTGGAACAGCATGGCGTTGCCGTCTATGAGGCGGCAATTGCACTGGTGCGCAAACTTCGGGCGCAGGAGATCAAGACTGCCGTGGTGTCCTCCAGCGTGAACTGCGCGGCGGTGCTGGAGGCGGCGGGTATCGCGCAACTGTTCGATGTGCGCGTGGACGGGACGGACCTCACCCGCCTCGGGCTTGAGGGCAAGCCGGCACCGGATGCTTTTCTGGAGGCGGCCCGGCGCCTCGGGGCGGAACCTGCGCGCGCGGTCGTGGTGGAGGATGCGATCGCCGGCGTCGAGGCCGGGCGCGCCGGGCGCTTCGAGTGCGTCATCGGCGTCGATCGCCGCCAGCAGGCGCAAGCCCTGCGCGATGCCGGCGCCGATGTCGTGGTGACCGATCTGGCACAAGTCCAGGTGGCAGTGGAGCCGCCTTCCGCGTGGTCGCTGGTGTTCGAGGACTTCGACCCGGCCCAAGAGGGCGTCCGCGAAGCCTTGTGCACGCTGGGAAACGGCTATTTCGCGGCGCGCGGCGCTGCCGCCGGGGCGCAGGCGGATGATATCCACTATCCGGGAACTTACCTCGCTGGCGGTTACAACCGACTGCGCACCGACATTGCCGGCCGCATCGTCGAGAACGAGGACCTGGTGAATTGCCCTAACTGGCTCGCGCTCGGGTTTCGCATCGCCGCGCAGGATTGGTTCGATGCCCGTAGCGTCAAGCTTTTGTCGTACCGGCAGGAGCTGGATTTGCGGCGCGGCATGTTGTTGCGCAGCATCAGCTTCGAAGACGGCCAGGGGCAGCGCAGCACGCTTTGCGAGCGCCGCCTGGTCTCAATGGGCGACATGCATCTGGGCGCACTGGAACTGGCGCTGACCGCAGACAACTGGTCGGGGTGCGTCACGGTATGCTCGGCGATCGACGGTCGCATCGCAAACGCGGGCGCGAAGTTGTATCGCAAGTTCAACAACAAGCACCTAGAGCCGCTGTCGAGCGCGGTTGTCGGCGAGGACAGCGTTAGCCTGCTGGTGCGGACTTGTCAGTCGAATATCCATGTCGCGCAGGCGGCGCAAACCCGCGCTTTTATCGACGGACAGTTGCTCGAAGTCCGGCGCCGGGTAATCGAGGAACCGGGATACATCGGACAGGAACTCAAAGTCGACCTCAAGCAAGGCCAGACGCTGGTGCTGGAGAAGCTGGCTTCTTTTTATACCTCGCGCGACCACGCCATTTCCGAGTGCGCACTGGAGGCGCGCAAGGCGATCGCACGCGCGGGTCGCTTCGATGCGTTGATGGCGGATCATGTGCTGGCCTGGAAGCACCTGTGGCGCCGCTTTGATGTGCATATCAAGCCGGCCGATCCGGGCTTCAAGTCGAATGTCCCGATGCTGCTTCGTCTGAACATGTTTCATCTGCTGCAGGCCGTATCGCCCAACTCCATCGGACTCGATATCGGCGTGCCAGCACGGGGCTGGACCGGGGAGGCGTATCAGGGCCATATCTTCTGGGATGAATTGTTCATCTTCCCGTTTTTCAATTATCGAATGCCCGAAATCACCCGCTCACTACTGATGTATCGCTACCGGCGCTTGGGCGAGGCGCGCGCCGCCGCCGCGGCGGCCGGCTATCAGGGAGCGATGTTCCCCTGGCAGAGCGGCAGCGATGGACAGGAGGAAACCCAAGCACTCAACCTGAACCCGCGCTCGCAGCGCTGGGTGCCCGACAACTCCTACTTGCAGCGCCACGTCGGCAGTGCCGTCGTCCAAAATGTCTGGCAGTATTTTCAGGTCACGCACGATGTCGAGTTTCTGCATTCCTACGGCGCGGAGCTTATCCTCGATATCGCCCGTTTCTGGTCGAGTATCGCGAGCTTCAATGACCGGCGCGAGCGCTATGAAATTCGCGGCGTGATGGGACCCGATGAGTTTCACGATGGCTATCCGGATGCAGCCACAGCCGGCCTCAACAATAACGCCTACACCAACATCACGGCGGTATGGGTGCTGTGTCGGGCGCTGGAGGTGCTCGATCTGCTCTCCGACATGCGTCGTGCCGAACTCACAACACGGCTTGGCTTGTCGGCGCAGGAGATCGCGCGCTGGGGCGACATTAGTCGCAGAATGGTTGTGCCATTGCATGACGACGGCATCATCAGCCAGTTCGAGGGCTATGAAAAATTGCGTGAGCTCGATTGGGAGGACTATCGAACCCGCTACGGCAATATTCAGCGTCTCGATCTCATCCTTGAGGGGGAGAACGATAGCGCCAACCACTACAAGCTCTCGAAACAGGCCGACGTGCTGATGTTGTTCTACCTGTTTTCCTCCGAAGAACTCGGCGAACTGTTCGAACGTCTGGGTTATCCGTTCGAATACGAGACCATTCCCCGCAACATCGCCTATTATGCCGGCCGCTCGTCTCACGGGTCCACGCTGTGCCGTGTGGTGAATGCCTGGGTGCTGGCGCGTTCGGACCGGCCGCGCGCGATGAACTTCTTCGCGGAAGCGCTGCAGAGCGATGTGAGCGATATCCAGCAGGGCACCACCGGGGAGGGCGTCCACCTCGGCGCCATGGCAGGGACTGTCGATTTGGTGCAGCGCGTATCGACTGGTATCGAAGTAAGAGGCGATGTTCTGCGACTCAATCCGGAATTGCCTCGCGAGATGGAGCGCCTCGACATGCGCATCCGCTATCGCGGGCACTCACTCGATCTGCGGCTGACGCGCGACTCGCTCACGGTCCGTGGGCGTGATGATGCGGCAGCGCCGATTTCCTTGTGCGTTGACGGCAAGCTTTGCGAATTCGTCAGCGGTACTACTCATGTATTTCAACTAAACACCGAAGCAACGGCTAGCGCAATTGTCGAAAAGGAGACGGCAGACGGACGCGAGAGACATCATAATCACCCGGGTAATCGCGGTGAGACCTCGGACGACGATGCCAGGCCCGGAGGTCGGTCGCTGTGACGGACGCCGCTGTGGGTAAAACGCGGCTAGGCGATTTACCGCGTTATCGCCTTTGTCTGGAAAAGGAGAATTGAACCATGAACACAGAAATTCTTGCTCCGGAACTGCTCCGCAGGATGGACGCCTACTGGCGCGCTGCTAATTATCTCTCGGTCGGCCAGATTTATCTTTACGACAATCCGCTGCTCAAGGAACCGCTGAAGCTTACAGACGTCAAGCCGTT
>JBDSCZ010000219.1:0-12321 GCA_039920865.1 Burkholderiaceae bacterium
GCCCTCTGCGGTAAAAATACGAAGGGCGGGTTTGGAACCCGCCCCTACAGTTCAATGGATTGTTATTTAAGCCGGCAACTCATCAGCCAGGTGTGCTGCAGGCGCAGCATACGGATGTCTTTGGCTACGCCGGCAAACTTCTTGCGCAGCGCGCTGTCGGTCGGGAAGTTCTTGACGTATTCGTAGCGTTCGCCGTCGGCCAGGGTTTCGATCTGGTAAGTATTGCCTTCGTTATCGGTACGCGCCACCGGCGCCGTGTCTTCTTCCAGATAATTGTCGTCGATCAGGATCAGCAGGCCATCCTTGCCGATGATCTGGCGCACCCGTGCCAGCAGTTCGGTTTGCAGCTCGCGTTTGACATGGGCCCAGAAAAAACCGGCAAAGCACACTCTGTAGTCATTTGCCAAATCCAGTTCGAACGCATCGATCTGGGCAATTTTCACCTTCTGCGACGGCAAGTCCCGCGCCTGCGCCGCTTTCAGCATGGCCGGATTGTTATCCGTCGCCAGCACGAAATCCGCCGAACCGGCCATTGCGGCAGTCCAGTAGCCGCGGCCGCACGCCAGTTCCAGCACCTTTTGGCCCCGCACCAGTTCGGCGACGCGTTCGCGCAGGATGGCGAATTCGTCCTGCCGGTCTGGCTGCGCATAAATGTTGTCGGAGGTGGCGGCGCGACTGGTGTAATAGGCGCTCAGGTCGGTGTGCAAGGGTGTCATCAGGCTTTGTTCCAGGGTAAAAATTTCATAATTCGTAACTTTCTTTCTCGCCGCTCATTGCGCGCTCGACCAGCTTTCGGTTCAGTGTTGGCGTCAGCAATTCGATGAAGGTAAACACATAGCTGCGCAGGTAGGCGCCTTTCTTGACTGCCACCCGAGAAACGTTCATGCCGAACAGGTGGCCGACCGGGATCGCTTGCAGGTTCTTGTCGCGCTCGGCATCATAAGCCATGCCGGCGATGATCCCGACGCCCATGCCAAGCTCGACGTAGGTCTTGATGACATCGGCATCGATTGCTTCCAGCAGCACATCGGGCTTTAAGCCGCGCAAGGCAAACGCATGATCGATCTTGTTGCGGCCGGAAAAGGCGCTGTCGTAGGTAATCAGCGGATAGGTGGCGATCTCTTCCAGTGTAATCTGCTTCGATTTCAGCAGTGGATGCTCGGCCGGCACCACCACCACATGCTCCCATTGGTGACACGGAAACGAGATCAAGCCATCGATGCTGGCAATCGCCTCGGTGGCGATGACGACATCAGCCTGATCCCTGAGTACCATATCGGTGATCTGATGCGGATTGCCCTGCAGCAAGGACAGCCGCACCTTCGGATATTTTTGCGTGAACGCCTGCACCACTTTCGGCAGCATATAGCGCGCCTGCGAATGGGTGGTGGCGATCGTGAAGCTGCCGCTGTCTTGCGCGGCGAATTCCTTGCCGATGCGCTTCAAGCTTTCAATTTCCAGCATGATCAGTTCGACCGCCTTCAATACTTCATGGCCCGGTTCGGTCAGGCCGCGAATCCGCTTGCCGTGGCGGGTGAAGATATCCACGCCGAGCTCTTCTTCCAGTTCGATAATCGCTTTCGATACGCCCGGCTGCGAAGTGAACAGCGCCTTGGCGGCTTCGGTCAGATTGAAATTTTGTCGAACGGCTTCACGCACGAAGCGCAGTTGATGGAGGTTCATGGAGTTTCCCGGGCCAGCGCCCTGATTTTATTACCGAAAAGTATTATTCAAGTCCGGCGCCGTAAATCGTTGATGGACCAGCGGCATCGCATGCCGAATAACCGTATAAGCAAATAAATACTTTGTAGTTTGGAATATGGCCGCAGTTTATTACGATTGCGTCCATTATACGCGGGGTGATATGACTATTTCTTATGTGGTTTCCGGTTTTGCAGTGGGTTTACTGGTCGGTCTGACGGGAGTCGGGGGTGGTTCATTGATGACGCCGTTGCTCACCTTATTGTTCGGCATCAACCCGACCGTTGCTGTCGGTACCGATCTGGCTTTCGCTGCAATCACCAAATCCGCCGGCACCTTCACCCATCGCCTGCGCGGCACGGTTAACTGGGAGGTCGTCAGGCGCTTGTGCATCGGCGCATTGCCAGCGGCAGTCGTTACGACACTGATATTGAAATATTTTGGCGGCATGAACGACAGCATGGGCCAGATCATCCGCTACTCGATCGCCGGCTCGGTCATGCTGACCGTGGTCGCACTGCTGTTCAAGAGCCGCATGATTAGATGGTTAAATGCCCATCCCGAAAAGCAATTGTATGGATCAAGGCTGACCGCAGCCACCATCTTCGCCGGCGCCGTGCTCGGGACACTGGTGACGGTGTCGTCGATCGGCGCCGGCGCCATCGGTGCAACTTTGCTGGTCATGCTGTATCCAAAAATGAGCGCAGCTGAAGTGGTTGGCACCGATATCGCTTATGCTGTGCCGCTTACAGCCATCGCCGCCTTCGGCCACTGGTGGCTGGGCTCAATACACTGGGTGCTGCTCGGCACCCTGCTGCTGGGCTCGGTGCCGGGCATCATGATTGGTTCATGGGCGGCCCGTGCAGTACCGGAAAAATTTCTGCGCGGCTTGCTGGCAACCACGCTGACCGGCGTGGCGCTGAAACTGGTGCTTTGAATCAGCAACCGGAATTACCGGAATTAATACCCAGAATTAGCACTCGGAAACGGATTTTTTAAGGAACGCAGATGTACAAATACGACCACTACGATCACCAATTGGTGAAGGAACGCATTGCACAGTACCGCGATCAGGTGCGGCGGCGCCTGTGCGATGAACTGACCGAAGAGGAGTTCCTCCCTTTGCGTCTGCAAAACGGCCTGTACATGCAGCGCCATGCCTACATGTTCCGCATTGCCATTCCATACGGCCTGCTATCGTCGACCAAGATGCGCAAACTGGCGTTCATTGCCCGCAAGTACGATCGCGGTTACGGCCACTTTACGACACGTCAAAATATCCAGTACAACTGGATCAATATCGAAGAAACACCCGATATTCTGGAAGAACTGGCCAGCGTCGAGATCAATTCGATCCAGACTTCCGGCAATTGCATTCGCAACATCACCTCCGATGAATATGCGGGCGTTGCTGCCGACGAGATCATCGATCCGCGCCCGTTTGCGGAAATTCTGCGCCAATGGAGCACCTTTCATCCGGAATTTGCCTATCTGCCGCGCAAGTTCAAATTCGCGCTGAACGGTGCGCTGGAAGACCGTGCGGCGATCGCTGTGCACGACATCGGCCTGAATGTTTTGCACAACGCCGATGGAGAAGTCGGCTTTCAGGTCATGGTCGGCGGCGGTATGGGCCGCACCCCGATCCTGGGTTCGGTGATCCGCGAATTCCTGCCTTGGCAGCACGTGATGTCGTATCTGGAAGCGATCATGCGCATCTACAACGAGTACGGCCGGCGCGACAACAAGTTCAAGGCGCGCATCAAGATCCTGGTCAAGGCGCTCGGCGTGGAAGAATTCACCCGCATGGTCGAGCAAGAGTGGGCCGACCTCAAGGATGGCCCCAGCACCCTGACCGAAGAAGAACTGAACCGCGTAACCTCGTTCTTCACCCCGCCCGACTATGAAACGCTGCCGGCGACTGACGCCGCACTGGAACAGCACAAGGCAGAAAACAAGGGTTTCTCCAATTGGATGCGCCGTAACGTCAAACCGCACAAGGTTGCCGGCTACAACGCGGTCGTGCTATCGCTGAAAAATCCGACGATAGCGCCGGGTGACGTCAGCGCCGATCAGATGGATTTCATCGCTGATCTGGCCGACCGTTATAGTTTCGGCGAATTGCGCGTCACGCACGAGCAGAACCTGGTGCTGGCCGATGTCCGCAACGCCGACCTGTTCACACTCTGGAAAGAAGCCAAGGCGCAAGGTTTGGCAACCCCGAATATCGGCTTGCTGACCGACATGATCTGCTGCCCGGGCGGCGACTTCTGCTCGCTGGCAAACGCCAAATCGATCCCGATCGCGCTCGACATCACGCGCCGTTTCAATAATCTGGATTATCTGCACGACATCGGCGATATCGAACTCAACATGTCCGGCTGCATCAACGCCTGCGGCCACCACCATGTCGGCAACATCGGCATTCTGGGCGTCGACAAGGATGGCAGCGAGTGGTACCAGGTCTCGATCGGCGGAGCGCAGGGAAATAACGCCTCGATCGGCAAGATCATCGGGCCATCGTTCTCGGCGCACCAGATGCCGGAAGTGATTGACCGCATCATCCAGGTCTACATGCGCGAACGCATCGAACACGAGCGCTTCATCGACACCGTTCGCAGGCTCGGCATTGCGCCGTTCAAGGAGCACGTGTACGCCACGCCGATCAAGACAGAACAAGCTGCAGGAGAAGATGCATATGCCTAATTCAGGAACAAAAATCATCAGGAACAAGGTCATCGTCGCTGACGAATGGACTATATTGCGCTTGTCTGAAGACCAGGCACCGGACAATGTCAGCGTAGCCGACGGCAAAGTTGTCGTGCCGTTGCAAGTATGGCTGGCGCAAAAGGCGACGCTGCAGGGCCGCCCGGATTTGGGCGTCTGGTTTGCCAGCGACGAACGGCCTGAAGTACTGAAGGGTGAAGTCGATAAGTTCAGCGTCATCGCGGTCGATTTTCCGAAGTTCTCCGACGGTCGCGGTTATTCGATTGCCTACAATTTGCGCAGCCGCCTCGGCTATGGCGGCGAATTGCGCGCCATTGGCGACGTGTTGCGCGACCAAATGTTCTACATGCAGCGGGTCGGCTTCGACGCATTCGCACCGCGCGCGGACCGCAGCATTGAAGACGCACTCAAGGGTCTGTCAGATTTTTCCGAAAAATACCAGACTTCCTCGGATGAAAAATTACCGCTGTTCCGTCGCACCCATCGCAGCGGAGTTGCTTCATGAGCCACAGCATGGGCGGCAACGTGAACAACGACAGCTACGACGCACTGGTCTCAGCCACGCAAGTCACGCTAAAACGCATCGCCAGCGACTTCACGCCGGCCGTGTTCGCCTCCAGCCTGGCCGCCGAAGACATGGTGCTGACCGACCTGATTCTGCGTGCCAAGCTGCCGATCGGCATTTTCACGCTGGAAACCGGCCGTCTGCACGCGGAAACCCTGAGCGTGATCGACCACATCAAGGAAACATACGGTTACGATGTGGCGCTGTACCGGCCCGAACCTGCTGCAGTGGATACCTATGTGCAACAGAACGGCCTGAATGCGTTTTATGAAAGCATCGACCTGCGCAAGGAGTGCTGCCGCATCCGCAAGATCGAACCGCTGGGTCGCGCGCTGGCAGGCAACAAGGCATGGATCACCGGCCAACGGCGCGCCCAATCGACCACCCGGGCTGCGCTGGATGTCCAGGAACACGATGATGCGCATCAGATGACCAAGTTCAATCCGCTGGCCGACTGGTCGGAACAGGAGGTCTGGCACTATATTCGCAGCAACAACGTGCCTTACAATGCGTTGCACGACAAAGGCTATCCGTCGATCGGCTGCGAACCCTGCACCCGCGCGATCCAACCTGGCGAAGACGTGCGCGCCGGACGCTGGTGGTGGGAAAACCCGGACACCAAGGAATGCGGCCTTCACGTCGTCGACGGCAAACTCATCCGTATCAATCCAGTATCTGCAAATAAATCGGCATAAATATCATGACATCTGCAGTTGAAAAACACTTTATCGACGCCGCCAGCAACCGTCATCTGGACTGGCTGGAATCCGAAGCGATCCACATCATGCGCGAGGTAGCGGCCGAATGCGCGAATCCGGCCTTGCTGTTTTCGGGCGGCAAGGATTCCGTAGTCCTGACGCGTATCGCCGAAAAGGCGTTCCGTCCGGGCAAGTTACCGTTCCCGCTGGTGCATATCGACACCGGCCACAATTTTGCCGAAGTGATCGAATTTCGCGACCGCCGCGTCGCCGAAATGGGCGAACGCCTGATCGTGCGCTCGGTCGAGGATTCGATGCAGCGCGGCACCGTGCGTCTGCGCAATCCGGCAACCGATTCGCGCAATGCTGCACAGGCGGTGACGCTGCTGGAAACCATCGCCGAATTCAAGTTCGATGCCTGCATCGGCGGCGCCCGCCGCGACGAAGAAAAAGCCCGCGCCAAGGAGCGTATTTTCTCGTTCCGCGACGAATTCGGCCAATGGGACCCGAAGGCGCAACGCCCGGAACTATGGGATTTGTATAACACCCGCGTCCATCCGGGCGAAAACATGCGCGTGTTCCCGATCTCGAACTGGACTGAACTCGACATCTGGCAATATATCGAGCGCGAAAAACTGGAACTGCCGTCGATCTACTTCGCCCATGAACGCCAGGTGATCCCGCGCAACGGCCTGCTGGTGCCGCTGACCGACCTGACCCCGGCCAAAGAAGGCGAGACCGTCGAGACCCGAGTCGTGCGCTTTCGTACCGTCGGCGACATCTCCTGCACCTGCCCGGTCGCCTCCGGCGCCGCCACCGTCGATGCGATCATCGCCGAGACCGCCATTACCCAAATCACCGAGCGCGGCGCAACCCGCATGGATGACCAGACCTCCGAAGCCTCGATGGAAAAACGCAAGAAAGCAGGTTATTTCTGATGAACGCAATCGTTTCTGAAGCTGTATTGAGTGAACTGAAAAAAGAGCGCGGCCTGCTACGCTTCATCACCGCCGGTTCGGTCGATGACGGCAAGAGCACGCTGATCGGCCGCCTGCTGTTCGACAGCAAGGGCATCTTCGCCGACCAACTCGACGCGATGTCGCGCGCCAAGCACAAACGCACCGTGGGCGACACGATAGATTTGTCTTTGCTGACAGACGGTCTGGAAGCCGAGCGCGAACAAGGCATCACGATCGACGTTGCCTACCGCTATTTCGCTACGCCCAAGCGCAAGTTCATCATCGCCGATACCCCGGGCCACGAACAGTACACTCGCAACATGGTCACCGGTGCATCGACCGCCGACGCGGTCATCATCCTGGTCGACGTCTCCAAAGTTAAATTGGGCGATGACGGCAGCGTCGAGTTGCTGACCCAGACCAAACGCCATTCGACTATCGCGCATTTGCTGCAGATTGAGCATGTGATCGTTGCCGTCAACAAGATGGATCTGGTCAATTACGATCAGACCGTCTATGACCGCATCGTGGCCGCTTATCAGGAGTTCGCGCAGCAACTCGGCCTGAAGGACATCCGTCCGATTCCGCTGTCGGCACTGACGGGCGACAACGTGGTGACTGCTGGTGACAAGTTGCCGTGGTATAAGGGCCCGACGCTGATTGAACTGCTGGAATCCCTGAGCGTCTACGACGAATCGCACGACGAACCGCTGCGCTTTCCGGTGCAACTGGTGGCACGCCATAACGGACACGAAGCCAATGATTTCCGCGGCTACATGGGACGCATCGAAGCCGGCATGGTAAGCAAGGGCGACAAGCTGATAGTCCAGCCGAGCGGCCAGAGCGCCACAGTCAAAGACATCCTGACGCTGGAAGGCTCGCTGCCCTCCGCCGTCGTTGGCCAATCGGTCACCATCCTGCTCGACGAACATCTGGACATCTCGCGCGGCGACATGCTGGCCGGCGCAGAACGTCCTGCAACCTTGCTCAAGACGGTGGACGCCGATATCTGCTGGTTGTCGGAAGAACCGCTCGACCTGCGCCGCAAGTACTGGCTCAAGCACACCACCAAGCAGGTGGCCGCGCGCATCACCAAAGTCGATACGCTGCTGGACATCAACACCCAGGAAAAGCGCCCCGCCGACGTCATCAAGCTCAACGACATTGCCCGCATCAGCATCAACGTGCAGCAACCGCTTTCCGCCGATGCCTACGATGCGATTCGCACCACCGGCGCCTTCATCCTGATCGACGAAGTCACGCACCAGACCGTAGCGGCCGGCATGATACGCCTTGATTGATACTACCGTCGTTTTTTAGCAGTTGGATGGGACGTTTACAGAAATAAGGGGCGCACCGAGTGCGTCCCTTTTGCGAACAAAGAACTACAACGCATAGCCGTTGTGCACCTGGATTAAATCCAATTTTCAAAATCTGCAGAAAGAGATTGCATGACAGCACCATTGGGAAAAGTTTATTTAATCGGTGCCGGCCCCGGTGCCGCCGACCTGATCACGGTGCGCGGTGCGCGCATTCTGGCGCAGGCCGATACGGTGCTGCACGATGCACTGGTCACAGAGGAAATGCTGGCACTGTGCCCGCAGGCAATCAAAATTCCGGTTGGAAAACGCTCAGGTCAGCGCTCGATGGCACAGGCAGACATCAATCAGCAGATCATTCAATCTGCACGGAAATTTGCGCTGGTGGTACGTCTGAAAGGTGGCGACCCGATGCTTTTCGGACGTGCCGACGAAGAGCTGCAGGCACTGGAAGCGGCCGGTATCGCAGTTGAAATCGTACCAGGCATCACCACCGCCTTCGCCGCAGCCGCAGCCACCCAACAGCCGCTCACCAAGCGCGGCATCGCCCGCAGCGTGGCATTCTTCACCTCCAGCGCCGCACCCGAGCACCCAGAACAAACCACCATGCCAGATTGCGATACGCTGGTGCAATACATGGGTGGACGCGAGGCCGCCGCCACTGCGCAAAAGCTGCTATCGCGGGGACGCAGCGGCACCACGCCGGTGATCGTGGTCGAAAACTGCAGTCGCGAGAATCAGAAGATTCTGCGTTTATCGCTGATGGATCTGGCGCAAGGGCTGCCCGGCATGGCCGGTCCGGTGCTGGTGATGATAGGGCAGGCGATGGCGCAGCGTTGCACTATCGCATCGCGCGCATCTTAAATACACCAACATGTATTTTTAAGACTAAAGAAAAATAGTGCGGAAAATACATGGTTTTTTCATATACTCCAACACTAATGGCTATGTCGCAGTTAGTTGTTGAAGCGGGATTGCCCCAGACCCCATTCGTCCTGAGTAGCTGCGCAGCAGCGTATCGAAGGGCTAGCTGATCCCCTTCGGTACGCTGCGCTACTCAGGACATGCTTCGATACGCCCTACGGGCTACTCAGGACGAACGGGAGCCGTGGTCAGCAACAATCAACAGCTAACTGCGACATAGCCATACTAATAGATGCCATCTGGAATGAAAAGGGACCCGGCGCGAAGGCTTCAGGCCGGAGCCATCGCACGCAGGCAATACTGTGCTATTGCCTGCAGCACTGAGCCATCCTCGCCGACTGCATCGACCTGATTCAGATGCAATCCGGGGTATTGTTCGTGCAGGCCCGCCATCAGCAATGGCAAGTCGCGCAACACATGGCCGCCCTGCCCCAAAAACACCGGAACGATCGTAATGTCGCCGCATTGCGCCTGCACCAATTGCGCTACCGCGGTGGGCAAATCGGGCTGCATGAACTCAAGATAGGCGTTGCAGACGGTCAGCCCCGGCTGTGCTTGCTGTGTGATCTGTTGCAGCTTCTCGAACGGTGCCGCCCAGCGCGGATCGCGGGCGCCGTGTGCAAACAATACCAGTGCGCGTTGTTGCATCTGTGTACCTCCATTAATCAATCTCAGTGCCGCTCTACCCACCATAATGCACTCAGCGCCGCCAGCAGAAACAGCGCGCTCGGCAATGCCGCAGTGGCGAACGCGGGCCAGGTGTTCAACAAGCCCAAATGCGAAAACAGGCTGTTGATCAGCTGGAAACTGACCCCTATCATGATCCCGGTGAAGATTTTCAGGCTGACACCGCCGGCACGAAAATGCAGGTAGGCAAACGGCAGTGCCATCGCCATCATCACCAGGATCGCAAACGGGTAAATGACTTTCTTCCAGAACGCGATTTCATAGCGTTCGGTGCCTTGCTTGTTCTTCTCCAGGTGTTTGGTGTAAGCGGCAAGATCGACCGCCGACATGCGGTTCGGGTCGGCGAACAGTACCGACAGGATTTCCGGCGTGATTTCGGACGCCATGTCCTTGCTCGGCAGCTTCTCGATCACGACCCGGGTTGCCGAATTATTCTCAAACCCGGCGGCCGGGAAGCGGGTTGATTCAACGTTCTTCAAACGCCAGATGTGCGCTCCTGCATATTCGGCGCTATCGGCTTGAATCAGCGCAGTCATGTGAAACTCGAGATCGAGTTCGTAGATTTTTACACCATGCAACTGACCGTTGGTACGCAGTTCGCTGACATTGATAAAGCGCGAACCTACCGTGTCGCCGCTGATGCCGTTTGAGCGGATCACGTCCTTGGTCCATAAGCCGGTGCGAAATCCTTGCGACAGCGACGAGCCCTGCACCCGCAATTTCAGGGTTTCCGCCAACCGGGTGCTGACGGGCGCCACGAATTCGCCGATCAGGAAAGTCAGCAACACCAGAACCAGGCCGATCCTGGCCAGCATCCAGCCCGCCATGACGGTCGACATGCTGGCGGCACGCATGATGGTGAATTCGGAGCGCGAAGCGAATTGCGCCAGCGCATAAATAGTCCCGATCAGGGCTGCAATCGGCATCAGTTCGTAGGCGTAGCCCGGCAAACCCAGCAATACATACAGGAATGCGTGCTGCAACTGGTAAGCGCCCCGCCCTATCGCCTGCAGTTCGGTAATCATGTCGAAGAATGTAAACAACGCCAGGAAAGCGATCAGGACGAACAGGACCGAACGCAGTATCTCGACGGCAAAATAACGCTGCAGAACTTTCATCGCGTACCCCTTCCATCGATCCGAACATGCTTGCACCTGGACCAGATCACCAGCGGATGGAAACGGCTATTCACGTTCAGGCGCCAGAAAAACATCGCAACAATAAGTAGCACCGCAACCAGGTGAACCGGCCACCATGCCACCCAGAACGGCAGTTTGCTCTGCACCACCGCGGCCTGGAAGTAGCTCACCATATTGCTATAGGTTGTAAAAAGTAACAGGGCGATGATCAGATTGGCCGAGCGTCCGGCGCGGGGATTGACGAAACTCAGCGGAACCGCCAGCAGCATCAGCAAAATCCCCATCAACGGCAGCGACACACGCCACAGCACTTCGCCCATGTTATAGACAGTGCGATCGGCCAGCAGTGCGTGTATCGGCAACGAACGTGCATTCTTGTCGCCCACCACCGCTTGCGAGTTCTCCGTCACCAATACGCCGTAACGTTCAAACTCCATCAGCCGGAAATCCGGCTCGCTCGGTATGCCTTCATAACGCCGGCCTTTGCGCATTACCAGGAATTTGTCGCCGCGGCCATCGATCTCGATCGTCCCCTCCTTGGCAACCACGATGCTGTTGCGGCCATCCTTGATGGTGTTGACGAAAACATTTTGTACCTTGCTGACGTCACCGGACAAGCCCTCCACAAAGAAGATACGGTCGGCCGATGCGGACTCCTGAAATTTTCCGGGCGAAACCCGCGAGATATCCTCGCGCTTCTCGAAGCGTTCCTTGAACTCTGCACTCTGGCCGTTGGCCCATGGCGTGACCACGAAGCTCAAGGCCGCCGTCAGCAGGATGATCGGAATACCGAACCCGAGTATCGGCCGAATCCAGCGTGTCAGGCTTACGCCGGACGCGAACCAGACCACCATCTCGGAATCCTGATAGCTGCGGCTGATGACCAGTTGCACTGTGATGAATCCGGTCAGGATCAGAATTATCGGCAGGTAATTCAGCGCCGAAAACCCGATCAACTGCACCACATCGGCGGATGCGACCCTGCCGCCTGCGGCCTGGCCCAGGATACGAATCAACATCACGGTGAGGGTAATGGTGAAAAGTGTCGTGAAAACGGCGCCTGCGGTACTTACCAATTCGCGTTGAAGCGCGCGCTGAAAAATCATTCGAAGACTATAATTAAAAGTTGATCAAAGTACTGAGGAATTAGCCGTGGACTTTAGCATAAAAACATTCGACGCAAAAAACACTATTGACGGCGCAAAAACCGGCTGCATCGCAGTTGGGGTGTACGAAAACAAGAAACTGACGCAGGCGGCACAGGCGCTTGATAGCAAGGGCGCCATCAGCGCTGCAATAAAGTCCGGCGACATCAGCGGCAAACCCGGATCAACCTTGCTGCTGCGCGCACTCGATGGCATCAGCGCGGCCCGGATTCTTCTAGTCGGCTTGGGCAATGACGAAACCGTCAGCGACAAAAATTTTATTCAGGCGGCGCAAGCAACCGCACGCGCATTCGCCACCCTGGGTGCGGCAGACGCGTTGATCGCCTTGCCATTGGCCGCGATCAAGGAGCGCGATGTCGCCTGGGCGATTCGATGCATCACGCTGGCGCTGCGTGAAAACGCCTATCGATGCGACAGTCAGAAGAGCAAGAAAGAAGCA
>JBDSCZ010000220.1:0-14619 GCA_039920865.1 Burkholderiaceae bacterium
TTTGGCGTGCCGCAGGCCCGTTGGGCAGTGACTGACCGTGACCGTATTTGTCGGCCTACATCTTGGCCGCGATCAGCTTACCCAATTTGGCGATGCCTTCGCGGATGCGTTCCGGCGACACCGTGACGAAGCTCAGGCGGAAGGTGTTGGTTTCCGGCGTGTTGGCATAAAACGGTGCGCCCGGTACGAAGGCGACGTTCTGCGTCAGCGCTTGTTCCAGCAGCTGCATGCTGTCGATGTGCTGCGGCAGCGTAACCCAGATGAACATGCCGCCTTCGGGCTTGGTCCAGGTTACCGATGGCGGGAAATGCTCGGTCATCGCATCCAGCATCGCCTGGCACTGATTCGCGTACAGCGTGCGGATGGTCGGGATGTGGCGGTCGAGGAAACCGTCCTTGACGACCTGATACACCACCATTTGCGTCAATTGCGCGGTGTGCAGATCGGCCGCCTGCTTGGCCAGTTCCAGCCGGCGCAGCAAGGGCAGCGGCGCCACCACATAACCGAGGCGGATGCCGGGCGTCAGCACCTTGGAGAACGAGCCCATGTAAATCACGCCGTTCGGGTTCATCGTCAGCATCTTCGGTGCCGGTTCACCGCGATAGCTGAGCGCCCCGTAAGGATCATCCTCAATCAGCGGCAATCCAAGACGGGCGCAGGTCTCCACCAGTTCGACGCGGCGCTCGACCGACAGACTGCGGCCGGTCGGATTCTGGAAGTTCGGCAATGCGTACAACAGGCGCGCGCCCTCCGCCACTGCCGCCACCGATTGCGGCACCAGGCCGGCATCATCGGTTGCAACCGACACGAATTGCGGGCGATACACGGAAAAAGCCTGCAACGCACCGAGGTAGCTCGGGGTCTCGACCAATACCTTGCTGCCCTCGTCGATCAGCACCTTGCCCAGCAAGTCGAGCGCCTGCTGCGAGCCGGACACCATCAATACCTGCTCCGGCAGGATTTTGGCATCAGAGGTCGACAGACGATCGGCAACCCATTCCCGCAGCGGGCCGTAACCATCGGTGGGGCCGTATTGCAACGCGATTTTTCCCTGCTGCGTCAGCACCTTGTCGAAAGCCACCCGCATTTCCTCAACCGGAAAGGTAGCCGGCGACGGCAGGCCACCGGCGAAGGAAATGATCTCAGGGCGTTGCGTGATTTTCAGGATTTCGCGAATGAACGAGCTTTCCAGCTGCTCTGCACGTTGTGCGAATTTCCACTGGATCGGGTTCGAATTTTCAATTTTCATACTTGTCTCTGGAGAGTGGTGGCACACGCCACCGGATCAGGCCGGCTTGTGGCTGGCGCTTGCAGCCTGTCGGCAATGGATAAATGCCATCGATTGGATCGGACTTGACGGTACTGCTGGCACTACTTATTGCTGGCTCAGGCGATTTCAGCAATCAATTCGATTTCGACGCAAGCGCCCAGCGGCAATTGCGCGACCCCGAATGCGGATCGGGCATGCTTGCCCTGTTCGCCGAAAACCTCGCCGAACAGTTCGGAGGCGCCATTGGTAACCAAATGCTGGTCGGTATATTCCCCAGTCGAATTGACCAGGCTCATTACCTTGACGATCCGCGTGACGCGGTTCAGGTCGCCGCCGCAGGCCGCTTGCAGGGTTGCGATCAGATCGACGGCAACTGCGCACGCGGCCAGCTTGCCTTCTTCGGTCGAGATGTTCTTGCCCAGCTGACCAACCCAAACCTTGCCGTCTTTTTTGGCAAGGTGGCCGGACAGAAATACCGTGCTGCCGCTCTGCGCAAACATCACATAGGCTGCCGCCGGCGCCGCGACCGCGGGCAATTCGATGTTCAGGGCCTTGATTTTTTCGTAAAAAGACATGTTGTTCCTTATTGGATTCAAAAAAACGGATCGATATTCGGATCGATCTGGTGTGCTACCGAGTGACCGGGATGCAACTATCTTCGGCCCTCATTTCCTTGTATTTCCTTGCGTATCGCTGATTATCTCAAAACACCGTGATTGCTGCCAAACATTCCTGCAGCTGATCAACGCCGGATTGCCATCCGGCGCCCGACCGCGACCACCGCAATGATTACCAGCGCGAACAGGATATTGGCCAGTTCCAGCGCTTCGCCCAGCAGCACAGCCGCCCCCAGCAAGGTCATGAAAGGTTGCAGCAATTGCACCTGGCCGACCCGCGCAATGCCGCCCAGCGCCAAGCCCTTGTACCAGAAGAAAAAGCCGATGAACATCGAGAACAGCGACACGTAGGCGAAACCCAGCCAGGCGTGCATCCCGGCATCGGCAATCGCGGCACTGTGCGACCAGGTGCTCCACAGCACGACCGGCAGCAGCAGCGGCACCGAAAGCAACAGCGCCCAGCAAATAACCTGCTGCCCGCCCATGGCCCGCGCCAGCCGCCCGCCTTCCGCATAACCCAGTGCCGCCAGCGCGACGGCGGCCAAGATCGCCAGATCCGCCATGTGAAACACGCCGCCGCCCTGGCGCAGCGCAAAGCCGACCACGATCACGGAGCCGAGCAAGGCCGAAACCCAGAAACCGAATGAAGGCCGCTCATGGCCGCGCAACGCCGCAAACAAGGCAGTTGCCAGCGGCAAGATACCGACCAGCACCGCGCCATGCGAGGCCGGCACCGTTTGCAGCGCGATCGAGGTCAGCAACGGAAAGCCGATGATGCAGCCGATAGCGACCACTGCCAGCGAACCCATTTGACTGGCGCGCGGCAACGGCGTCTTGTTCCACCACAACCAGACGCCAGCCAGGACGGCGGCTACCAGTGCCCGCCCGAATGCAACAAACACCGGGTCCAGTTCGGCCACCGCCATGCGCGTGAACGGCAGGGTCAGGCTGAAAATCGCGACCCCGGCCAAGCCCAGCCACATGCCTCTGGTTTCATCGCTGATACGCTGTGCGTCAAGCCGGATCGTATTTTCCATTTTGTTTCCTTCGCTATTGAATAAGGTGTTAGCGCCAGATCGCCAGCGCCGAATACGCGGTTAGCAGGATCATCACGATGGAAAACGCGCGCTGCCATCTGGCTTGTGTCAGGTGCCGGCGCAGCGTCGCGCCGGTGCCGGCCCAGACCACGATGCAGGGCAGATTGATCGCGCAAAAGACCAGACAGAACAGACCGATCGCGAGCGAAGGCGGCTGCAGCGCCGGCAGGAAGGCCGCGACGCCGGTCAGCGCCATGACCCACGCTTTCGGATTGGCGAACTGGAATAAGGAAGCGCCCAGGAACGACATCGGCCGTGCATCGGCGGCGCTGTTTTGCTGAAACGCGATCGAACGCAGCTGCCAGGCCAGATACAGCAGATACGCCGAGCCCATGGCCTTGAGCGCGGTATGTGCGGCAGGCAGCGCCAAAATCAGGCTACCGACTCCCAGCGCACACAGCAATAG
The DNA here is from genome assembly GCA_039920865.1 of Burkholderiaceae bacterium. Lineage (GTDB taxonomy): Bacteria > Pseudomonadota > Gammaproteobacteria > Burkholderiales > Burkholderiaceae_D > AVCC01. The sequence continues at coordinate 3,391 of JBDSCZ010000220.1, forward strand.
CATCACGCCGAAGCCGAAGGTCACGCCCAGCATGTGCGGGATGGTGCGCCTGAAACCGAACACCATGCCGGACGAGGTCAGCATGATGTTGTTCGGCCCCGGCGTGATGGACGATACGAAAGCGAACAGCGCGAGCGGGAATAGTGGTTCCATGATGTTTCCTTAATCGGCTGGCGCGTATGCAGTAACGGCTGCGGTGAGAATGGCTGCGGCATGGGTGTCGGATTTTGGCGAGGCTAATGGTATTGATAGCTTCGATTGCATTGATGGTTGCGCAACAGTCTGCAGCGATGGCAGAAAATCGATACGACTGAACAGCTTGTCCGCCTCGATCACCACATGCCGCCCAGCGATCAATACTAGGGTAGCGCCATCGAAAAGCCAGTAATCTTCCTTGTCGCCGTCCATCGTGACCCAGACGCGGCCGCAATCGATCTGCATCGTGAGGGCGGCATCCGCGCTGACAGAAATCAATTGTCCCGACTGTAAAACCAGGGAGTCATGGGCGACGATGTTTTTCATGCTGACTCCTTGAATGCGTTTGATGTATCCTAATCGACAAAACCAATACAGTACCAGTACAGTTTGCCAGATAAATAAAAGACTGTACCGGCAAAACGACCAATACACAGGACAGCGCGATGGACATCCAAACACGCCTCACACGGGAATCGGGCACTTCACTGGTCGAGCAAATCGTGCGCTCGGTCGAGGTGCGCATCGACGACAAGCTGCTGCGCACCGGTGCGCGCATGCCGTCGATCCGCCAGTTCGCCGACTCCAGCGCAGTGTCGCGCTTTACCGTGGTCGAAGCGTATGACCGGCTGGTGGCCAAGGGGTATCTGGAATCGCGCCGCGGCTCCGGCTTTTATGTGCGGGACCGGGCGCCGCTTCGGGCGGTGTCGGACCCGAACCACACTTTCAACAGTGCACCGCTGCAGTTCGACGTGGCCTGGCTGGTGCGCAGCATGTTCCGCCCGACGACACCGCAAAAAATGCCGGGTATCGGACTGCTGCCGCATGATTTTCTGGATGGTGGGCTGATCGCCAACGGCTTGCGCGCGGTCAGCCGCCAGCACCAGAACCTGCTGCTGCATTACGGAACCCCGCAAGGATTCTTGCCGCTGCGACAGCAATTGCAGCTGAAACTGGCCGCATTGGAAATCGCCGCCACGCCGCAGCAGATCATCACCACCTCCGGCGTCACGCAGGCGCTGGACCTGGTCGGGCGCCAGTTCACGCAGCCGGGCGATACCATCTTCGTCGATGATCCGGCCTGGTTCCTGATGTTCGGTTCGTTCGCGATGCTGGGCGTCAAGGTGGTCGGCATCCCGCGCCTGCCCGACGGCCCCGACATCGCTCAACTGGCGCAACTGGCCGCGCTGCACAAACCCAAGCTGTATGTGATCAACTCGGTGCTGCACAATCCGACCTCGACCTCGCTCTCCAGCGCGAAGGCGTTTCAAGTGCTGAAGCTGGCCGAACAACACGACTTCATCATCGTCGAAGACGACATTTATTGCGACATGCACCCCGGCAGCAGCGTGCAAGCGGCGACCCGCATCGCGCCGCTTGACCAACTGAACCGGGTGATTTATCTCGGCGGATTTTCGAAGACGCTGGCGGCCAATCTGCGCGTCGGTTTTATCGCCACCTCGCCCGAACGGGCGCAACAATTGTCAGATCAAAAAATGCTGACCGCGCTGACCACCAGCGAAATCGGCGAACGCGTGGTCTACAAGATTCTGTCCGAAGGACACTACCGCAAGCACACCGAGCGCCTGCGCAGCCGGCTCGATGCGGTGCGCGACAAGAGCATCAAGTGGCTGGAGAGCATCGGCATGACGATCGACATCAACACTCCGGCCGGCATGTTCGTCTGGGCCGACGCCGGTTGCGACACCAACGTATTGGCCGAAGAGGCCATGAATGAAGGCATCCTGCTGGCGCCCGGCTGCCTGTTTTCACCCAACCAGCTACCATCGCACCGCATGCGACTGAACGTCGCGACCCTGTCCGACCCGGATGTGAGGCGCTTTCTGAGCCGTGCAAGCGGTTGCCAATAGCGTTTTCAGGTATCTACATAGTGGCGGCGGTATATTTACTTACCGCAATGAATATATGCGCAAATTGCAGTGTTTTTTCTTATACCCCGCTTTAATATTATTGTTAACGGAATCTCTGCAAGATTGCAACGATTCGTAATATTTTTGAACTATTCACACTAATTGACTCAAATAATTTACACGCTGCCAATTTTTTGAATTGGCATAAAAAGTGTTTAATCGTTTATTCAAAGAGAGGTGATTTCATGAAATCCATTCAAAAATTGGCAACCAGCGCAATCGTTGCAGCAGCATTCCTGAGCTTGACTGCATGTTCAGGCATGACCCGCCAGGATAAAAATACCGCTGTCGGCGCTGGCGTCGGTGCGGTGGGCGGTGCGGTGTTGACCGGGGGTAGTACGCTGGGAACGGTCGGCGGCGCAGCCGTCGGCGGCGTGATCGGTCACGAAACGGGCAAAAAATAAAATCGCAAATAAACAAATAACGAAGAAACCAGCGCATCAAAGAAAAAACCCCTGCCGTCGCGATGCGACGGCAGGGGTTTTTTGGTTTTGGTATTTCGGAATTATCCTGCAGCTTTTGCCAGCACTCGCCGGATCGTCGCGGCCAGCTCTTCTGCCACGAATTTAGCCACATAGGCATCTGCGCCGACGCTCTTGACATGCTCCTCGTTGGTGGTGCCGGTCAGCGAGGAATGGATGATTACCGGGATCGATTTGAAGCGCGCATCCTGCTTGATTTTTCGGGTCAGGGTGAAGCCATCCATTTCCGGCATTTCCAGATCGGTCAGCACCAGCGCGACCTTGTCCTGCACTGTCTTGCCTTCGGCCAGCGCGGCATCGGCAATAACTTGCAGCCGCTCCCAGGCTTCCTTGCCGGTCTTGGTCATGACGAACGGTGCTCCCATTGCCTCCAGCCCATGCTCAATCAGGGTGCGCGCCATCTGCGAATCGTCTGCAGCCAGAATTACAGAACCCGGCGGCAGCGCCAATTTCGGACCGATGGTGCCGGCGTTGGCCTCCTGCTGACTAGATGGCATGACGTCCAGCAGGATTCGTTCGACATCCAGCACCTGCGCCAGACGGGTGCCGTCGATGTCGCCATCGAGTCGGGCAATGCTGGTGACCATGCCGCCCACCATGCTCGATTCCGCCGACAGGACCTGACTCCAGTCCAGCCGCACGATTTCTTCCACGCCTTCGACCGCAAAGCACTGGGTGGAACGCGCATACTCGGTCACCAACAGAATGTTCAATCCACTCTTTGGGGTGCAGCCAACGATCGCCGGCAGGTCGATCACTGGAATGATCTGGCCGCGGATATTCGCTACCCCCAGCATGTGCGGCAGCGCACCAGCAACGCTGGTAATGGCCGGCATTGCGAGGATTTCCCGTACCTTGAAGACGTTGATACCGAACAGTTCGGAGCGCTCGGCGCCGGCAGCTTCGCCCAGACGGAACAGCAGCAGCTCAAACTTGTTGTTGGCGGTCAGATTGGTTCTTTCGTCGACTTCCTGCTGCACTGTACTCATGTATCTCACCCCTTGACGCGACGTTTATTGAAGAATACTGCCGTTGTTTCAGATGTATAAGCTGACAAGCCTTGTCCTAATTATGGACTTCTGTAAATTCCCAATTTGTAACGGATTTTATTTCTGAATCTTTAGCCGAATAACACAATTCCTGCAAATTTGCGGGCGCGCGACACGCTTTCCGGCCAGCCTGCCGCCGCACAGCCGGCCTGTTCTGCAACAGCGCGGGCAATTTGCCTTGAAATCAATTTCATCACCCCCATTTTCAAACAATCCGTTCAACAACGCCTATCACGAGGTATTCATGACAGTTTCCGAAAAGCAAACCCTGGGTTTCCAGGCCGAAGTCAAACAACTGTTGCAGTTGATGATCCATTCCCTGTATTCCAACAAGGAAATTTTCCTGCGCGAATTGGTATCGAACGCGTCCGATGCGTCCGACAAGTTGCGCTACGAAGCAATCCATAATGCCGATCTGTTCGAAAGCGATCCGGAACTGAAGATCAGGATCACCTTCGACAAGACCGCACGCACTATCACGGTATCTGACAACGGCATCGGCATGAGCCGCGACGAAACGATCGAACATCTGGGCACGATCGCCAAATCCGGCACCAAGGAATTCTTCGGCCGGCTGTCCGGCGACCAACAAAAGGATGCGGCGCTGATCGGCCAGTTCGGCGTCGGCTTTTATTCCGGCTTCATCGTGGCCGACAAGATCACGGTCGAAACTCGCCGTGCCGGCGCAACGGCCAATGAAGGCGTGCGCTGGGAGTCCACCGGCGGCGGCGACTTCAGTGTCGAGTCGATAGCCAAACCGTCGCGCGGCACCGACATTACGCTGCATCTGCGCGAAGGCGAGGACGAGTTCCTGTCATCCTGGAAACTGAAGTCGATCATCCGCACCTATTCCGACCATATTCCGCTGCCTATCCTGATGCAGAAAGAGGAATGGGACGAAGAGCAGAAGGAAACCGTGGTCAAGGACGAATTCGAAACCGTCAATCAGGCCAGCGCACTGTGGGCGCGCAGCAAATCCGAGATCACGCCGGAGCAATACGACGAATTCTACAAGCACGTCTCGCACGACTTCCAGGCGCCGCTGATCCATACCCACAACCGGGTCGAGGGCCGTACCGAGTACACGCAACTGCTATACATCCCGTCCCACGCGCCGTTCGACATGTGGGACCGCAACAAGCGCGGCGGCATCAAGCTGTACGTGAAACGCGTGTTCATCATGGACGATGCCGAGCAGCTGATGCCGGTTTACCTGCGCTTCGTCAAGGGCATCATCGACTCCAACGACTTGCCGCTGAACGTCTCGCGCGAAATCCTGCAGGAATCGCGCGACGTGAAGGCGATCCGCGAAGGCTCGACCAAGCGCGTGCTGGGCATGCTGGAAGAAATGGCCAACGCCGACGAACAGGAGAAAAAAGACAAGTATGTGACCTTCTGGACAGAATTCGGCCAAGTCTTGAAAGAAGGCATAGGCGAGGATGCCGGCAACAAGGAACGCATCGCCAAACTGCTGCGCATCGCGTCAACCAATAACGACAGCGACCTGCAAAACGTCTCGTTTGCCGATTACGTGGCGCGCATGAAAGAAGGCCAGGACAAGATTTACTACGTCACCGGCGAATCGTATGCGGCCGCCAAGAACAGCCCGCACCTGGAAATCTTCCGCAAGAAAGGCGTCGAAGTGCTGATCCTGTCGGACCGCGTCGATGAATGGATGCTGTCCTTCCTGACCGAGTTCGAAGGCCGCGAACTGGTATCGGTGGCCAAGGGCGGCCTCGATCTGGGCGCACTCGAAGATGAAGCCGAGAAGAAGCAGCACGCAGAAACCCAGACCGAATACAAGGACCTGGTCGAGAAGATGCAGGCGGCGCTGGCTGACAAGGCCAAGGAAGTGCGCGTCACTTTCCGCCTGACCGATTCGCCAGCCTGTCTGGTGGCCGACGAGCACGAACTGTCGGGCAACCTGCTGCGCATGCTGAAGGCGGCCGGACAGGCGGCACCGGAATCGAAGCCGATTCTGGAGATCAACCCGAACCATCCTCTGGTGCAACGCCTGAAGTACGAAGATGCTAAGTTTGCCGACTGGTCGCACCTGCTGTTCGATCAGGCCGCACTGGCCGAAGGCGGCCAACTGGCCGACCCATCGGGCTTCGTCAAGCGCCTGAACGCGATGTTGCTGGACATGGCTGCCAAGTAATTAGTTACAACCATTAGCACCCTGCTACGGGTATGCCGGCGATGTCGGCATACCCGTTTTTCTTTGGCTTTCTTTAACATTCTTTGGTTATGTCATAGCCGGTTGAAAGCAAACTTGTCTTTCACTCCAATGCCCCGATGTAAAGGCCATGATTCCATTCTCCATTCTTGATCTTTCCCCCATCGCTGAAGGTAGCGATGCGGCCCAGTCACTTCGCAACACGCTCGATCTTGCCCGGCATGGCGAACGCTGGGGCTTTAACCGTTTCTGGCTGGCAGAACACCATGGCATGCCGGGCATTGCCAGCGCCGCGACTGCAGTGCTGATCGGGCATGTGGCTGCTGGAACGTCAACCATCCGGGTCGGCGCCGGCGGTATCATGCTGCCCAATCATTCTCCGCTGGTGATTGCAGAGCAATTCGGCACGCTGGAATCGCTGTTCCCGGGTCGCATCGACCTCGGATTGGGGCGCGCACCCGGCTCGGATCAGCACACCGCACGGGCTTTGCGGCGCAACCTGAGCTCCGATGCAGACCAGTTCCCGCAGGATGTGCTGGAATTGATGGATTTTTTCTCGCCAGCGCCAAGGCAAGTCGTGCGCGCCGTCCCCGGCACCGGCCTGCAGGTGCCGATCTGGATTCTGGGATCGAGCCTGTTCGGTGCGCAACTGGCTGCATCCCTCGGCCTACCGTATGCATTCGCATCGCATTTCGCGCCGGCACAGATGATGCAGGCGATCACGCTGTACCGCGACACGTTCCAGCCATCGGAGCAACTGGAGAAGCCGTATGTCATGCTCGGCTTTAATGTCTTTGCCGCCGATACGGACGAAGAGGCGCAATTTTGTGCGACCTCAATGCAGCAAGCGTTTGTCAACCTGCGCAGCGGCCGTCCATCGCGCCTGCCAGCACCAATCGGCGACTATTTGCGTCGCATCGGGCCACAGGAACGGGCGCTGCTCGACCAGGTATTATCGTGCTCGGCAGTCGGCTCGCCTGCGACGGTATCAGCGCAATTGCAGGCCTTCATTGCCCGCACCGGCGCGGATGAACTGATGATCACGTCACAGATCTTCGATCACGCCGCGCGTTTGCGCTCTTATCAGATTGCGGCTGAAATCCACCAGTCTCTACGCTGATCGCGCGCTCCAATTCTCCGGCAGCAAGGACGCACAAGCAAACGATGAAGCCTGAAGATTTACAACTGTTAGTTACCCGTCAAATGCCTTTTGGCAAATACAAAGGTCGCCTGATCGCCGACCTGCCGGCGCATTATCTTGGCTGGTTTGCGCGTGAAGGCTTTCCTTCGGGTGAACTTGGTGGTCTGATAGCATTGATGTATGAACTGGACCACAACGCACTGACGCACCTGCTTGCCCCGCTGCGGAAAAGATAAGCCGCCGCCGGGGTTTTATTCTCAACCCAACCAAACCGAATGCCATGTCCATCTCCACTTTTGAAGACTTGCTGCAAGCCGCGGCACAACAATCCGATCCCCAGCGCTTTCTGTTCGTGTTTGCAAAAAAAGAACTGCCCGAAGATCACGTCGAAGCCGAAGCGCAAAACTTCCAGGCTGGCCTGGGCGGCGCACTGACGCCGGTGGTGTGCGTGGACAAGACGCTGGATGCACTGAGCAATTTTGCCGATCTGGTAAAGGAATCGGAACAAACCGGACAGCACTGGGATGTAGTGCTGATCGCCTGCCTGGCCGGCAAGAACGGCATCATGCCGAGCGCCTCCGAGGCCGATCAGGGCTTGAAAATGATGGTCAGCGCGGTACAGACCGGCGCCAAACTGTCGCGCTTCATCGCCTTCGATCGCACCGGCGAAGCGCTGCAGTTCGCCTGATGCAATAAAATATACTCAATACTGTATTTTTTATTGCCGCATAAATACATGCGGCAAAGGCATTGTTTTCGCTGATACTCCAACATATCGCCTACATCAAGAGCGGTATAAAGCTTCGCCGAGCGCAGCTTAATGGGTAACCCGCGTGGTGCGGCCGGATGACAGCAAGCGCACCCGTTCGCCGGCACGAAACATCTCGTCGGCATCCTGCGTGACGGCCTTCAAGCTGCCATTGTCGAGCCTGACGGTGATTTCCAGCCCGCGCCGGTTCACCATATTGGCTTCGACATTCTGCCCCACCAGGCCGCCGGCTACCGCGCCGAGAATGCCGGCCACGATCGCGCCGTTGCCGCCGCCGATGCTGGAACCGGCAGCCACCGCACCGACTGCGCCACCGGCCAGCTGGCCGACGCCGCTGGAACCCTTGTCAATGCGCACCTCGCGCACCGACTCGACCACGCCCATGCGCACGCTTTGCTCGCCCTGCGCCTGCCGGCTGTTGTAGACATGGGCGGAATTAGGCGTTACCGCGCATCCGGCCAGCATACTCAAGCCCGCCAGACCGGCAACTACCATCAGCTTCTTCAGATCGGATTTCGTGTGCATTATCAATTCCCGTTAAAAATTATCCTGCGCACATTTTACCGTGCCCAGAATGATGATTTTAGCTGTAGGCTTGCGGCAGCAAGCGGCCGCGGGTCGACTTGCTATAAAATCTTTCCCCTATGCATGCCTGCGAACATGCCCGCTTATCCATAAGGAAATATTATGAAACTAGTCCGTTACGGCCGCCCCGGCAAAGAGAAACCCGGATTGATCGATGCCGAAGGCAAGTTGCGCGACTTGTCCGGCATCATTGCCGACATCGGCCCAGATCAACTCGCCGACAAGGCGCTGGCCAAACTGGCCAAGCTGCAGCACGACACGCTGCCGCTGGTGCGCGGCAATCCGCGCTTTGGCGTGCCGCTGGCGCAGGTCGGCAAGTTCATCGCGATTGGCCTCAATTATGCGGATCATGCGGCGGAAGCGGGCCTGCCGAAACCGGCAGAGCCGATCGTCTTCATGAAAGCCACCTCCTGCCTGTCGGGACCGGACGATCCGATCATGCTGCCGAAGGGCTCGAAAAAAACCGACTGGGAAGTGGAACTGGGGGTCGTGATCGGCACCAAGGCACAATCCGTCACTGAAAAGGAAGCGCTAAACCATGTCGCCGGCTATTGCGTCGTCAACGACGTGTCGGAGCGTAAATTTCAGCTGGAACTCGGCTCGCAATGGGACAAGGGCAAGGGCTGCGACACCTTCGGCCCGGTTGGCCCGTGGCTGGTGACGCGCGACGAAGTGTTGAATCCGCAGCGGCTGAACCTGTATCTGGACCTGAACGACGAACGGATGCAGACCGGCAGCACCAAGACCATGATTTTTTCGGTCGCCAAACTGGTCAGCTACGTCAGCCGTTTCATGACGCTGATGCCGGGCGACATCATCACCACCGGCACGCCGCCCGGCGTCGGCATGGCGCAACAGCCGCAACGATTCCTGAAGCCGGGCGACCGGCTGACGCTGGGGATTGCCGGTTTGGGCGAGCAACAGCTGGAGGTGATCGCGTATCAAAAGCCGTAAATTGCCTGCAAATGTCGAGCCACGTACCCTACTCGGCGTCCGCTTGATTCTCGGGCGCTGCAGCGATAAAAGCATCGAGTTTCATGCAGGCATCGCGGATCCGCAGCAGGGTCGGCATCGCGCTTAGCTCGCACTCAATGCGCTCGGCATTACAGAGTTGCGGAATCAGGCAGCAATCAGCCAGCGTCGGGGTCTCGCCGTAACAATAGATCCCGACCCGCGCATCATTGACCAGGGTTTGCTCCAGCGCCGCCAGGCCTTGCTGGCACCAGTGGCGATACCAAACGTTGCGGTCTTCCTGCTCCACCTTCAACTGCCGCGCCAGATAACGCAATACGCGCAGATTGTTGAGCGGATGGATATCGCAGGCAATCGAAAACGCGATGCCGCGCACATAGGCCCGCTCCAGCGCGCCCTTGGGCAAAATGGCGGGTGCAGGATAAGCCTCTTCCAGGTATTCGATGATGGCCAGCGATTGCCGGAGCACCGGCGGCTCCGGGTCGGCCCCCAATTCCGGCCCGCTGTCGTCGACCAGCACCGGCACCAACGCGTCCGGATTGAGCTTCAGGTAATCGGGTGAAAATTGCGCGCCGCCGTGTCGCAGCAGATGCACCGGGATCACGTCGTACGCCAGCCCTTTCAGATTGAGCGCGATGCGGACCCGATACGACGCCGAGCTGCGGAAATAGCTGTACAGTTTCATGGCGATTTATGCCTCCGTCGGATCGTCGCTTGCGCATCCTGAAAATAGTCAGCACGACAGAATATATAGGGGTATGCCATAAAATAGCGAACTTCCCGCATACTTATATTGCCAATTTTAAAATACAGATAGCTGTATTTTTCAGGTACAAAGACGCGTACGAGCCGGACGTCAAACGATTTTGAGCGACAATTGCCCCAGACCGGCGATAGCGCCTTCCAGCAGATCGCCCGGCAGCACCGCCGCCACACCGGACGGAGTGCCGGTAAAGATCAGGTCGCCCGGCTGCAACGCATAGAATTTCGAACAATGCGCAATGATTTCAGGGATGCTCCAGATCATCTGGTCGAGCGTCTCGTGCTGGCGCATTACGCCATTCACTTTCAGCGCAATGCCCGCATTCGCTGCCAGCGCGCACTGCGACACCGGATGGATCGGCCCAATCGGCGCTGAATCGTCAAAACCTTTAGCGGTACACCATGGCCGGCCCAGATTCTTGGCCTCGCTTTGCAAATCGCGGCGCGTCATGTCGAACCCGATCGCGTAACCCCACACATGCTGCAAGGCTGCATCAACGTCGATGTCCTGGCCGCCCCTGCCGATCGCAATCACCAGCTCGATCTCATGCTGCAAGTCGCTGGTTTGGCTCGGGTATGCCATCTGCCCGACGGCACCGGCTGCCACCGGCAGTACTGCATCGGCCGGCTTCATGAAGAAAAACGGCGCTTCGCGGCCGGTTCCGCCCATCTCTTTGGCGTGCTCGGCATAATTGCGGCCAACGCAATAAACCCGATGGACCGGAAAAAAGACCGAATCTCCGGCTACCGGTACGGCAGCCGGTGCAGGCGGCGAAAAAGCGAATTGCATCGAAACTCCTCACAAGGTCAAAATTTGCAGCACGCCAGAAAATACATCGGAATTTACGTAAAATACTGCTTTTACTAGCAGCGCAGGCCGGCGCCTATATAATAAGTCCGAAATCACCAAGCGTCATGCACGCATCATTTTTACTAAAAGTCCAATAATGACCAACAATTTCAGTTGGCGCGTGCGTGTCTATTATGAAGACACCGACGCCGGCGGTATCGTGTTTTATGCCAATTACCTGAAATTCTTCGAACGCGCGCGCAGCGAATGGCTGCGCAGCGCTGGCATCCAACAGCAAGCGTTGATGCACACGGAGTCCGTCATGTTCGTGGTCGACAGCACTGCGGTCGATTATCATGCCCCCGCACAACTTGATG
>JBDSCZ010000221.1:0-19780 GCA_039920865.1 Burkholderiaceae bacterium
CCCGTCGTCCCCGCGAAAGCGGGGATCCATACACCGGTGATTCAGCGTGCGATGTATGGTTTCCCGCCTTCGCGGGAATGACAATATTGTGAATTCCGCTCTTAGTCTGAGGTTGGTAGCTAATCAGGAACTTATTTGCGCTGGGCAGCAGCGCAACATCGATGCCGTCGGTGACAAAAACTTTCATTTTTAGACTCCCTGCATGTTTGCTGCCGCCAGCCAGCCGAGGCCATCCTCGGTACGGCCGCGTGGACGGTATTCGCAGCCGATCCAGCCTTGATAGCCAAGCTCGTCGAGCAGCCGGAACAGGTAGGGATAATTAACTTCGCCATCGTCCGGCTCATTGCGGCTGGGTACACTGGCGATCTGCACATGGCCGATACCATCAAAATATTGTTTGAATGTCGTCGCCAGATCGCCCTCGACGATTTGTGCGTGATAAAAATCCATTTGCACCTTGACGTTAGATTCCCCGGATGCTTGCCGCAGCGCATGTGCCTGGGCCTGCGAATTGAGGAAGTAACCGGGCATGTCGCGCCGGTTGATCGGTTCGATCAGCAGGATCAGGCCATGCTTGCCCACTTCCCGCGCCGCGTGGCGCAGGTTGCTCAGATAGACTTCGCGATGGATGCCCATGTCCGCGCCGGCCGGTATCAGCCCGGCCATCATGTGCAGCCGCTTGGTGCCGCACGCCAGTGCATATTCGATCCCGCGCGCGACACCGGCGCGAAATTCGCGTTCTCGGCCGGGCAGCGCCGCCACGCCGCGCTCGCCTGCCGCCCAGTCGCCGGGCGGCAGATTGAACAACACGTTCTCCAGATTGCTTTCCTGCAGCCATGACGCCACTTCCTGCGCTGTATATTCGTATGGAAACAGGAATTCGACGGCATTGAAACCGGCCGCGGCGGCGGCGGCAAAGCGCTGCGGAAACGGGACTTCATTGAACATCAGGGTCAGATTGGCGGCAAATTTTGGCACGGCATACCTCCAGGATATTAACCTTTACGTGATTCGAGACAGATCCGATGTTGGGCTTCGCTTTGCTCAGGACCAACCAATCTTCCGACTTTTCATCCAATTAATTCAGGTGGAGTATGCCAAATAACATACAGTTTCCCGCATATAAAACATGCGGAATACAAAAATACCCCGTAGGTTGGCGTTGAGCATAGCGAAGCCCAACATTTTTGCCAACAGGGGCTTATTGCCACGGCATGAATTCCAGATCCTGTTGCGGCAGTTGCCATTTTTGATCGTATTCTATGTTCGCCAGATAGAGCCCGTCGGGCATGAATGTCGGCGCGGCAAACTTGCGGTCGTGGCCTTCGAGCACTTCCTGTAGCCAGTCTGCCGGCTTTTTGCCGTTGCCGATAGCGATCAGCGATCCGACAATATTTCTCACCATGTGGTGCAAAAAAGCATTGGCACGCAAGGTAATCACGATCAAATTGCCTTTGCGCACAATCTCAATGCCATGCATGGTCCGAACCGGAGATTTTGCCTGGCACTGCGAGGCCCGGAAAGCGGAGAAATCATGCACGCCAAGCAGCGACTGGGCCGCGATACGCATGTTGTTTTCATCCAGAGGACGAAATACCCAGCCGACTTTTCCGCATAGCAGCGGCGACCTGATCGGATGATTGTATAAAACGTAATGGTAGGTGCGTGCGCTTGCGCTAAAGCGTGCATGAAAATCGTCAGTCGGGTCGCGCCTGACTTCGCAGGCCCAGCGCACCGCAATCGAGGCTGGCAAAAAAGCATTCACGCCGCGCACCCAGGATGCTGTTTCGCGGCTGATATCGGTATCAAAATGCACCACTTGTTCGATAGCGTGCACACCTGTGTCGGTACGACCGGCACACACGGTTGCGATTTCACGCCGGCCGAATTTTTTCAGGGCCGATTGCAGTACGTCCTGAACGGTACAGCCATCCGGCTGCGTTTGCCAGCCTGACCAGGGTGAACCGTCGTACTGAATCCCGAGAGCAATGCGCTTCAATTCAGATCCATTCAATTTCAAAACCGTAAAATAAAACGGGTGCCAGCAAAACGCGGCACCCGTCGTTCACAACACAAGCCAATCAGGCCATCTCGGCCAGCATGACTTTGGCTTTCTCCATTTGCGCCACAGAACCATCTTGCATCACTTCATCAAGCAATTCACGCGCACCGTCCTTGTCGCCAATTTCCTGGTAAGCAACTGCCAGATCAAGTTTTGTTGACATTTCCATATTGCCAAAACCGGCATCAGATGGCAGCGTTTGGTCAGATTGATCCAATTCTGCCCGTCCAGATTCGGCAGGATTGAAATCCAGGTCGATACCAGATAAATCGAATTCCAACCCGGCGACATCGGACTCAGCATCCGGCCCGGATTCAAACTCAGGTTCAAACTTGGCTTCAGGCATCGCCTCGATTACGGGTAGCACGACAGGAACCGTATCCGCTTTTGCCACTGGCGTCAGCAACTCCTGACCAGCTTCATCCTTATCAGTTGGCGTTTTGTCCATGAAATCAAAATCGACTTCATCCAGATCGAACTTGGGAAAATCTGGAACAGGCACCGCATCTGCGGCAATTTCCGATTTGGCGACCACCGGCTCCGGCTCTTGCTCAACGCTTTGCTCCGGCGCAGGCATTTGCTCGGCCAATGATCCAGAGACGAAATCGATGCTGCCGCTATCTGCCTCCTCCTGCGTGGTGACGTCGGGTTCCGGTGCGGCATCTGCAATCTCGCCCAAATCAAAATCCAGTCCAGTGGAAATCGAATTCTCTGCCTCGGCAAGATAATCAGGAACCTGCTCGGAAGTTTTAACAGAATCCACCTTGGGCTCTATCGGCGGCGCGATGTCATCGAATGCAAGCAACTCCGAGTCATCACCGACATCCGACTGCGAGTTGGTTAGCAGCGCTTCCGGATCAAGTTCTTCCAGCGGCAAGGTAGGTGCACCCAGTGCAACGGCCTTGGCAGCTACCTCTTCGGGTAATGCGCCGCCTGCATATAAAGGATTATTCGGGTCCAGTGCGGCACCCATCCGGGCAGCCTGATGCCACTCATCGGTTTCCCCTTTCGTCATCCCGTACAACTCGCTGGCAAGCATCTCAAAAGAGCGCAAATCCTTACGGTTGGAATAAATCTCCAGCAGCTTCAGGCGTACCGGATGGCGGTCCGGTTGCGTCCTCAAGGCTTCCTTCAGGATTTCTTCAGCCTGGGCATCGCGTCCATAGGCAATGTAGACATCTGCCTCAGCGACCGGATCGACTTCATTGGCATCGAGCTGACTGGCTGACGGCGAGAAGCTGGAATTGAAGACGCTGTTATTGGTATCCACGCTCTGGCCGCCAGTCGAACCAAACAGTGAATTCGTTTGCAAAATCGATGCGCCCATTGCGCTGTTGTCGAACTTGTTGCGTTGTTTTCTGCGGCGATTACTGTAAATGCCGAAGGCGCCAAGAATGGCGATCAGAAGACCTGCACCGGGCAGCAATAATGGATCGTTCAAAAAGCCGTCGAAGAAACTTGCTTTGGCGACCGGCTCTGGAGCAGTCACCTTCGGTTTTACTGGCACCGGCGCCGGCATCGGCTCTGGCAACGCAACGGCCTGAGTAACCGCTTGAGTAACGGCACCGGAGCCTGCCAGTTCCGTTGCGGGTGCATTTTGTGCGTTAAGTTGCTGTTCGCTCAGCGCTTTATTCTTGATCTCGAGAAGTTTTTGCAGGTCGCTGACCGTTTTCTCCAGACTCTGGATGCGCGCATTCGCCTCTTCTACCGCTTTGTCGGCTGCAATCCTGCTATTGACTGCGGCCTCGCTCGCCAAGCCGGCTGCGCTATTGGCCAGGGCATCCGCCTTGGACAATCTCAATTTATCTTTTGATTCGGCAATGCCTGCCTGTGTTTCTTCTACTTTGGACTCGATCTTGCCGACCGCACTTTGTTTTGTGGCTTCCGATGATTTTGCCGGGGCTCGGGCAATCTTGCCGGCCAGTTGGTTACGATACGCATTGAAATCGGCGGCTTGGGCGATGACGACGGCAGAAGCGCCCGCAGGTGCAACGCTACTTGCAGTATTGCCATCGGGAACGGACAGAACAGCGCCGGACCGCATGCGGTTCATGTTGCCCCCGACAAATCCATTCGGATTGGCCCGATACAAAGCAACCAGCATTTGATCCAGCGAAATGCCTTCCGGCTTGAATTTTGCTGCGACGCGGGTCAACGTATCCCCACTCTTTACTTTATAACTGGTGGATTTTTTTTCTTCAATTGCCCTGGAACGTTCTGGTGGTAGCTGATTGCCGGCTGCCGCCCTCTGTGCGGCGGGCAATGCGGCCATGGCCGGAGCCGACGAAGCAAGCGCCCGCTCGGCGGGCAGCGCCACCGGCGCAACTACCTGTGCATTCTGATTCAGGCGCAAGTCAACCGGATCCAGCAAAAAAGTGTACTCGCGAATCAGGCGGCCCTTGTTTCCACCTAGCTCCAGCAGCACGTCAACGAATGGCTCGTTGATTGGCTGCAATGTAGTCATGCTAATAACTTGCCGATCTCCACGTTCCACAATCGCGAAACGCAATGTCGATAAAACAGGATGAAAGTCAATCTTAGCTTGTCGAAATGCCTCTACCGGCGCCAATTTCGCCACTAAAGATCTTGCCGCTTCCTTAGAAGTTAAGGATAGTTCGATTTCTGCTCTGAGCGGCTGTCCGAGTCCGGACAGTACAGTTAGCTTACCCAAGCCGGCTGCCTGTGCGGCAGAACACAATACGGCCGAAGCAACAGCCGCGCCCAGTATTTTCAGGCTAAACGAAATAAATTTGGACGGGCTTTTTGGATGCATATTGATTGGCATAGTCATGCTTACGGTTAGCTTATATTGCAAAAAAACATAAATACTGCCTTAGAGCAACACTATGCTCAGGGCTCTCAACATAACATTACAAACTTTGGTGCGCAAGCGAACCAGACTCACAATCCAACGATTTTCATTAAATTAGGGAGTATCGTAATTTTTATTGCACTTTTCGCATGCTTTAATTGCGTGTAATAAATATACTCCAACGCCGTAGGTTGGTGCTGAGCGTAGCGAAGCCCAACAATGTGCGCGCAATGTTGGGCTAACAAAACGTTAGCCCAAGCTACGAAGGCGGAGATTGTTTTTAACCGCGATGCAGATACGCATCTCAGTTAATAACAAAAGTTAACAACAAAAATTATGCCTCCAGCAATATCCGCAGCATGCGGCGCAATGGCTCTGCTGCACCCCATAGCAGTTGGTCGCCGACGGTGAATGCGGACAGGTATTCGCCACCCATCTGCATCTTGCGCAGGCGCCCCACAGGAATGGTCAGGCTGCCGGTTACCGCTGCCGGAGTCAAATCCCGCATCGATGCTTCGCGGTTGTTGGGCACCACTTTTACCCATTGATTATTCTGCGCGATGATGTCGTTGATTTCGTCGAGAGGCACATCTTTATTCAGCTTGATGGTCAATGCCTGCGAATGGCAGCGCATCGCACCGACGCGCACGCACAGACCGTCCACCGGAATCGCCCTGGAACCAAATCCTTCGCCCTTGCCGAGAATCTTGTTGGTTTCGGCGCCGGCCTTCCATTCTTCGCGCGACATGCCGTTGCCGAGATCCTTGTCTATCCACGGGATCAGGTTGCCGGCCAGAGGGGCACCGAAATGCTGGGTTTCACCCTCGCCCATGCCATGTTGTGTGGCGAGTACCTGACGGTCGATTTCCAGGATGGCGGCAGCCGGATTGTCCAGCAGCGCTTTTACCGAAGAGTTGATGGTGCCAAACTGGGTCAGCAATTCCCGCATGTGCTGGGCGCCGCCACCGGAGGCAGCCTGATAGGTCATTGCGCTCATCCAGTCCACCAGATCGTGCTGGAACAAGCCGCCCAAGCCCATCAGCATGCAGGACACGGTGCAATTGCCGCCGATATAATTTTTGACGCCATTGTCCAACGCGGTCCTGATGACGCCCAGGTTCACCGGGTCGAGCACGATGATCGCATCGTCCTGCATCCGCAGCGTCGATGCCGCATCGATCCAGTAGCCGTTCCAGCCTGCCGCACGCAGTTTCGGGAACAACTCAGTGGTGTAGTCGCCGCCCTGGCACGTGATGATGATGTCGCATTTCTTGAGCGCGTCAAGATCGCCGGCATCTTTCAACGTCGTTTCATTTTTCGCCATCGCGGGTGCTGCTCCGCCTGCGTTCGAGGTTGAAAAGAACACCGGTTCGATATAGGCGAAATCGCCCTCTTCCTGCATGCGCTGCATCAGGACCGAACCAACCATGCCACGCCAACCGACTAAACCGACTAATTTCATAATTTCCTCAAGTGCAATTTCAAAAATATTTGAATAAAGCGACCCTCTCCTCCAGCCCCTCTCCCGCACGCGGTAGAGGGGAGCGAAGCGAGTCGCTACGCGACTTCACGTTAAGTCAAGCCAGTGCCTGCAACACCGCCGCGCCCATTTCTTTGGTGCCGACCTTGCGTGTGCCAGCCTCGTAGATATCCGGGGTGCGCAAGCCCTGCGCCAGAACGCTCTTGACTGCCGCTTCGATCCGGTCGGCCTGTTCTGCCTTGTTCAGCGAATACCGCAACATCATCGCTGCCGACAGGATCGTAGCCAGCGGATTGGCCACGCCTTTGCCGGCGATATCGGGTGCGGAGCCGTGCGACGGCTCGTACAGGCCCTTGTTGTTGGCGTCCAGCGAAGCCGACGGCAGCATCCCGATCGAGCCGGTCAGCATCGCCGCGCAATCCGACAGGATGTCGCCGAACAGATTGCCGGTCACCATCACGTCGAACTTCTTCGGCGCCCGCACCAGTTGCATCGCGGCATTGTCGACGTACATGTGATCGAGGGCGACGTCCGGATATTCGCGATGCACGTCGGTGACGATGTCTTTCCAGAACTGGAAGGTTTCCAGCACATTGGCCTTGTCCACGCTAGTCAGGCGCTTGTCGCGCTTTTGCGCGGCCTGGAATGCGACGTGGGCAATCCGGCGGATTTCACCTTCCGCATAGCGCATCGTGTCGAAGCCTTCGCGCTGGCCCTTGAACGGGCCGTCCGGGCATTCGCGCACGCCGCGCGGCTGGCCGAAATAAACATCGCCGGTCAGTTCACGGATGATCAGGATGTCCAGCCCGGAAACCACTTCCGGCTTCAGCGTGGATGCGCCTGCCAGTTCCGGATACAGGATGGCTGGGCGCAAATTGGCAAACAGGTTCAGGTTCTTGCGCAAGCCGAGAATCGCCTGTTCCGGGCGTAGTGCGCGCTCCAGCGTATCGTATTGCCAGTCGCCGACCGCACCGAACAGGATCGCATCGGCTTCTTTCGCCAGCTTCAACGTGCCTTCAGGCAATGGATGTCCGTGTGCGGCATAACCGGCACCACCAACAGGTGCAGTTTCCATCTCGAACGATTCGCCCAGCGCGTTAAGTACCAGTACTGCTTGTTCGATAATTTCAGGGCCGATGCCGTCGCCAGGCAAGACTGCAATTTTCATAGTTATTCTTTGTTATAAATTGATTAAATCGTATTACGCACTTATCTACGAAAGCCACAAAAAGCGATATCTGCCTTCGTAGGATGGGTGCAACCCATCGAGTCAGTTCGATAGGCGATGGGTTGCACCCATCCTACGATCCGTTTTGCGAAAGCATCAAATGGTGTTGGCCAACCATGGCTGGGACGCGATGTGGCGCTCTTCAAAAGCATGAATCAGGTCGGACTGCCGCAATGTCAGGCCGATGTCATCGAGACCGTTGAGCATGCAGTATTTTCTGAACGCATCGATATCGAATGGATACGCTACGCTGCCATTGGCGGTTGTCACCAACTGCCGCTCCAGATCGATCACCAGCCGGAATCCCGGCAACGCCTTGACTTCATCGAACAGATGATCCACCTGCGACTCGGTTAAGGCTATCGGCAGCAAACCGTTCTTGTAGCAGTTATTAAAGAAGATATCGGCAAAGCTCGGCGCTATCACGGCCTGGAAACCGTATTGTTCCAGCGCCCATGGCGCATGCTCGCGCGATGAGCCGCAGCCGAAGTTCTTGCGCGTCAAAAGGATCGCAGCGCCCTGATAACGCGGCTGGTTCAGCACGAAATCGGGGTTGACCGGGCGCCGGGAATTATCCTGGCCGGGCTCGCCATGATCCAGATAACGCCATTCGTCAAACAGGTTCGGGCCGAAGCCGGAGCGCTTGATGGATTTCAGGAATTGCTTCGGGATGATGGCGTCGGTATCCACGTTGGCACGGTCCAGCGGTGCTACCAGGCCATCGAGTACGGTAAATTTTTCCATGATATTTGCCTTATTTCCTTGCTGCACCCTCAACCTTGGTCCCTACTTTCTGGACATCCTTGCCAAAACCTTCCATGGTGTTGCAGGCGCTCAGGGCGAAGGCGATACAGATCAGAGTGAGTAGTTTTTTCATATTGATTTTTACGGATAAGTGGATTAACGGAACGAACGCACGTCGACGAAATGTCCGGCGATACCGGCTGCGGCAGCCATCTCGGGCGACACCAGATGGGTACGGCCGCCCTGCCCCTGACGTCCTTCGAAATTGCGGTTCGAGGTCGATGCGCAACGCTCGCCCGGTTCCAGGCGGTCGGCATTCATGGCCAGGCACATCGAGCAACCCGGTTCGCGCCATTCGAAACCGGCAGCGCGGAAAATCTTGTCCAGCCCTTCGCGCTCGGCCTGATCCTTGACCAGACCGGAGCCTGGCACCACCATCGCCAGCAGCACATTAGAGGCCCGATACTTGCCGCGCACCACGGCGGCGGCGGCGCGCAAATCCTCGATGCGCGAATTGGTGCAGGAGCCGATGAAAACCTTGTCGATGCGGATCTCGGACATCGCGGTATTCGGCTTCAGACCCATGTATGCCAGCGCTTTTTCCATCGCATCGCGCTTGACTGCGTCTTTTTCCTGGTCCGGGTCCGGCACCCGGTCATCGATCGACACCACCATTTCGGGCGACGTACCCCAAGTTACCTGAGGCTTGACTTCGGCCGCATTCAGCGTCACCACCAGATCGAAACGGGCGCCGGCGTCGGTATGCAGCGTGCGCCAGTAATCGACTGCACGGTCCCAGTGTGGACCAACCGGCGACAGCGGCCGTCCCTTGACGTAATTGATGGTGGTGTCATCGACGCCGATCATGCCGGCGCGGGCACCGGCTTCGATTGCCATATTGCAGACTGTCATGCGGCCTTCCATCGACAGGCTGCGGATGGTCGAGCCGGCAAATTCGATCGCGTATCCGGTGCCGCCGGCAGTGCCGATCTTGCCGATGATGGCCAGCACGATATCCTTGGCGGTGACGCCGGACGGCAGTGCGCCGTCCACTTGCACCAGCATCGCCTTGGATTTTTTCGCCAGCAGGGTCTGGGTTGCGAGCACGTGTTCGACTTCGGAGGTGCCGATGCCGTGCGCCAGGCAACCGAATGCGCCGTGGGTCGAAGTATGCGAATCGCCGCAGACTACCGTCATGCCGGGCAACGTCGCACCCTGCTCAGGTCCGATCACATGGACGATGCCCTGGCGATGGTCGCGCATATTGAAGTAGGTCAGGCCGAACTCGGCGGCGTTGGCATCCAGCGTCTCCACTTGCAGGCGCGAAGTCGGGTCGGCAATGCCGTTGGCGCGGTCGGTGGTAGGCACGTTGTGGTCCGCCACCATCAGATTGGCGGCCACCCGCCACGGCTTGCGCCCGGCCAGTTTCAACCCGTCGAAAGCCTGCGGGCTGGTGAC
This sequence comes from Burkholderiaceae bacterium, assembly GCA_039920865.1. Taxonomy (GTDB): domain Bacteria; phylum Pseudomonadota; class Gammaproteobacteria; order Burkholderiales; family Burkholderiaceae_D; genus AVCC01. The sequence goes on from JBDSCZ010000221.1 coordinate 9,785, forward strand.
TTCATGCAGCAGATGCCGGTCGATATACAGTATCGTGGTGCCATCTTCGCCGGCATGTACAACGTGCGAATCCCAAAGTTTGTCGTAGAGCGTATTGGCCATATTTTAAGCTGCCAGAAAGGTGTAAATGCGTGTGTAAATGTGCGTGTAAGTGCGAGAATCAGCGTTCGATTATGCCATATTTGCACCTGCGTCAAGATCGAATCCGGCCTGGCAAATTTGCCAGGCCGGATTGCGAGCCAGTCTGCGCGCGGCATTAGCGCTTTTTTCGGGCCTGTTCGAACAGCGGCATCACGCGCTGTGCATAATCGTTCAGATCGTTCAAACGACTTTCGCGCGATGGATGCGTCGATAGAAACTCCGGTGGTGCACCGCCGCCCACTTGTGCCATTTTTTGCCACAGGCTGACTGCGGCGCGCGGGTCAAAGCCGGCACGGGCTGCCAACTCGACCCCGATCCGGTCGGCCTCGGTTTCATGCAGGCGCGAATTCGGCAGGCCGATGCCAAGCTGCAAGCCGGTGCTGGCGACCTTGCCCAGCCCTCCGATACCGTAAATGGAACCGAGAATTTCCGCGCCGGCCGAAGCCAGATCGGTGCCGACCTGCTGCGAAGCGCGCTCGCGCGCATGTTCGCGCAGCGCATGGGCGATTTCATGCCCAAGCACCGCAGCCAGTTCATCATCGCTGATGCGCAATTTTTCGATCAGGCCGGTGTACACCGCGATCTTGCCGCCGGGCATGCACCAGGCATTGACTTCGGGCGCCGTAATCAGGTTCTGTTCCCATTGCCAGTTGCGCGCATCGGGGCGAAATACTGCGCTCTGTGCAATCAATCGATTGGAAATGCTGCGAATCCGGCTCAATTGCGCAGCATCCCGGTTCAGCGTGCCTTTCTTGCGCGCATCGGCCAGCACTTCCGCGTATTGCTGGCGCGCCGCCTGCTCTATCTGTTCTTCCGATATCGCCATTCTTTGCGCGCGGCCGACGCCGACCGTGCCGCCTTGGGTGGTCTGGACCGTGCTGCAGGACGCCAGCACCAGCGCAGCAAACAGAACGCAGATCGGCTTGGAAATGGTATTGACATGCATATTTCTCATCATTTTTTCTCCTTGGCGGGCAGCGGATCAATGTTTTGATCCCTAAATTATACTTAATGCTGTATTTTCAATAGCGCAATAAATAATTGCGTAAAATGCCATATTATTGATCATACTCCCTGTTTTTTACTTCGTAGGATGGGTGAAACCCATCGCTTTCAATCGTTATCAACGCAAATGATGGGTTTCACCCATCCTACGCCGCTGCAATCAATCTCAATTCACCGCAACCGGCAATGCAGACGCAAGCCGCCCATCTAGCGCATAAGCCGAAGCTGCCAGCAAGCGCTGTGTATATGGGTGACTCGGCTGCAACATCACAGCTTCGGTCGGGCCGGCTTCCAGCGCCTTGCCGTCTTTCAGCACCAACACCCGATGCGCCATCGCGCGGATCACCGCCAGATCGTGGCTGATGAACAGGTAAGCCATGCCGTATTTGCGCTGCAACTCTGCCAGCAACAGCAGCACCTGCTGCTGCACCGAGACATCCAGCGACGAGGTCGGCTCGTCGAGCAGGATCAGCGCCGGCTTCAGCACCAGCACGCGAGCAATCGCGATGCGCTGGCGCTGTCCGCCGGAAAATTCATGCGGATAACGCGACAGCATATCGGCGCTCAGGCCGACTTCCAGCAAGCCATCGACAACGGCGCTGCGCAACGCGGCAGCGCTCAGTTGCGGCTGGTGCAAAGCCAACCCTTCGCCGACGATTTGCTCGATGGTGCGGCGTGGCGACAGCGACGCGAACGGGTCCTGGAACACCACCTGCATCTTGGCGCGCAGCGGCCGGATCGCGGCACTTGACATCGCGCTCACCGGCTGACCGTCAAACTGAATTTTACCGTCGACGCTGGCCGATGACAGCCGCAGCAAGGCCATCCCCAGCGTCGATTTGCCGGAGCCGGATTCGCCGACGATGCCCAGCGTTTCACCCTGTTGCAGCGTCAGAGTGACATTATCGACGGCAATAAATTGCGATTTTTTGAACCAGCCCTGCTTGATCGGGAAGCTGCAGCTCAGCTTTTGCGCCCCCAGCAGGACCGGCGCGTCAAGCGCCACCGGATTGACGCGGCGTTGCGGCCGACTGGCCAGCAATTGACGCGTGTAAGCCTGGCGCGGATTGGCAAACAGTTCTGCAGTCGGCGCAATTTCAACCAGGCGGCCCTGCTCCATCACGCCGACCCGGTCGGCAAAATGGCGTACCAGATTGAGGTCGTGCGAGATGAACAGCACCGCCATGTTTTGTTCGCGCTGGAGTTGATTCAGCAACTCCAGGATCTGTACCTGGATCGTCACATCCAGCGCGGTAGTCGGCTCATCGGCAATTAGCAGTTTCGGCTTGCACGCCAGCGCCATCGCGATCATCGCGCGCTGGCGCTGGCCGCCGGAAAGTTGATGCGGGTATGACATGGCGCGCCGCGCCGGCTCGGGAATGCCGGTTTTATCCAGCAGTTCGACGGTGCGCAGCGCGGCAGATTTGCTGCTGATGCCTTCGTGCTGCATCAAGACTTCGGCAATCTGGTTGCCGATGGTAAACAGCGGATTCAAGGCCGTCATCGGTTCCTGAAAGATCATCGCCACGTCCTTGCCGCGCACTGCGCGCATCGCCGCTTCCGAACGCGTCAGAATGTCCTTGCCCTCGAACAGGATGCGTCCGCCATAGCGCGCATCCTGATTCAGCCGCAACAGCGACAAGGCGGTAACGGTCTTGCCGGAACCGGATTCGCCGACAATCGCCAGTTTTTCACCGGCAGCAATCGTGAAACTCACATCATCGACCACGGTGCTGGAGCCGAAGGCCACGCTCAGGTTTTGTATCTGTAGCAGGCTCATGACTTCCTCCGCACATCCAGCGCATTGCGCAGCGCATCGCCGATATTGGTCAGCAGCAGCAAGGTGATGGTCAGCACCGCGAAGGTCGACAGCGCGATCCACCATGCATCCAGATTATTCTTGCCCTGCGCCAGCAACTCGCCCAAGCTCGGCGTCGATGGCGGCACGCCCAAGCCGAGGAAATCCAGGCTGGTCAGTGCCAGGATCGCGCCGCTCATGCGAAACGGCAGGAAGGTGACCACCGGCGTCAGGCTGTTCGGCAGCACATGGCGCCAGATGATCTGCCCATTCGACAGGCCCAGCGCGCGCGCCGCCTGCACGTATTCCAGATGGCGGTTGCGCAGGAAATCGGCGCGCACATAGTCCGACAAACCCATCCAGCCGAACATCGACAGCAAGATCAGCAGCAAGCCGATGCTGGGTTCGAAGATCGAAGAAAAGATGATCAGCAGGTACAGCTCCGGCATTGAACTCCAGATTTCCATGAAACGCTGGAATAGCAAATCGGTCTTGCCGGCAAAATAACCCTGCACCGCACCGGTAATCATGCCCAGCAGTACGCCGGTAACGGTCAAGGCCAGCGCAAACAACACCGATACGCGAAAACCGTACAGCAGGCGCGCCGTGACGTCGCGGCCGCGGTCGTCGGTACCGAGCCAGTTTTCGCTGGACGGCGGGGCTGGATTCGGCGACGTGGCAAAATAATTCAGCGTGTTGAAACTGTAGGTGTTGGGCGGATAGATCGCCCAGTTGCCATTTTTGCTGAATTGCTCGCGAATAAAGGGATCGAGATAATCGGCCTGCGAATCGAAGTCGCCGCCGAAGGTTTTTTCCGAATAGGTTACCAGCACCGGAAACACCAGTTCTCCGTTGTAACGCGCCACCAGCGGCTTGTCGTTGGACAGCAGTTCGCCCATCAAGCTGAGTCCGAACAAAACGCAAAACAGGATCAGACTCCAGTAGCCGCGGCGGTTTTGCTTGAAACGCAGCCAGATGCGGCGTCCCGGCGATATGGAAATGGAAGCTGTGGTCATTTGTTCAAACTTTCAAACTGCACCCGCGGGTCGGCCCAGACGTAGCACAGGTCGCCCAGCAACTTGACCACCAGGCCGATCAGGGTAAACAGGTACAGCGTACCCATCACCACCGGATAATCGCGCCGCACCACTGATTCGTATGACAACAGGCCCAGGCCGTCGAGCGAAAACAGGGTTTCGATCAGCAGGCTGCCGGCAAAGAAGGCGCCGATGAAGGCGGCCGGGAAACCGGTCACCAGCGGGATCAGCGCATTGCGAAACACGTGCTTGTACAGCACCGTGTTCTCGCTCAAGCCCTTGGCGCGTGCGGTCAGCACGTATTGCTTGCGGATTTCTTCCAGGAAGGTGTTCTTGGTCAGCATCGTCATCACCGCAAACGATCCGGCCACCGAAGCTGTCACCGGCAGCGTGATGTGCCACAGATAATCGGTTACCTTGCCCAGCAGCGACAAGGATTCCCAGTCATCCGAAGTCAGGCCGCGCAGCGGAAACCATTGCAGGAAACTGCCGCCGCCGAACATCACCAGCAGGAACACACCCAGCACGAAGCCCGGAATTGAATAGCCGATCAGCACCAGCACGCTCGACGCCACGTCGAAACGACTGCCTTCGCGGATCGCCTTCGCAATCCCGAGCGGCAGCGAGACGAAATACGTCAGAAAGAAAGTCCACAGTCCGAGCGTGATCGAAACCGGCAGCTTGGATTTGACCAGCTCCCAGACATCCTTGTGATGGTAAAAACTCTGGCCCAGATCGAAAGTGGCAAAGCCTTTCAGCATTTTCCAGAAACGTTCCGGCGCCGGCTTGTCGAAACCGTACAGCGCCTTGATCTCCGCCACGCGCTCGGCATCAATCCCTTGCCGACCCCGGTATTGCGCCGCACCGCCACCGGAAGCCTCACCCGCGCCGACGCGGCCCTTGAGTTCCAGCAGCGCCTGTTCGACCGGGCCGCCGGGCACGAACTGGATCACTGCAAAGGTGATGCTGACCACGCCGATCAGGGTCGGCAGCATCAGCAACAGGCGTTTCGCTATGTAAGCCCACAGGTTCATCGTTGCCTCATTTCGATTCGTACCGCATTATTGATACTACATATTGTATGTTTATGTACCGCGCATAACATGTGCGTAAAGTATAGTATTTTTAACTATACTCCCGTATTTTTTTATATATTACCGACTCTATGTGGGTTTGAGTAGGTAACGCAAAAAAACTACTACCGTCGTCCTCGCGAATGCGGGGATACATACACAGGTTAAATCACGATATCTTCATACAGATCGTGCAAATCCATAGGTCATATCCATCGGCCTATGGATTCCCGCATTCGCGGGAACGACGGTAATTTAAAGTGATTTGTTTCATTTACTTAATTATCCAATGTGAATCACGCAGAGCCTTATTCCCTTGGCTTCGCCTCCCACCAGCTTGAAATCACATACGGATCGGCCTGGTAATACAGCGGCGCTATGGCGGGAATGCCAAAGCGATTGCGGTAAGCGATGCGGTGGGTCGATGAAAACCAGTGCGTGACCACAATGTACTTGTGCAGCAAGACCCGGTCCAGCGCGCGCGCCGCCGCCACCAGGTCGCGCCGGGTGGTGGCGGCCACCAGCGCCTCCACTAGGCGGTCAACCGCGGGATCCTTCAGTCCCCATACATTATTCGAGCCCGGCTGATCGGCCGCCTTCGAGCCGAACATGTTAAACATTTCATTGCCGGGGCTAGTGACGTCCGGGAAACGAGTGCTGGTCATGTCGTAATCGAATTCCTCCATGCGCTTTTGCACCAGCGCATAATCGGCGGTGCGCTGCCTGACCTGGAAACCCAGCTTTTGCAGATTGCGCACATACACGCTGATGACGCGCGACATCGCCGACTGGTCGTCCAGGATCTCGAACTCGAACGGCTCGTTCTTGGCATTGCGCAGCGCGCCGTCGCGGTAATCCCAGCCGGCCCGATGCAGCAAGTCCCTGGCCTGCAGCAGATTGGCCCGCAGCGAACCCGGTGGCCTGGTGCTGGGCGGCACCGGCGCCGGGCCGAACACGGCCGGGTCGAGCTGGTCGCGCAGCGGTTCCAGCAGCTTGCGTTCGTCCGGCGACGGCAGGCCGGTGGCGGCCATATCGCTGTTATTGAAAAACGAATATATGCGCTTGTACTGGCCGTAAAACAGTTGCCGGTTCATCCACTCGAAATCCAGCGCCAGCGTCAAGGCATGACGCACCCGGATATCCTGAAACTGCGGCCGACGCAAGTTCATCACGAAGCCCTGCATGCCGGCACCATTGGAGTGCGTCAGTTCGCGCTTGACGATCTCGCCGCTGGTAAATTTCGGTCCCTTGTAACTGCGCGCCCAGTTCTTTGCGCTGTATTCAACCACCACATCGAACTCACCGGCCTTGAACGCTTCAAGGCGCGCCACATCGTCCTTGTAGAAACGATAATTGATGCGCTTGAAGTTAAACATGCCCTTGCGCGACGGCAGATTGGTGGCCCAGTAGGACGGATTGCGCCGGTAACTGATCGAGCGGCCGATATCGTATCTATCGATCAGATACGGGCCGGAAGCGATCGGCGGCTCCAGCTGGATCTTGTCGAAATCGGTTTTTGCGCCCCATTTGCGCGAAAACACCGGCACGCTGCCGACGATCAGCGGCAATTCGTGGTTCAGCGTCTTGAAATCGAAACGCACGCTGCGCTCGCCGGTCACCACGCATTGTTTGACATCGGCGAACACCGACTTGAATTGCGGCGCGCCCTTGGTCACCAGCGTGTCGAACGAGTACTTGACATCCGCCGCCAGCACCGGGTCGCCATTATTGAAGCGCGCCAGCGGGTTGAGCCGGAACGTCATTGACATCCGGTCCGGTGCCAGCACCATGTCTTCGGCCAGCAGCCCGTACATGGTCGCGACCTCATCGCTGGAGCCGGCAGTCAGCGTCTCGAACATCAGGGAGTCCACACCGGCGGCGGCCACGCCTTTCATCGAAAAAGGATTGAACTTGTCGAAACTGGTGCGACGGTCGGGATTGGCCAGGAACAGCTCGCCGCCCTTGGGCGCGTCCGGATTGACATAATCGAAATGGGTGAAACCGGCCCCATAGCGCGGCGTGTCGTACAGCGAAAACGCAGGCGCAGCCAAAACAGGGGCGCCGAGCAGGCAAGCGCCGCACAACAATATGACATTCAGAATTTTCGTCATCCGGCGCACCAGTCCAACTGCCGGGAACCAACCTGCATATTGCTATTGCGCATCACAACTCCCACTTTTTTAAGCCATTTTACCGAAAGGCACTCGATGCGGACGCGAACATTTATACTTCGCAACGCAAGCGCAAGAAAAGTTGCCGTACTGGCTGCTACAACCTACAATCCCGAGCTGTTTGTAAAAACTCGGCCGCGCCGAAGAAATACCCCGTATTCGAACATATATGCGGCTTCCAGCCAGTTCTTGCGCTGAAAGCCGCTTCTATCCTGCGAAAGCACTTGGAGTAACACATGGCATTCTTGCAAGACAAAAAGATTCTGATCACCGGTTTGTTGTCAAACCGCTCGATCGCGTACGGTATCGCGAAAGCATGCAAACGCGAAGGCGCCGAACTGGCATTCACCTATGTCGGCGAACGCTTCAAGGAACGCACCATCGATTTCGCCGCGGAATTCGACAGCAAGCTGATTTTCGACTGCGACGTCAGCAGCGACGATCAAATCAATGCGTTGTTCGCCGATCTGGGCCAGTCCTGGCAGCATCTCGACGGTCTGGTACATGCGATCGGCTTCGCACCGCGCGAATCGATTGCCGGCGATTTCCTCGACGGCTTCACGCGCGAAGCATTCGCGGTGGCGCATGACATTTCGGCCTATAGCTTTCCGGCGCTGGCCAAGGCAGCACTGCCGCTGCTGCGCGCCAATTCGGCATTGCTGACGCTGTCATACCTCGGTTCGGTACGGGCAATTCCGCACTACAACACGATGGGACTGGCCAAGGCTTCGCTGGAAGCCAGCGTGCGCTACCTGGCCGAATCGGTCGGCAAAAAAGGCATACGCGTCAACGGCATCTCGGCTGGCCCGATCAAGACCCTGGCTGCCAGCGGCATCAAGGATTTTGGCAAACTGCTGGGCTTCGTGGCCGAACACGCGCCGCTGCGCCGTAACATTACGATAGACGATGTCGGCAATGCCGCAGCCTTCCTGCTGTCGGACCTGGCTGCCGGCATTACTGGCGAAATCACTTACGTCGACGGTGGCTTCTCGCATGTGATGGGGATTAACGCGGACTAACAGTATTGCAGGCCGGCGCGCCTGCAATACGCAAGTTCAGTAAAAATGGCGCATGTGCAGCAAAACTGCTGTATTATGTCGTCCTTGCGCTGCAGAAGTTCTGCAATTAGCGGCGCAAAAACAACAAATTAGCAGCTTCGCAAGCCTATGTTGCATTTTTATAGATGCAACATTTAAAGCCACCCCGCCTTTTGTGTCACACAGACACAGTCCCGGCGCAAAGCTTTTGTGCCGAAATTTCTTTGTATTCATTTACATCTCAAGTCATTTCGTTGGTTGGCGTTGCTATTTCGCGTTCTCGCATTTGCATGAGCGCTGACATTTACGAAAGAAAAGAATGACTTTTGAAGCCCTAGGCCTGCACGCGTCCGTAGTTCAAGCATTGACCGATGCCGGTTACACCAAGCCAACCACAGTCCAGGAACAAGCAATTCCGGCAGCGCTACAAGGCCGCGATCTGATGGTTTCGTCGCAAACAGGTTCCGGCAAAACTGCCGCGTTCATGTTGCCCGCACTGCACAAATTCGCCTCCGCCGAACAACCGGCCGATGCCGGAGCAAGCAAAACTTCCAACCAGGAACGCCAGGCAGCCCGCGCCCGTGGCGACCGCCCGCGCTTTCAGCCCGCCCAGCCAAAAATGCTGGTACTGACACCGACCCGCGAACTGGCACTGCAAGTTACCAACGCCACTGAAAAATACGGCACGCACGTAAAACGGATCAAGGCCGTTTCGATCCTGGGCGGCATGCCTTACCCGAAACAAATGCAATTGCTGGCGAAAAATCCGGAAATCCTGGTCGCCACACCGGGTCGCCTGATTGACCATATGGAATCCGGCAAGATCGACTTCTCGCAGTTGCAGATTCTGGTGCTGGACGAAGCCGACCGCATGCTGGATATGGGTTTCATAGACGACATCGAGAAAATCGTCGACGCCACCCCGAAAAACCGTCAGACCATGCTGTTCTCCGCAACTCTGGACGGCACGGTCGGCCGCATGGCGCAGCAAATTACCAACAATCCGGTTGTCATCAAGATTGCCGGTTCCGCCACCAAGCATGAAAACATCACGCAGAAGGTCCACTTTGTGGATGATCTGTCGCACAAGAATCGCTTGCTCGACCACCTGTTGCGCGATGTCACGATGGATCAGGCAGTGGTATTTACCGCCACCAAGCGTGACGCCGACACCATCGCCGACCGCTTGAATATTGCCGGCTTCTCCGCTGCCGCGCTGCATGGCGACATGCATCAGGGTGCGCGTAACCGCACTCTGGATTCACTGCGTCGCGGTCAAGTACGCGTGCTGGTTGCTACCGACGTTGCCGCCCGCGGTATCGATGTACCAGCGATCACCCACGTATTCAACTACGACTTGCCAAAGTTTCCTGAAGATTACGTCCACCGTATCGGCCGTACTGGCCGTGCCGGTCGTAACGGCGTCGCCGTATCTTTGGTGAACCACGCTGAAGGCATGAACGTCAAGCGCATCGAACGCTTCACCAAGCAATTGATTCCGGTCGATGTAGTTGAAGGTTTCGAGCCTAAAAAGACCGCGTCCACATCACGTTCGCCATCCAAGCCAGGCGGCTGGAAACCAGGCGACAGCCGTGGCGGTGCCAAACCAGGCCAGCGCACATTCAGCAATCCGAATGCTGCACCGCGCAGCGCCAACGGCGGCGGCTACAAGGGCCGCAGCGGTGAAACTGGCGGCGCACGTCGCTCTTACAGCGATGGCAATCGGTAATCCGC
>JBDSCZ010000222.1:0-5898 GCA_039920865.1 Burkholderiaceae bacterium
TGCAGGCGCGCGCCGCCGGGCTGGAGCCGCACACCGACATGAACCCGGTGCTGCTGAAACCGTCCAGCGACACCGGCGCGCAAGTCATCATCCACGGCCAGGTGCGCGCCGACATGAACGCGCGCGATTATCACCAGTACAAGACCATCGCGATGGCGGCCGTGCTGGAGTCGCACCAGCGGCTGCTTGCCGGCTATGAAGTGGTGCTGGTCGAAGGCGCGGGCAGCCCGGCCGAGATCAATCTGCGCGAGCGCGATATCGCCAATATGGGCTTTGCCGAAGCGGTCGATTGTCCTGTGATTCTGGTGGCCGACATCGACCGCGGCGGCGTGTTCGCGCATTTCGTCGGCACGCTGGCCTGCCTGTCGGACAGCGAACGCGCCCGCATCATCGGCTTCGTCGTCAACCGTTTTCGCGGCGACATCAGCCTGCTGGAACCGGGACTTGACTGGCTGGAACAGCAGACCGGCAAGCCGGTGCTGGCGGTATTACCCTACCTGCACGGCCTGCATCTGGATGCCGAAGACGCGATTCAAATTGGCCAGAGCGGCAACGGAAAATTCCGCATCGCGGTGCCGGTGTTCCCGCGCATTTCTAACCATACCGATTTCGACGCGCTGCGCGCCCATCCCGACGTCGACCTGATCTTCGTCGGCCCCGGTCACGCAATCCCAAGCGCCGACCTGATCATCCTGCCCGGCAGCAAGAACACCCGCGCCGACCTCGACTGGCTCAAGGCGCAAGGCTGGCAGCACGCATTGACCAAGCATTTGCGCTACGGCGGCAAACTGATCGGCATCTGCGGCGGCTTCCAGATGCTGGGCCACAGCGTGACCGACCCGTACGGAGTGGAAGGCGCGGCAGGCGTCACGCCGGCGCTGGGCCTGCTCGACATCAACACCCTGCTAACCAAAGACAAACATCTATCGCAAGTCACCGGCCACTGCGCGTTTGCTGACACATTTATTGACACGAATGCCGATGCAAATGCAAATGCGAACGCCGGCGCAAAAATTCCGGTTGAAGGCTATGAAATCCATATGGGAATTTCGCATGGCCCAGCCTTGGCGCGCCCAGTCTTCACCATCAACGAAGGCGTCCAGACGCTACCGGAAGGCGCACGTTCAGCCGACGACCAGATCATGGGAACCTACCTGCACGGCCTGTTCGACCACCCCGCCGCCTGCGCCGCCCTGCTGCGCTGGGCCGGTCTGGAAACTGAAAAAACCGTCGATCTGGGGCAACTGCGAGAACACAGCCTGAACCGGATTGCAGATGCAAGCGCACCTTTGCTGGCGGCGATATTAGATTTCGCGAAATCATAATGATGTCGGAGTATAGGCACTAATATGCCACTTCACGCACGGATTCTGTAGTGTTTTAAAAATACATGGTTTGGTATTTTTTTTGCCAAGCACGTATCGCAGTGCCTTGAACGACGCACGCCGCATCACGGAAAAAGACGATGGCGCGTTGCATAAACCTGCTGGATAACGCAATCCTTATGCAGCAGGTTTACTTGAGCAGGTCATTATGCACACTCCATCGACTCATACAATTTCAGCGTCCGTTGCAGGTTTTTCATTTCATTGGTAAACGCGTCGTCATCTGCGCGTGCCAGCATGGTTTTTCCCTGTCTAGCGAGCGCTTCCGAAGTATTGGCACTGTATCCGTGGGCTAGCTGGAACTGGACCAGCTCGTCGGCGAGTTTATTGCGTACACGAATTTCGCACTGCAATTGCGCAATCTTGGCATTAAACAACAAATCTGAACCGGTATCAGCTTGCACGAACGGCGTGGAAAGAACGGCGGTCATAAAGCCAAGACCAATTAGGAGTTTAGCGGGTAGCTTCATGGCAGCCTCCATTAGACTGAGTAGCCAATGCCTCATTGGCACTGTCGATTCAATTTAGACAATATTCACTGTTCTTTCAAGGGCCGTAAGGCACACGGTGAATGATGTTTTTGATGAAAATGGCACGGCACCGCGCTGTTGTTGCGCCGCGCCCGGTTTTGTTGACGCTGATTCAATAAGTTGACTGCAATCTGCTTGATTTTTCTCAATTCGACCGCTGTGAAATCTAACAAGATAATAAGAATGATGGCAAAAAATATAGGAAAAGATGCGATGCATGCTGTTTACAAGCGTTGTTTTCCGTATTGAATGCTAGTCGGACTATGGCGAATGGGCTTGAAATGCACTGGGATATTTGTTGACGACAATTGGAAGCAGTTCAAGGGCGCGGTGAAAGCACCGCAGTGAAGATCCGGGAAATATCACTCAAAGGAGAGCATGATGAAAGAGGAAATCCCACCGCGCAGGGTTGTGCTGCGCGGGGCACTGGCGGTCGGTTGCAGCCTGTGGCTGCCGATCGTAGTTTCCGGCTGTGATTCAAAGAAAGGCGCGAACTCAAGCAGTTCCGCTCCAGCCAGCAATCCAGCCGCCAGCACAGGTTCTGCGGTACCGGCGGCGTCCAATAAAGTGTCGCAGGCAAGCGTCCAGTACCAGGCTCAGCCGAAGGGCGAGCAAAAGTGCAGCGGATGCCTGAATTTCTTCGCCGAGTCGAATACCTGCAAGCTGGTTGATGGCCAGATCAGCCCCGAAGGCTGGTGCAGCCTGTGGACCAAGAAGGCTTGAGTTCTTGCTGCATCAAGGCCGGCCTTCGTCATCGCTGATTGCAACTGTCTTGAAGGAGGAATAATCAATGCGTATCGCAAAAGAAGATGTGCCAGTCAAAATTTCCGCGCCAGGTGTCACTGCGCGCCAGCAGATTGATTTCGGAGATGCGACTGGTTACGGCAAGATAAGCGGCGAATATTTTTCCCTCCCTGCGGGAATGGATATCTCCCCCCTGCTGCAAGGGTTGGAAGGAAATCTGTGCCAGGCGCCCCACTGGGGTTATGTATTAGAAGGTAAGCTCACCACGACTTATGCTGATGGCACGCAAGAAGTGACCGGTTCCAGTGACTTGTTTTACTGGCCGCCTGGACACACTGTCAAGGTCGAAGAAAACGCCGAAGTAATTCTGTTCAGTCCGCAACATGAACACACTGCGGTTATTAACCACATGATTGAAAAAATGAAAGGCTGATGCCAGCTAATCCTGCATGCGCACAAAAGTCTTTTGCATCAATGGCTTGACAATTTTCATACCTTCTTGCGCACAGAGTTATCCACAGAAAATGTGGATAACTTCAGTTGCCGCCATCAACGACACATAGCCTGCGACGCAATGCGCTCGCCGGCTATATCCTGGCAAGGTATTTTGCATAACTTGATCTGGCTTATATCAAGCTTGATGCAGCGGTGTTACAAGGTGGACTTCCATTTTTTCCCCTTGCCGCCATGTTGACACTGAATCTTGCTGATTTCTCTCTTGAACACTTCCTTGCGCATTACTGGCAGCAAAAACCGCTCGTAATTCGGCAGGGTTTCGAACATTTCACCGATCTGATCAGCCCCGATGAATTGGCCGGTCTGGCGTGCGAGGCCGAGGTCGAGTCGCGGCTGGTGTATAAAAAAGACGGGCAATGACAAGCCGAGTTCGGGCCGTTTGAATCTTATGAACATTTGGGCGAAAAGGATTGGACCCTGATCGTGCAGGCGGCGGATCACTGGTCGCCGGCGGTGGCGCAGATGGTGGCGCCGTTTTCGTTTATTCCGAAATGGCGCTTCGACGACGTGATGATCAGTTACGCCACGCCCGGCGGCGGGGTCGGGCCGCATATTGATCTGTATGACGTCTTCATTTGCCAAGGTTCGGGGCGGCGCCGCTGGCGCGTCGGCGATCTGGGCGACCACCGGCAATTCGCCGCGCATGCGGCGCTGCTGCACACCGATCCATTTGAAGCGATCATCGATGTCGAACTGCTGCCTGGCGATATTCTGTACATTCCACCCGGCTTCCCGCATGACGGCGTCTCGCTCGAACATTCGATGAGCTTCTCGGCCGGTTTCAGAAGCAAGTCCGGCCGCGACATGCTGAGCGGTCTGGCTGACTACGTGATCGACAAGGAGCTGGGCAATGCGCTCATCAGCGACCCGGGGCGGCCGCTGCACCAGCATCAGGGTCAAATCAACACCAGCGACTTCGCCCGCATCAAGGCGCAGCTGCAAGCGATTCTCGACGATGACAATCTGGTGGCAGATTTTGCCGGCAGCTTCCTGTCGAAATCCAAATGCGCGCTGGATTTGCAGGCGCTGGATGAACCGCTGGATGAGAGCGAACTGCTGGCCAGTTTGCAGCAACAGCCCTTGATCCGTATCGGTGGCTTGCGCTGCTTTTATCTGGATGAAACGGTGGCGCAAGGGATTTGCTTTGTCGCTGGCGAACGTTTTGATTTTGGTGCTGCTTGTCATGGCGCGGTGCTGGCGCTGTGCGATAAAGAAAGCCTCGATCAGGCTTTGTTGCAGAGCTGGTTGCGCCATCCGAAGTTGGTACTTGCGCTGACGCAATGGGTGAATGACGGCTATTGGTATTTCGAGGACTAGCGCAACACGCGCTGATGTCGGCTTGATGAATCTGTCGTTGGCTATACACCAACGCCGCAAGGCATACCTGGTAGCGCGTGCGAGGGTGTGCGTTTAACTTATCGGCTGATGCTACGCAACTTCATTTTGGTAAAAACACGTCCACGAAAGACACCAAAGACACGATAATCACGAAAAAAATATATGCCTTCGTAGCACCCCTGCCTACTTTGTTGTACAACCTTCTCGGTATAGCGATCTCCCTCTCTCCCGGCCTCTCTCCCACAAGTGGGAGAGAGGAGAAAAGCCCCCTCTCCCGCTTGCGGGAGGGCTGGGGAGAGGGGCTTCAAATAGTCGTCATCTGACCGATTTAGCAAATACAAAATCGTCGGATTGTGCACTGGGTTCATGTCTTTCGTGGACAAGTGCGTATCGTCAGTTAGCGGCTTTGCATCAAGGCCTGATTTGCCGTTTCCTGTGCTTCGGCCTGGTCGCGGCGCAGGTGCCCGATCAGCGGCTGCTGGTCGTCGCGTTGGCCCCATTGGTCGAAATACACCAGATCCTCGATCGGCAGCCGCGGCAGCCAGCCGGCGCTTTCCAGCTCCGGCTTCGCATAGAAGTGGCTGACATAGCCGACGCACAGGTAGGCGATCGGCGTGATGCGCTTCGGAATTGCTAGCGCTTCTTGCAGCGCGGATTGATTGAAAATGCTGACCCAGCCCACTCCCAGTCCTTCGGCCCGGGCCGCCAGCCACAGGTTCTGCACCGCGCACACACTGCTGTACAGGTCCATCGTCTTCATGTGGGTGCGGCCAATCACCACCGGGCCGGTCCGCTCGCGGTCACAGGTGATGCAAATCCCGAGCGGCGACTCCAGAATGCCTTCCAGCTTCAGTTGCTGGTAAGTGCTGCGTTTGCCGCCTTCGAACATGTCCGCCGCTTCGGCGTGTGCCACCGCAAAGGCGTCATGTACCCGGCGCTTGACCGCGTCGGACTGGACCACCAGGAAATTCCACGGCTGCATGAAGCCTACCGATGGCGCGTAATGGGCGGCGGTCAGGATGCGGCTTAGCACCGCATCGGGAACCGGCGTCGGCAGGAACTGGCCGCGCACGTCGCGCCGCGAAAATATGGTGTGATAGATCGCGTCGCGGGCTTGCTCGGTAAAGGCGTGGATATCCTGGATGGCTTGCGTAGATGCTGTGTTCATGTATTCCCCTTGCGTCAAAATAATGGGGCTGCCTGGCCGTGCAGCTTGCTTATTCTTCAGGCCGGTCTTCTGACTCGGATTCGTTTGACCCCGACGCCTTCCCGGCATCCGCCAGTGGCATTGTGTCTGGGTCATCCTCCTTACAGCGTTGGGCACGTGGCGGAATTGCACCGCCTTCCCGATTCTCCCTGCGCGTTGCGGCGATGGGCACCTGAAG
>JBDSCZ010000223.1:0-9052 GCA_039920865.1 Burkholderiaceae bacterium
GATCATGCGCTCGATGATTGCCAGCGGTTTCTGGGTCGGGTTATCGGCCCGTTCCGGATGCTCACGATGCAGCCGCGACACGCTCCACAGATCCTTCGGGTTATAACCGATCTCCAGCCACTTGGCGCCGACGAAAATCGAGCGCGAACGGGCTTTCTTGGTTTCGGCGTCGTACGGGATACGCACCGCATCAAGGTCAAAATAATAGCCTTTTTGCTTGGCGAAAAATCCGATGGTGTCGTGTACCGAAGTGAAGCTGCGGGTGCTGCCGCCCATCGACGGCACCTTGCGGTCCCAGATAATTTCGTTGAGCATCGTCATGCGCTGCTTGAGCATTACGAAAATCTCTGGCGAATAACGCCAGGTCAGGAAGATGTACAGGCTGCCGCTGTCTTTCAGCTTCGGTAATGCGGCATCCAGCCAGTCGGTAGTCCAGCGCAGGTAGGCGTCTGCTTCCAGCTTGTCCGAATCGTTGCCGTAATCCTTGCCGAGGCCGTAGGGCGGGTCGGCAACGATTAGGTCTATCGAATCGTCAGGAATCCGCGCCAATCCTGCCAGCGCATCTTCGCAATGGATTTGATTGCGCCAGGAGGTCACTACGACAATCCTCTCGATGAAAATATACCCGCGCCCGTATTTTTAATGGCGCAATGAATATATGCGGAAAAGGCATGCTTTATGCATATACTCCAATTAAAAATACCATAACAGCTACTGTTCAGCCAGCCATGCCCCCCCTCTCTCCCGGCCTCTCTCCAGCAAGCGGGAGAGAGGGCTGGGGAGAGGGAATTCAATGCGGCAGCGCTCATTGCAGCCGATATTCGGCGCTGCGCGCGTGCGCTTGCAAGCCTTCGCCGTACGCCAGTTCCGCCGCGATCTTGCCCAGCG
The DNA here is from genome assembly GCA_039920865.1 of Burkholderiaceae bacterium. Lineage (GTDB taxonomy): Bacteria > Pseudomonadota > Gammaproteobacteria > Burkholderiales > Burkholderiaceae_D > AVCC01. Next base: position 889 of record JBDSCZ010000223.1, read on the forward strand.
TCTGCGCGCCGGCTGCGGATACCTGGATCATGCTGGAGCGCTTCTGGAAGTCGTATACGCCCAGCGGCGACGAAAAGCGCGCGGTGCGTGAGGTCGGCAGCACGTGGTTCGGCCCGGCGCAGTAGTCGCCCAGCGACTCCGACGTAAAACTTCCGAGGAACATGGCGCCGGCGTGGCGCACCTGGTCGGCCCATTGCTGCGGATTGTTGGTCGAGATTTCCAGATGCTCGGCGGCGATCAGGTTGGCGATCTCGCACGCTTCAATCATGTCGCGCACCTTGACCAACGCGCCGCGCTCGGTCAGCGAGGTGGCGATCACGTCGCGGCGCGGCATCTGTTGCAGCAGCCTATTCATGCTGGCTTCGACCGAGTCGAGATAGCCGGCGTCAGGACACAGCAGGATCGATTGCGCCAGTTCATCGTGCTCGGCTTGCGAAAACAGGTCCATCGCGATCCAGTCGGGATCGGTGCTGCCGTCGCAGATGATCAGGATTTCCGACGGGCCGGCGATCATGTCGATCCCTACCGTGCCGAACACGCGGCGCTTGGCTGCCGCCACGTAGGCGTTGCCGGGGCCGACGATCTTGTCGACCTGCGGGATGGTCGCGGTGCCATACGCCAACGCGGCGACCGCTTGCGCGCCGCCGATGGTAAACACGCGGTCGACGCCAGCGATGGCCGCCGCCGCCAGCACCAGCGGGTTTTTGACGCCGCCTGGAGTCGGCACCACCATGATGATTTCCTGCACCCCGGCCACCTTGGCCGGAATCGCATTCATCAGCACCGACGATGGATAAGCGGCCTTGCCGCCCGGCACATAGATGCCGACCCGGTCCAGCGGCGTGACCTTCTGCCCCAGCACGGTGCCGTCCGCTTCGGTGTAACTGAAGCCGCCGGAGCCGATTTCCTGCTTCTGGCGCAGATGGTAGGCGCGTACCCGATCGGCTGCGGCCTGCAACTCGGCCGGCGCAATTTCCAGCGCTGCCACGCCGGCTGCATTGGCAAGCCCGAGCCGGTCGAAGCGCTGCGTGTATTCCAGCACCGCGGCGTCGCCGCGCACCTTGACGTCGGCCAGGATGGCCGCGACCGTGTGCTCGATCGCTGCATCGGCGCTGGCGTCGAACGCCAGCACCGCGCTTAACTGCGCATTGAAGTCGGTGCTGGAACTGTCCAGTCGTCGGATTTGGATCGCCATAGTTTGCTTTCTCTACTCTCGATTAGCGCTGTCAAATATTAAAACATGCAGGGGTATGCCTGAAAATACCAACTTCTCCGCATGTTTTAATTGCGGCAATAAAATATACCAGCATTAGTATTTGCGCTCATACGATGCTGGCGGAGGCCTTCTCGAAGGCCTGCAGAATCGGCTGCAGCAGTTCGCGCTTCATTTTCAGCGCCGCCTGGTTGACCACCAGCCGCGACGAGATGTCCATGATGTGCTCGACCTCGACCAGATTATTGGCGCGTAACGTGTTGCCGGTGCTGACCAGATCGACGATTGCATCCGACAGCCCGATCAGCGGCGCCAGTTCCATCGAACCGTAAAGCTTGATCAGATCGACGTGCACGCCCTTGGCGGCGAAATGCTCGCGCGCGATCTGCGTGTATTTGGTTGCCACGCGCAGCCGTGCGCCGTGCCGCACCGCGCTGGCGTAGTCGAAACCGGCCTGCACCGCCACCGACATCCGGCAATGGGCGATGTTCAGGTCGATCGGCTGGTACAGCCCTTCGCCGCCGTGCTCGATCAGCACATCCTTGCCGGCCACGCCGAAATCGGCGGCGCCGTACTGGACATAGGTCGGCACGTCCGAGGCGCGCACGATGATCACGCGCAGCTGCGGATTGGTGGTGGCCAGGATCAGCTTGCGCGAGGTTTCCGGATCTTCGGTGACGCGGATGCCAGCGGCTTCCAGCAGCGGCAGCGTCTCGTCGAAAATGCGCCCTTTCGACAGCGCCAGCGTCAGTTGTTGCATATTGTTCATCCTTGCACCCGCTTGATGTCGGCGCCGATGGCGGACAGCTTGACTTCCATCCGGTCATAACCGCGATCCAGATGGTAGACGCGCTCGATCAGGGTCTGGCCCTGCGCCGCCAAACCGGCGATCACCAGCGAGGCCGAGGCGCGCAGGTCGGTCGCCATCACCGGCGCGCCGACCAGTTGCTCGACGCCGGTAACGATCGCGGTATGGCCTTCGATATCGATTGTTGCGCCGAGCCGGTTCAGCTCTTGCACGTGCATGAATCGGTTTTCGAAAATGGTCTCGGTGACATGACTGGCACCGCCGGCAATCGCGTTGAGCGCCATGAACTGGGCCTGCATGTCAGTCGGGAAGCCAGGATATTCGGTGGTGCGAAAATTCACCGCCTTCGGCCGCGATGCCATCTGTACCCGCAGCCAGCCGTTGCCCGAAGTCAGGATCACGCCGGCTTCGCGCAGCTTGTCGAGCACCGCATCGAGAATGTCGCTGCGGGTGTTCTTCAGCGTCACGTCACCGCCCACCGCCGCCACTGCGCACAGGAAAGTCCCGGTCTCGATGCGGTCGGCGATGATCGCATGCGCGGCGCCATGCAGCGCCGGCACGCCCTGAATCACCAGCCGGTCGGAACCGATGCCTTCGATTTTGGCGCCCATGGCGACCAGCAGGTTGGCCAGATCGGTGACTTCCGGCTCGCGCGCAGCATTTTCCAGCACGGTTTCACCATCGGCCAGTGTCGCCGCCATCAGCAGGTTTTCGGTGCCGGTGACGGTAATCATGTCGGTCACGATGCGCGCGCCTTTCAGACGCTTGGCTTTGGCGTGAATGTAACCGGCCTCGATCGTGATCTCGGCGCCCATCGCCTGCAAACCCTTGATGTGCTGCTCGACCGGACGCGAGCCTATCGCGCAACCGCCTGGCAGCGACACCCTGGCTTCGCCGAAACGCGCCAGCAACGGTCCCAGCACCAGAATCGAGGCCCGCATGGTCTTCACCAGTTCGTAGGGCGCCTCCAGTTTGTCGATCGCATGGCCTTGCAGCGTGCAGTGTTCGCCCTGCTGGTCGATCTGCAAACCGATCTGGCGCAGCAGGCGCAACATGGTCGAGACATCCTGCAACTGCGGCAGATTCGACAGCAGCACCGGCTCGGCGCTCAGCAAGCCGGCGCACAGGATCGGCAGCGCGGCGTTCTTGGCGCCGGAAATGGTGATTTCGCCGGACAGCCGACGACCGCCAGTGATGAGCAGTTTATCCATGCTGGGCGAATTCTTCCGGAGTCAGGGTTTTCATCGACAGCGCATGGATTTCTTCGCGCATCCGGTCGCCCAGCGCCGCATACACGATCTGGTGGCGCGCGATCGGGCGCTTGCCGGCAAACGCCTCCGAGACGATCAGTGCGCTGAAATGCTGGCCGTCGCCTTCGACTTCGAGATGGGTGCAGGCAAGGCCGGCGGCGATATAATTTTTAATCAGTTCTGGTGTAGTCGACACGATTTATATCTTTCCTGGTGAACAGCTGGGCTGAGGGAGACTATTTGATTGCGTTTGATTCCGCTTGGTTTCGATACGCGATCAGGTGCGCAACTTGTAACCGCGATTCAGCATCTGGATCGCAAAAGCGCCCAGCACAGCGGAAAATCCGGCCACAATCGCGAAACTGAGCAATGGATTGACGTCGGACTGACCGAAGAATCCAAAGCGGAAACCATCAATCATATAAAAAAATGGATTGAAATGCGAGACCGCCTGCCAAAAAGGCGGCAGCGAATGGATCGAATAGAAGACTCCGGACAAAAAAGTGGCCGGCATGATCAGGAAATTCTGGAACGCTGCCAACTGGTCGAATTTTTCGGCCCAGATGCCGGCAATCAGGCCCATCGTTCCCAGCATGAATGCGCCCAGCAGCGCAAAGATCACGATCCACCAAGGCGCGATAAAGCGCACTTCGGTAAACAATACGGTGACGATAAAAACTCCGGAGCCCACCACCAGCCCGCGCAGCACCGAGGCCAGCACATAGCCGAAAAACAGCTCCCAGTGCGACAACGGCGCCAGCAGCACGAACACCAGGTTGCCGGTGATCTTCGACTGGATCAACGACGAAGATGCATTGGCGAATGCATTCTGCAGCACGCTCATCATCACCAGGCCCGGCACCAGGAACGCGGTGTAGCCAACGCCGGGATACACCTGCACGCGGTTCTCCAGCACATGGCCGAAAATCAGCAGGTACAGCAAGGAGGTTATCACCGGCGCCGCCACGGTCTGGGAGGCGACTTTCCAGAAGCGCAGCAATTCCTTGTAGAACAGGGTTTGAAAACCTTTCGGCGTTGCGAACTGACTCATCGCGACACCTCGGCATTCATCACTTGCAGAAACACATCTTCCAGATCGGCCTGCTGCAACTGCATCTCTTCGATAACTGCGCCGCTGGTCCGCACTGCCGCCAGAATCGGTTCGATTTCGGCGTAATCATTGATCCGCAGCGCGTAGCTGCTGCCGGAAGTCACTTCCTTCGGCGGCACCAGCAGCGGCTGCAGCGCCGGCGGCAAGCTACCATTACGCAACTGCAATACCAGCAGCGAACCGGAAATCTGATTGATCAGCGCGCTCGTGGTGTCGAGTGCGACCACCTTGCCGTTCTTGAGCATCGCGATCCGGTTGCACAGCGCCTGCGCCTCTTCCAGATAATGGGTGGTCAGCACCACGGTGTGACCTTCGCGGTTCAGGCGCGCAATGAATTTCCACAGGGTCTGGCGCAGCTCGACATCGACCCCGGCAGTCGGCTCGTCGAGCACGATCACCGGCGGCTTGTGCACCAGCGCCTGCGCTACCAGCACGCGCCGCTTCATGCCGCCGGACAGCGCGCGCATGTTGACATCGGCCTTGTCGGTCAAGTCGAGGTGACCCATCACCTCGTCGATCCATTGGTCATTGTTCTTTAGTCCGAAATAGCCGGATTGCAGCCGCAAGGTTTCGCGCACGCTGAAAAACGGATCGAACACCAGTTCCTGCGGCACCACGCCCAAGTGCCGGCGCGCGGCGCGAAAATCGGCGACGACGTCATAGCCCTGCACCGTGACGCGGCCGGCATCGGCTCGGGTCAGGCCGGCAATGATTGAAATCAACGTGGTCTTGCCGGCGCCGTTCGGGCCGAGCAGGCCGAAAAACTCGCCTTCCTCGATCGATAGCGAAACGCCGCCCAGTGCCTGCAGCGATTTATAACGTTTTTCGACTTGGGTTATCTGAATCGCCGCCATGGTGGCTAGTACCGCTTTACACAAAAAATGGACCGGAATGGGTTCGGATGGGCCAGGATGGCTCTTGATTGCCAGCAATCCTTGACGGCAAAGCGGTAGATTATAGGAGATTTCAGACGTTCGGGGCTGGCAATGTCCGACCGGCTGGCGCAGCGCCAGCCCGAACATCAGCGATCTTGCGGTTGCTCGCCGGCGTCGGTCGGCAACAGTTCGTCGACGCCATACAGCGCAATCAGGCTGCGCAGATTGTCAGGCAGGTTGCGAAATATCAGCATCTGGCGGCGTTCGGCGGCAGCGCGCTGCCAAGCCAGCAGGACGGCGACCGCCGACGAATCTATGATCGCAACCAAGGCCATGTCGATCGCCGATTGTTGCTGGGCCAAGGCCTGCAGGCCCTGCTCCAGCACCGCTGTGGCGTTGTTGACGGTGAGCGAGTCACCGGGCTGGAATAATGCTGGAGCTGCCGGCATCAGGAAGATTTAGCGGGTTTTGCAGTGTCGGTTGCCAGCTGCTTGTTCTTGTCGGCCAAGACCTTGATCAAGCCATCGATGCCGGACTTGCTGATTTCAGACGAAAAATTGCCCTTGTAGGTTTGCACCAGCCAGGCGCCCAGCACATTGATGTCATAAATCTTCCAGCCGGCAGCGGTCTTCTGCAGCCGGTAATTCAGCTGGATCGGCTCGCCGCGCGACTGCAGCACCTGCGATCGCACTTCGACGTCGGAATCGGTGGCTGCGGCACGAAATGGCCTGAAGTCGATTTTCTGATCCTTGACTTGCGAAATCGCGCCGGAATAAGTGTAGATCAGCAGATTGCGAAATTCGGCAGTCAGCTGTTTTTTCTGTTCCGGCGTGGCTTGACGCCAGTGGCGCCCCGCCGCCAGCGCGGTCATGCGCTCGAAATCGACGTAGGGCAGGATTTTTTCCTCGACCAACGCCAGTACCCGCTTCTGGTTGCCGCCCTGGATTTCGCGGTCGGCTTTGGCAATTTCCAGCACTTCCTGACTGATGCGCTTGACCAGCGCATCGGGCGCCTCTTCTGCCGCCTGGGCGGTTGCGGCAAACGCCAGCGTAACGACGGCAAAAACTGCGACCAGAAATTTATTCAGGATTTTCATGTTTTTCATATTCTTGATCTTCTTGATCCAAAAGGAAAAGGTGTGGAGTGCGGACAGGCAAAACAATTCGACCAGTGAAGGCGTGCGAGGTTCCACCCCCGACAGCCGGGCGGCCGATGCACTATTCGTCGTAATCCGCCTTACTGCTGCTGCCATTGCGTATCAGGCTTTCGCGACGCTGCAAATAGGCGTCGCGGGTGAATGCGTATTTATCCAGTGCCGCATCCTCGATCATCGACGAGGCGCCCAGCAGCACTGCACGGCGGTCGATCAGACGCACGCCAGTGCCGATGTTGCGCACATAGACCGGATCCTTGTAACTCCAGAGGTCGGCCGAAAAATCGACTGGAAACGCTGCTGTATCGCGCGCAGTCGAAGAGCCGAACACCGGCAACACCACGTACGGTCCCGACTGCATGCCCCAAACCCCCAGCGTCTGGCCAAAGTCTTCCCGGTGCTTGGTCAGGCCAGCTTCGGAACCGATATCGAGCACGCCCAAAAAGCCCATCGTGCTATTAAGTGCAACCCGCATGATGTCGGTCATGCCATTTTCCAGATTGCCTTGCAGCAGATTGTTAACTGCAGTCCAGACGTCACCGATATTGCCAAAGAAATTACCTATCCCGGTCTGCACGAACGATGGCAGCAGATCCTGATACACGGTCGCGGCCGGCTTCACAACCACCATGTCGAGCTTGTCATTGAAGCCGAACATCGCGCGGTTATAGCTTTCCAGCGGATCCTGGGGATTGCTGCCGGTAGCGCATCCGGACAATGCCAACGCCAGGCCTAACGCCCCGATTCGATAGCTGATTTTCATTGCGTGCCGTCCTTTCCTTCTGCCACTTTGCTGAACAAAAACTGGCTGATCAGGTTTTCCAGCACGATCGCTGATTGCGTCATGCTGATCCTGTCACCGGCGGCCAGGTTGACTGTGTCACCACCCGCTTCCAGACCAATATACTGCTCGCCGAGCAAGCCGGAAGTCAGTATCTTGGCCGAGGAATCCTTCGGAAACTTAAAGCGGCTTTCCAGATCCAGCGTCACCTGCGCCTGGAAGGTCTTGTCGTCGAAACGGATATCACCCACCCGCCCGACCACCACGCCGGCGCTTTTGACAGGAGCGCGCGGCTTCAGACCGCCGATGTTGTCGAATCGGGTCAGCACCGGATAGGTCTTATCAAACGACAGCGCACTGCTCATGTTGCCCACCTTCAAGGACAGGAACATCAGCGCCGCCGCCCCCAGCAAGACGAACAGGCCGACCCAGACATCGAATGATTTTCGCTCCATGACATGCTGCCTTCTTCTGCAATTTATAAAAATTAATTGGGGTATATTAAAAAATTTGCCATTTACCGCATACAAAATAAGCGATTTAAAAAATACTATACAAGATGAATTTTAATGCCTGCGCGCTACTTATTGAACATCAGCGCCGTCATCACGAAATCGAGCCACAGCACCAGCAGCGAAGATACCACCACCGTGCGAGTGGTGGCGCGCGCCACGCCTTCCGGCGTCGGTTGCGCTTCATAACCCTGATATAGCGCAACAAATGTCGCCGCAATCCCGAACACCACGCTCTTGATCACGCCATTGGCGATATCGTCCCAGATATCCACGCCAGCCTGCATCTGCGACCAGAATGCGCCCTCATCGACGCCGATCAACGGCACTCCGACGAAATATCCGCCCAATACGCCCAGAGCGCTGAACACCGCAGCCAGCACCGGCATCGCGATGATGCCGGCCCAGAAGCGCGGCGCAATCACGCGCTGCAGCGGATCGACCGCCATCATCTCCATCGC
>JBDSCZ010000224.1:0-19499 GCA_039920865.1 Burkholderiaceae bacterium
GGAATTCTTCGCCGCCGAAGCGGGCGATGATGTCCATCGGGCGCAGGATTTCCTTGGCGATGCGTACCGTTTGTATCAGCGCATCGTCGCCGGCGCTGTGGCCGTGGGTGTCGTTGAGCAGCTTGAAGTTGTCGAGGTCGAGCATGGCGACGCACAGCGGGTATTTGCGGCGCTCGGCGCGCGCCAGTTCGCGCTCGAAGGCGTCGTCGAGGCCGCGCCGGTTGAGGCTGCCGGTGAGCTGGTCTTCGCTGACCAGTTCGCTCATTTGCTGCAGCTGGGATTCCAGCGCCTGGATGCGGGTTTCGGCGTCCTGTACGGACTGGCGCGATGCGATCATCGTATTGCGCGAGTCCAGCGCCGCGTTCTGGATGTTGCGGGTCTCAAACAGCACCTCATCGAGGATCCGGTTCAACGAGCCGATGTCCTTGGCGTCGCTGATTTTTTCGGCGTAGTGACCGATTTTCTGGTGGTAATCGTCGGATCTGGTGGCGATTGCGCCGAGCCGGTCGATGAAGGTGGTCATCATATTTTTCAGCGTGGTCCTGGCTTCGGACAGGCTGTGCTTGAGCAGGCCCTGCTTGTAGATGACTTCTTTCAGGCTGCGGGTGGCGTCTTCCAGCGCGCGATGGTTGATCGGGCCGGCGATGGCGTTTTGCACCACGCCGATCTGGCCGCGCAACCAGTCGTCGTCTTCCAGCAGTTCGCTGACGTTGTCGAGCAAGAGCTTGAACAGCCGCAATAACAGTTCCAGCTGTTCGGCGCTGTCGCCGCTATCGAGCTCGATGCTGAAGCACAGTTGCCTGAGGCGCTTGGCGATATCGTCCAATACCGGTTCGGTCAGCGTGCCCTTGAGTTCCAGGCCGAGCGATTCGGCGCTGGCGGCCAGTTTCGGGTTGCCCGCCAGCAGCGAGGCGACGCCGAATATCAGGGTCCGATGCAGCAGTTCCTGCAGCAGCGCGATTTGTGATGCGGCTTCCGGGGCTGGTGCGGCGGGCTGCGCCGGCACAGTTGAGGGCGCTGGCGTTGTTGACGCGGCCAGTTTGATCGGGGGGTTTTCGAGGTCGGGCGTATTTCTGATGCCTGCGATTTCGTTGTAGATGGCGCTGTAGGCGTCGGGCGTCGGCGCGATGCGCTGCGTGGCCAGGCGGCGAAAGGTTTCCCGCGCAATGTCGGCTGGGTTCAGTTGCGGGTTCGGTGGTTTGGCTTGCATCGATGCAGTCTTGGTCGGTAGCGCTGTTTATTTCGGTGCTAGATTATAGAGTGTCCATGAGAAATGTATCGTCCACGAAAGGCACGAAAACCACAAAAAAATTCGTAGGGGCGGGTTCCAAACCCGCCCCGTTTGTTGCGACGAAAGGCGGATTTGGAACCCGCCCCTACGAAACCCATGTTCAGTCCACCAGCTTGTTCTTGATCGCGTAGTGGGTCAGTTCGGCATTGTGGCGCAGCTGCATTTTTTGCAGCAGGCGGGCGCGGTACATGCTGATGGTTTTGACCGACAGCGCCAGTTCGCCGGCGATGTCGCTGACGGTTTTACCGGAGGCGATCATGGTCATGGTCTGGTATTCGCGGTCGGAAAGTTTCTCGTGCAGCGGGGCGTCGCGGTCTTCGTTGATGTGGTTGGCTAGCTCCTGTGCCAGGGCAGGGCTGATGTATTTTTTGCCGGAGGCGACCTGGCGTATTGCATCGACCAGCTCGGCCGGCGCACTTTGCTTGTTGAGGTAGCCGGAAGCACCGGTTTTCAGCGCGCGGATCGCGTATTGGTCTTCGCGGTGCATCGATAGCATGAGTACCGCCAGCTTCGGGAGTTCTTTCCTGATTTGCTTGAGCACGTCGATGCCGTTGCGGTCGGGCATCGAGATGTCGAGCAGCATGACCTGATGGTGCGAGCAGTTCGCGTTGTCGCGTGCCAGCGCAATCGCGCCGAGGCCGTTTTCGGCCTCGCCTGCCACCAGAATGTCTTTGGTGTCGTCCAGAATCTGCTTCAAGCCTTCGCGCACGATGGCGTGGTCATCGGCGATCAGGACATGGATTATGTTGGTTTCTGTCATCGGGCTGTGTAGTTGCCATTTTTAATAAAATACATGGGGTATTTTTAAAGTCGCACTATTTATATGCGGAAATATATGTATTTTAATATGTACTGCACTGCAGTATATATTTATTACGGTTTTTACCCAACTAGATAGCTGGATATTGACTATACAAAGCGCCTCTCTCCAACCCTCTCCCGCAAGCGGCGGGCGAGGGCGCTTTTCCCCTCTCCCCCACTTGTGGGAGAGAGGCCGGGAGAGAGGGCGTTCGCGCTCCCGAGAAGTCCGCAGTATTTTTCGCCATAATGAAGTTGCGTTTCGTCAGTTCTTAATTGTCAATCGGCAGCGTAATGCTGATGTTGCAACCCCCATCGGGCGGGGTGCTGATGCTGAGTTCGCCGCCCAGCATTTTGCTGCGTTCTATCATGCCGCGGATGCCGAATGATTGCGGTTTCAATCGGTCCATTTCGGTCATGCCCTGGCCATTATCGGCGATTTCCAGCGCGATACCTTGATCCGTGCGATTTAGTCTTACAACAACATGGTCCGCTTTGGCATGTTTGGCGATATTGGTCAACGCTTCCTGGAATATCCGAAACAGCGCCGCTGCCTGGTCCGGGTGTATTTCGATGTCGTCCTGAGCGCAGAATACGGTACACGGTATGCCGTTTTGCTTTTCAAATTCGCCGGCCTGCCAGTCAATCGCGGCCACGATGCCGATGTCGAGGATGCCCGGGCGCAAGTCGCGCGAGATCCGGTGCGCCGCCTCGATCGTGCGGTCGACCAGGGCGTCGAGATAGCGGGCTTTTTCGGTCAATTTGATGTCCTCTGGCGGCAATCTGCGTGTCAGCAGGGCCAGCGTCATTTTCATCGCGGTCAGGTTGCCGCCCAGATCGTCGTGAATCTCGCGGGCGATGCGGGTGCGTTCTTGTTCCTTGACGTGCTCGACATGGGCCGACAGCTCCTCCAGGCGCGCGCGGGAATGCTTGAGTTCGAGTTCTTCGAGCTTGCTTTGCGTGATATTGGTCATGATGCCTTCCCACTGCACTTCATGCTGCGGCGTCAGATGGGGGGTGCAGCGCAGGTTGATCCATTTGACGTCTTTCCATGCATCGATCCAAATCCGTCCCTCCCAGTTCCAGCTGCTCATCGACATTGCAGAATCGTGCATGGCAGACAGATACGCAGCGCGGTCTTGCCGCAGGATCAGGTTCAGAAACAGTTCCGGCCGGGCGCGCAAGAGATTGGCTTTGACTCCCAGCAGCGCATGGCAGCCCGCGCTTAGGTAGGGAAACGTTGTGCTGCCGTCCGGGTGCAGGCAGAACTGATACACCAGCCCGTGCGTATGCGATGCAATAGCGCGATAGCGCGACTCGCTTTGATCGAGTGCCTGCTCCGAGCGGCGTTGCGCGCTAATGTCGTTGCCAATGGCGATAAACACCGGCGCCGTATCCGGTTCCACGCGCATTTCCACACGCATTTCCGCGCTATCCGGGGTGCGGAAGATGCGTAATTCGAGCGGATAGCTGCTGCCGTCGCGGCGCTGGAATCTCAGTTCCAGCGCAATCTGTTGCACCTGATTGTTGCGCAGCGGGAGCAAGGTGTGCTGTAACGCAGCAATCGGCTGGTGCGTCAGATCGGCCAGCGTCATGCTGGTGTATGCGGCGGTCTTGAACTGCAGATTGTCGCGCGCCGCCTGGCTGATTTCGATCAGCTGTAGCGTGCTGCAATCGATGATATAAATTTCATTGAATGCCCCTTGCATGATCGTGGGCAACCATCCTGCGGGTGTCATGTCGGGCATAATTTATACAGCTTGGGTCAGGGTTGGGTTTCGGATAACTCTAACATGGGCTCCGATCAAAAAATGGATTTTGGCTATTCAGGATGTCCGATTGATTGCATTTTTAAGGCAGAATTACGCTGTAGCGCGGCTTGTTGTCACGTGCGCATGCCGCCGCCCGAATACCGTTACACCGTACAATGGATCGCTATGAATAAAGCCTTTGTGAAAGAGACGGATGAGGATGACGATGAAGCCTGGGAGGCTGCATCGGCGATTCCTGCCGGTTCGAAAAATTACATGACCCCGGCCGGGCATCAGCGCATCCGCGACGAGTTGCTGCATCTGATCGATGTTGCCCGTCCTGAAGTGGTACAGATCGTGTCGTGGGCGGCGAGCAACGGCGATCGTTCGGAGAATGGCGATTATATTTACGGCAAGCGGCGTTTGCGCGAGATCGACCGGCGCATCCGTTTTCTGACCAAGCGGCTGGATCTGGCGGAAGTGGTCGATCCGAGCGTGCATTACGGGCTGGACCAGGTTTTTTTTGGCGCCACGGTGACCTACTGCAATCAAGCCGGCACAGAGTTTACGGTGACGATTGTCGGGATCGATGAACTTGATCCGCTGCGCGGCAAGATCAGCTGGATTTCCCCGGTGGCCAGAGCGCTTACCAAGGCCCGCGAGGGCGAATCGGTACTGCTGAAGACGCCGATGGGCATCGATGAGCTGGAAATCCTGGCGGTCAGTTACCCGGCGCCCGGAGTTGCAACCTGAACGGCATGATTTGATGGCATGTGAATTGCTTACCATATCGGACCATCCTTTAATTGGCGCCATCTGACGCATATTGGTAAATTGAAACAATGAAACAAACCACCTCAAATTACCGTCGTTCCCGCGAAAGCGGGAATCCATAGGCAGATGGATAAGACTTTCTGCGTTTATATGCTCGCCAGCGCCCGCTACGGGACTTTAATTCTTGGTGTCACATCAAATTTGATCGGACGTGTTTGGCAGCACAGAGAAGGGCTGATCGAGGGCTTTACGAAAAAATATGGGGTAAAGCAGCTTATGTGGTTTGAAGTGCATGCCGACGCGATTGCCGCCATTAGACGAGAAAAGCAACTCAAAAAATGGAATCGTGCTTGGAAGATACATTTGATTCAGCAAGAAAATCCGTACTGGCGCGATCTGTATGACGATATCGTGATTTAACCAGTCTATGGATCCCCGCTTTCGCGGGGACGACGGGAGTAATTTTTACGTTAAGAGGTTTAATCAACCGCGCCAGATTATTCATCGTGGTGGTTCAAAAATCACCGTCGTTCCCGCGAAGGCGGGAATCTAGTGGCAGATGGATAAGGCCCGCTGCGTTTGCGTGATCTGCAAGAGATTGTCATGATCAACCTGTCCATGGATCCCCGTTTTCAGCGCACACACAGGCTTGCAAGCCTGTGCCGTTCGCAGGCAGGCAGAATGCTGCCTGAAACCCCCGCTGCATCCTTCGCGGGTCGATGGCAATGAATGTTGCGTTACCCTTAAAACAATACAGAACCATTTAATTTTTTCATCACCCTATCCAATATGACTTTTTCCTATTCCCGTCTGAATCATCCGTTGCGCGTGCCACTGGCTGCCGAGGTGCATTCCCGTCCTTCATTGCGCCTGTCGGCTTCGGAAAACCTGACCCATCTGGCGGTCTATGCGCGTGGCGATAGCACGGTTGGTAATGATAATCTTGTGGTGCAGCATGACATCCTGTCCGGCTTGTGTGCCTATTTCGGGGTTGCTGCACCGGCTGGGGAGGCCAAGTATTTCTTTCACGATTTTGGCCAATTTCGCCTGCAATGGGAATGCCATACCGAATTCGCGACGTATACCTTTGCCAAAATTCATTCCGAGGCATTTTCAGTGGGCGATGTATTCGATCACATGCCGCTGGCGCTGATTCCGCAGGGCTGGCTGCTGGGCTTGCAGGGCAAATTGATGGTCGCAGCGCATGTGGCGCTGGGGCCGGCAGCGCCGCTGGATGCGGCCGCATTGTCGGGCCTGCGCAGCGTTCTCGATGGCGATGTGCTGGCCGGCAGCACCGTTTTGCAGGGCGGCGAAGTGTGGACCGATTTTCTGGTCAAGGCAGATGGCTTTAGCCGCTTCGTGATCCGTGATCTCGGCTTTCAGGCGCAGCAGGCGGGGCGGGTGGTGCAGCGCCTGCTGGAGGTGGAAACCTATCGGATGATGGCGTTGCTGGGCTTGCCGCACGCGCAGTATGCAGCGCCGCTTTTGAATGACATCGAAAGCGAACTGGCAGCGCTGACGGCAACCATGACCGATACCGACGAAGCCATGCTGGATGTGCTGTCGAGCGATGCCGATGACGAGCAGATTTTGTTGCGCAACATTACCGGATTGGCGGCGCGGATTGAAAAGCTGTCGATGGATAACAGCTACCGTTTTGCTGCCTCGCAAGCGTATTTTCGGCTGGTCAACGCGCGCATCGAAGAATTGCGGGAAATCCGGATCGACGGGGTGCCGACGGTGGAAGAGTTCATGGCGCGCCGCCTGTCGCCGGCGATGAATACCTGCGAGTCGGTGGTGCGCCGCCAGGAAGCTCTGGCGGAGCGGATCGCGCATACCAATGACCTGCTTAGAACCCGGGTCGGCATCGTGCAGGAGCGCCAGAACAGGAAAATCCTGGAATCCCTGAACACCCGTGCGGCCCAGCAATTGCGACTGCAGCAGTCGGTGGAAGGCTTGTCCGTGGTGGCGATTTCGTATTATCTGGCAGGCTTGTTCGGCTATGTCGGCAAGGCGATGAAAGCGGGCGGACTGCCGGTCAATCCGGAGGTGGCTACCGGACTTCTGGTGCCGGTAATCGCGGTCGGGGTTTGGCTCGGCCTGCGTCGCCTGCACAAGCATGTGGGACGTCAATAATTGAAGTTGCGCGCTGCATGCGTCGAAAGATGCCTGTAATTAACCGCGATCGCGTTCCAGGCGCTCGACTCCGGGCAAACGTCGCACGTTGCGGATCATGCGTGCCAGGTGGATGCGGTTTTCGACCTGTAGGGTGAAGGAAAGGTGGATCATCGCGCGGTCCAGGTATTTTTCCTGATCCATCGCTACATGAATGATGTTGGCATCCGATTCATTGATTTCGGCAGCCACGCGCGCCAGTATGCCTCTTTCATTTTGCACCAGAAGCTTGATCCTGCAATCGAAGCGGCGGTTCAGATGCTCGCCCCAGGCCACGCTGGTCCAGTGACCGGCTTCCTTGCTGCTCAAACGCTTGGCTACTTCGCAATCTTCTGTGTGGACGATCATGCCTTGATCGCGCTTTAACTGGCCGATGATGCGGTCGCCCGGTATCGGCTGGCAACACGGCGCTAACTGCACCGCCGCACCTTCATTGCCATAAATAACGACAGGCTCGAGTTTGTCCGTTACAGAATGTTTTTTAATTTTCTGTGACTGTGCGTTTCCATTTTCAAACAAACTCATGATGTGGCGCGCTACCAGCGTCGCCATCCGTTTGCCTATGCCGATATCGAGATACAGCTCGTCCATCGATTTGGAACGGGATTCGTTGAGCAGCCGTTCCAGCAACGCCGGCGGCATTTCGGCATCGAGCTCTAGCGCGGCAAGTGCCTGCGTTAGCAGTTGCTGCCCTAATTCAAGCGATTCGGCCGGATTGATGGTGCGCAGGTAGTGCCGGATTGCCGAGCGTGCCTTGCCGGTGCGCACAAAAGCGAGCCAGGTCGGACTGGGGCGCGATGTCGGCGAAGTGGTGATCTCGACAATATCGCCATTGTGCAATTCTGTGCGCAATGGCACATGCTCATGGTTGATCTTGGTCGCAATTGCCTGATCGCCGATATCGGTGTGGATGGTATAGGCAAAATCGAGTGCGGTTGCACCCCGCGACAGTGCAATGATGGTCGATTTCGGCGTAAACACATAGACCGAATCGGGAAACAGGTCGACTTTCACATGCTCGAGAAATTCAGCCGAGTCGCCGGTCTGTTTCTGGATGTCGAGCAGTGATTGCAGCCAGACGTGCGTGCGCTGTTGCAAGTCGGAGAGATTGGCTTCGCTGCTCTTGTAGAGCCAGTGCGCGGCGACTCCGGACTCCGCCACGCGGTGCATGTCCTGGGTACGAATCTGGAATTCGACCGGCGTGCCGTAAGGGCCGATCAGTGTCGTGTGCAGCGATTGATAGCCATTCAGCTTCGGAATGGCAATGTAATCCTTGACTTTTCCGGGCATTGGCTTGTATATCGCGTGCAGCGTGCCGAGGGCGACATAACAATCGGCGAAACTGTCGACCACCACGCGAAAGCCGTATACATCCAGCACCTGGGAGAACGACAAGTGTTTGGTGCGCATTTTTTGGTAGATGCCGTACAGCGTCTTTTCGCGCCCAAAGACTTGCGCGTCGATGCCAGCTGCTTGCAGCGTGCTATTGACTGATTCAAGGATTTTGCTGACCACTTCGCGGCGGTTGCCGCGCGCGGATTTTACTGCCTTGACCAGAGTTTTGTAACGGTTTGGGTGCAGATGCAGAAATGACAGGTCCTGCAGTTCGCGGTAGATGTTGTTGAGTCCGAGCCGATGTGCAATCGGGACATAGACTTCCATCGTCTCGCGCGCGATCCGACGTTTTTTGTCCGGCGCCATCACGCCCAGCGTACTCATGTTGTGCAGGCGGTCGGCCAGCTTGATGAGGATGACGCGCACGTCGCGCGCCATCGCCAGCAGCATCTTGCGGAAATTTTCGGCCTGCGCTTCTAACTGGCTCTGGAATTCAATTTTTTCGAGTTTCGACAGGCCATCTACCAAGGCCGCTACCGGTGCGCCAAAACGCTCGATCAGCTCCTCTTTCATGACGTCCTGATCTTCCATCACGTCATGCAGCAAGGCCGCCATGATGGCTTGTGCGTCGAGCTTCCATTCGGCACAAATTTCAGCGACAGCGATCGGATGGGAGATATAGGCTTCGCCGGATTTGCGCATCTGGCCCAGATGCATTTCATCCGAGAAGCGATACGCTTCCTTGACTTTTTTCAAGTCGGAAGGGGACAGGTATTGGGCTAGCTTTGTGGTGAGCGGCGTAATCGATAACGCATCGACCACATGCTGGGAGCCATCTTGCGGTGCGGTTTTATTGTTGCCGACAGGATACTGCTCCGGTCGCTCGGAAGCGAACCGGTTAGTTGATGCGGTTGATGGGGGCCATTCTGCAGGTGTCTGGTTCATGCTGGGGAGCTATCAGCCACATGGCGTTCATCGGGTACGGAGGGTTTAATCAGCTGAACGACTAATTAGGTACGCGTTTCAGCATTTCGATCCCTACTTTTCCGGCTGCGATTTCCCGCAGCGCGATTACGGTTGCCTTATCGTCAGCATCTACCTTCGGTGTGTGGCCTTGCAGCAACTGGCGCGCGCGATAGGTGGCGCACAGCGTGAGCTGAAAACGATTCGGGATTTGCTTAATACAATCTTCAATGGTAATGCGGGCCATAAATGTTCCTAAAAAATCGATCTTAATGTAATAAATTGGCATGTATGCCCAGCTGGGCAAATAATGATGTGTTGCGCGCCGCTTGTTGTGCAAACCTGCAACGGGCTGCCTTGACGATCGCCGTTAACTCAGACAATGCGGTCGCAAACTGTTGATTGATAATAGCATATTCAAACTCTCCGGCGTGGGCGATTTCCCCGCCGGCGGCCAGCAGCCGGCGCGTGATGACGTGCGGCTCATCCTGCCCGCGTTTTTTCAGGCGATCTTCCAGTGCGTCTATGGACGGCGGCAGGATGAAAATGCCGACCGCGTGCGGGAATTGTCTTTTGATCTGTTGCGCGCCTTGCCAGTCGATTTCCAGCAATACGTCGGTGCCGGCCTTGATTTGTTCTGCAATCGCCAGCCGTGAGGTGCCGTAATAGTTGCCGTGCACCTCGGCGGATTCCAAAAACTCGCCTTGGTCTTTTCTTGCGAGGAAATCATCAGGCGTGATGAAGTGGTATTCGCGTCCATTTTCTTCTCCTGGCCTGGGAGCGCGGGTGGTGAACGAAATCGATAGCTGGATGCCCGGTTCCTGCGCCAGCAGCGCATTGACCAGAGTGGATTTTCCAGCGCCCGATGGTGCTGCCACCATGAACAGGCTGCCTGAAGAAGCGTTGGTTTGGGACATGGCAAATCCTTGTTAATGACTGATATTACGCATCGCCCACAAAAGTAATGCTGGGATTGCATCCTAGCCTACCGTATCTCCAATGTTGATTTGGATGCCTTTCGTGGAATATAGTTTTTCTCTATAGCTGCGGGGTATTACTCCAGATTTTGCACCTGCTCGCGCATTTGCTCAATTAGCAGCTTGAGCGCCATCGATGCATCGGATAATTCCTTGACTGCCGCCTTGGCGCCGAGCGTGTTGGCTTCGCGGTTGAGTTCCTGCATCATGAAATCTAGCCGCTTGCCGACCTGACCGCCTCTTTTCAGGATTTGACGGGTCTCGGCCAAGTGGGCGGCCAGTCGCGACAATTCTTCGGAGACGTCGATCCGGATGCCGTACAGGCTGACTTCCTGCCGGATGCGTTCCAGCGCTTCCTGGCGCGATAGCGCCTGGCTTGCGGCTGCCGCATTATTTTGACTGGCCAGTCCGAGCGCTTCCTGCATCCGTTCGGTGGCTTTTTGCTGAAACTGCAGCACCACTTGCGGAATCAGCGGCGTGATGTCGAGCACGATCCGGTCCATCGTGTCTATGCGCACCAGCAGCATCGCTTGCAGCGCAGCACCTTCGCGCGCGCGTGAATCGACGAAGGCGTCCAGCGCCATGCGCATGGTGGCGACCACCTCGGCTTGCAGGGTTTCCTGACCAATTTCGGCTTCCGCGATGACGCCGGGCCAGCGCAGCAGTTCATTCACCGAAAGCGGCGCGGCATCGATGCAGTGCTGGCGCACTGCATTTTGCAGCGCCGCCAGATCCAGCAGCAGTGCGGTATTGAGCGTCTGCCCCGCATCTGCCTTGACCTTGCGGCCAAAGCTCAGCCGGCATTCGACCTTGCCGCGCGTAACGCGTGCCATGATGGCTTCGCGCAATGCCGGTTCGACTGCGCGCAAATCGTCATTGATGCGAAATTGCAGGTCCAGAAAGCGCGAATTGACGCTTTTGATTTCAATGGTCAGAGTGCCGGCGGCAGCTTCTTTGGTGGTTACTGCGTAGCCAGTCATGCTGTAAATGCTCAAGTCGACTCCTGTGTTTTGCCTTACTGTGCTTTACAAAAGTGTGATTTATCAACACAATCCGATTCTCTAGCGCTTAGGAAAATATGGCCACGCAAAACAATGCAGCACTGCCAGACGGGCTTGAAATTTCCGGATATCGCATTGTAAAGAAGATTGCGTCCGGGGGGTTCAGTATTGTCTATCTGGCCTATGATGAGAACGGCAGCGCCGTCGCCATCAAGGAATATTTGCCCAGCAGCCTGACGCTGCGGCAGCCGGGTGAGCTGTCGCCGCAAATTTCGGCGGCAAATCTGCCGGTATTCCGGATGGGCCTGAAATGTTTTTTTGAGGAAGGTCGTGCGCTGGCGCGCATTTCGCATCCGAACGTAGTGCGGGTGCTCAATTTCTTTAGCGCCAACGATACTGTCTACATGGTGATGGGATATGAGTCGGGCCGCTCGTTGCAGGATCACATCCTGCGGCGCCGTGACACTGGCGAAAAACCGTTGCTGTCGGAGCGCTTCATTCGCACCATGTTCAGCCAGGTTTTGAATGGCTTGCGCGAAGTCCATGCGAACAAACTGCTGCACCTCGATCTGAAGCCGGCAAATATTTACTTGCGCGTCGATGGCACGCCGATCCTGCTCGATTTCGGTGCCGCACGGCAGACCTTGCGTACCGATCTGGTTAAGTTGTATCCGATGTACACGCCCGGCTTTGCGCCGCCCGAGCTGTACGTCAAGAACGGCCATCTGGGCCCATGGACCGATATTTATAGCATTGGTGCGGCGATGTTTGCCAGTATGATCGGAGCTCCGCCGCCTACGGTGGAGCAGCGCAGCAAGATCGATAAGCTCGAGGTGTATCTGGCCCGGATGGAGGGTTTGTATTCGCCCGAATTGCTTAAGATAATCGGTTGGTGCCTGCAGCTTGATCCACTGCAGCGCCCGCCCAGCGTATTTGCTCTGCAAAAGGCCTTGATGGAGCCAGTGGCAGTGATTGCCGAGCCGGGCGCCCGGCTGCGCTTGGCCAGGAAATTGCGCGGTATGTGGGATAGGCTGGGGCTTAAAAGTGCCAAGTCGGGCGTGACGCTCCAGGAACACACCCGGTAATTTTTTATGAAGCCATTTACTCACTCCTGCAGGCAGCCTGAATTGGCCGTCTTCTCATAACAGATCGATTCGATGCGATTTTCCGTCTATCAAGAAAGCCATATTGGCGGCCGCAAGGTCAACCAGGATCGCATGGGTTACAGCTTTACCCGCGACGCCTTGCTGCTGTTACTGGCAGATGGCATGGGTGGGCATATCCAGGGCGAGATGGCAGCCACAATTGCGCTGCAGACCATCAATACCGTGTTTCGCCAGAACGCGACACCCAATATCAGGCAGCCGGAACGATTTTTTGAGGAAAGTTTTCTGGATGCGCACCGCGAGATTTTGCATTATCGCGATGCCCATAATTTGCCGGAGACGCCGCGTACCACTATTGTCGCGTGCCTGATTCAGCATGGCCACGCGTACTGGGCGCACTGCGGCGATTCGCGCCTGTACTGGCTGCGCAACGGCCAAATCCTGGCGCGCACCAGGGACCATTCGCGCATTGAAACCCTGATTGCGCAAGGCAAGGTGATGCCTTCCGAGCGCGATACGCATCCCGACCGCAATAAATTGTTCAACTGTCTCGGCGCGCCGAACTTGCCGATTGTCGAGATTTCCCGCCGTTCCTCGTTGCAGGCGGGCGACATCATGCTGTTGTGCTCGGACGGATTGTGGTCGGTTCTGCCGGATCACGTATTGGCCCAGAGCCTGCAGAGCCATACGATCGTGCGTGCGGTTCCTGAGCTGCTGGCCAGTGCCACCGCCATTGCCGGCAAGCATTCGGACAACGTCACTGCGCTGGCAATGATGTGGGACGGCAGTAATGCCTCTGCCGATGAGGCTACAATTAGCACCAATACCTTGCCTGTGGGCGAGGTCACAACCACCATTCTGGTCATGCCGGAGGATGCGGCGGCAGAGTCGGACGCATTCGACGAAGCTGAAATCGAAAGAGCGATTGCAGAGATTCGCGGCGCGATCCAGAAAACCAACGGTATAACTTCCAAGGATTGACACACTATGCACCATGAAATTCGCGCTGACGGACGTGCCGCCGATGCGCTGCGCCCGATTCGCCTGTGCCGCAATTACACCAAGCATGCAGAGGGCTCGGTACTGGTCGAGTTCGGCGATACCCGCGTGATTTGCACCGCCAGCATAGAAGACAAGGTGCCCGGTTTTCTGAAGGGCAAAGGGCAGGGCTGGCTGACCGCCGAATACGGCATGCTGCCGCGTTCCACCCACACCCGTATGGATCGCGAGGCAGCCAAGGGAAAACAGTCCGGTCGTACCCAGGAAATCCAGCGTTTGATCGGTCGTTCGCTGCGCGCCGCCTTCGATCTGGAAGCCTTCGGCGAACGCACGCTGCATCTGGATTGCGATGTGATCCAGGCCGATGGCGGCACCCGTACCGCAGCCATTACCGGCGCCATGGTCGCGGCCTATGACGCATTTGCGCAACTGGTCGCGCGCGGTGCGATTGCGGCAGTGCCGCTGCGGCATTTTGTGGCGGCAATTTCGGTCGGCGTATATCGCGGCATGCCACTGCTGGATCTGGATTATCAGGAAGATTCCGGCTGCGACACCGACATGAATGTGGTGATGACCGATATCGGCCACTTCATCGAGGTCCAAGGCACCGCGGAAGGCGCTGCCTTCGATCGTGACACCATGCACAAGCTGCTCGATCTGGCGCAGCAGGGGATAGCCGAGCTGATCAGCCTGCAGAAAGAGACACTCGGTTTGTAGCCTTTCCTGGCTGCGGCATCACAATATACATGGCAATGTATATTGTGATGCTGCAATAAAATTACGCGGTAAGTGCATGATTTTTTGTCATACTCCCTATTTTTAATTTTTAAATATTTTAGAGGCCGGGCAATGGCCAATTCTGAACGGCTTTCTGCGCCGCAATTTCATGACTAAAAGCATCGTTTTAGCTTCCAATAATGCCGGTAAACTCAAGGAGTTTGGCGCGCTGCTGGCGAGCATCGGTTTTACGCTGCATCCGCAAGGCGAGTTCAATGTGCCGGAAGCCGAAGAGCCGCATCCGACTTTCATCGAAAATGCGCTGGCCAAGGCACGCCATGCCGCCGCCATTACCGGCTTGCCGGCGCTGGCCGATGACTCCGGCGTGTGCGTCAATGCGCTGGGCGGAGCGCCCGGCGTGCTGTCGGCCCGCTACGGCGGCGAACCGAAGTCGGATGCAGCTAATAATCGCAAGCTGCTGGCCGAGCTGGCGCCGCATGTCGACAAGTCCGCCTATTATTATTGCGCGCTGGTATATGTGCGCCACGCCAATGATCCGCAGCCTATCATTGCCGAAGGACGCTGGAATGGTGAGATCATCGTCGATCCGCGCGGTGCCGGCGGCTTCGGTTACGATCCGCATTTCTGGCTGGCCGGCTTGGGCAAGACCGCAGCCGAATTGCGCCCAGAACAGAAAAATGCGCTATCGCATCGCGGCCAGGCATTGCGCGCACTGGTCGAAAAATTAACTGCTTGAGAAATTACGATGATTCCGATCAAACTGATTGCGGCAGCGGGAAAAACTGCCGGGTGTGCCATGCAACCGCTTGACGCGGCTGCTGCCTTCCTGAAACCGGGCACGCTGCATCTGGCGGCGCTGCCGCCGCTGTCGCTGTATATCCATTTTCCGTGGTGCGTCAAAAAATGCCCGTATTGAGATTTCAACTCGCATGAAGCGCAGGGTGGCTTTCCCGAGGATGCCTATCTGGCGGCCTTGCGTACCGATCTGGAAAGTGCGCTGCCGCTGATCTGGGGCCGCAAGATTTATACCGTGTTCATCGGCGGTGGCACCCCCAGCCTGATGTCGGCGGCAGGCATGGACCGCTTGCTGTCCGATGTGCGTACCTTGTTGCCGCTGGACGGCGCCGCCGAAATCACGATGGAGGCAAACCCCGGCACTTTCGAGGCCGAGAAATTCCGCTCCTACCGTGCCAGCGGCATCAACCGGCTCTCGATCGGCATCCAGAGTTTTAATACGCAGCACTTGCGGGCATTGGGACGGATTCACGATGGTGAAGAGGCGCGCCGCGCAATCGATATCGCCCACGCCAATTTTGATAATTTCAATCTTGATTTGATGTATGCATTGCCGCAGCAAACGCTGGCAGAGGCGCGGCGGGATATCGAGACCGCGATTGCCTACGCGCCGCCGCACCTGTCCTTGTACCACCTGACGCTGGAGCCGAACACCTTGTTTGCCAAGCATCCGCCGGTGGTTCCAGATGACGATGCCAGCGCCGACATGCAAGACATGATTCAGGACCTGACCGCCGCTGCCGGCTATGCGCAATATGAAGTCTCGGCCTATGCTAAGGCCAAGCGGCAGGCGCGCCATAACCGCAATTACTGGGAATTCGGTGATTATCTCGGGATCGGCGCGGGTGCACACTCGAAGCTGTCGTTTCCGCACCGGATCGTGCGGCAGATGCGCTATAAGCAGCCCAAGGCATATCTGGAACACGTTTTGCAAGGCACGCAGATCCAGGAGCAACACGAGATCGGCCGCGAAGATTTGCCGTTTGAGTTCATGCTCAACGCACTGCGCCTCAACCAAGGCTTTGAGGTCAATTTGTTTGCCGAGCGCACCGGCCTGGCACTCAACACAATCGAAAAAACGCTGACCCTGGCGGAGTCGAAAGGCTTGCTGTATCGCGATCACCAAATCATCAGGCCGACCGATCTCGGGCAATCTTTCCTCAACGATCTACAGCAATTGTTCTTGTCGAATTGACGGACGGAATCGATGTTTGGCTTGAATCATCGATTGATGCAATCTGGTTAAAGTTGGTCGAATTCTTGTCGCTATGCGAAAAAGATGCCGATTTTGGATGGTGGCCAGAAAGTTATATCGACAACCTTGCATCGAGTCGCCTGCGTTGCATTGTTGCTTTAGAAAATAACCGTTTATTTAAGAATAATATTTAAGAATAATATTTAAGAAAAATATGATCTTATCTGAAGCAAGCGTGCCTAGTTTTCCCCTGGTTTCGATGCAGATGGTGACGAATGTTCGTCACGAGTGGGTAGGGGTTGCTGTTAATTTTGAAAAAAACCGCACTGACAACATAAAGGCATTTACGCGCCTTTATGACGAAATCGGTTTGGGTGACGCGCTGGGTGACTTTCTATGCGTGCTGGAGGCGTCTGACCTGGATCGGGTCGACATGGATCTGATTGCAGATTTACCACGCAAGCTGGTGGTGTTCCGGGTTCCCGCAGCAAATGGCGCTGCGGCAGATGCCCGGGAAAATCTGGATCATTTGCAGGCACAAGGTTTTCACATCATGCTCGACGGTTGGCCCATAACCGATGCCGCACTACCGGCAGGCGTACATTCGCTGGCAATCGGCTGCGATCAGATCCATAAAAACGAAACTCCGTTTTGGCAAACCAGATTGGCCGGCCCGCATCTGGCCACCGGCGTCAACAGCCTGAACTGCTTTGATGCCTGCCGCGCGGCAGGATTCAACTGGTTTCTCGGGAATTACCCGCTCTATCCGAGCGCCGGCACGCAGCGCAACGAAGGGCCGTCACGCAGCCGTTTGCTCAATCTGCTGGCCCTGGTAGCACGCGACGCCGAGTCGCGCGAACTCGAACGGCTGATGACGCAGGATCCTGCGCTTTCCTATAATTTACTCAAGCTGGTCAGCACAGCGACTTATGCGCGTAGCTGCGCGATCGGCAGTTTTAGCCAGGCCATCAATGTGCTTGGACGCCGTCAATTGCAGCGCTGGCTGCAATTGCTGTTGTATGCGCATCAGGGGGGAGGCGACGGCGTCAACCCGCTGTTGCCGATAGCGGCGATGCGGGCTGGCCTGATGGAAGCGCTATGTCAGAAAATGGGTGGCGACCGGCATGAAGCGGACCGCGCTTTCATGGTCGGCATGTTCTCATTGCTGGACGTACTGTTTGGCACGCCGCTCGCTGAAATTCTCGAACCGCTGCATCTGCCGGATGATGTATTGAATGCGCTCCAAACGCGCAGCGGCCGCCTCGGAGCGATGCTCGATTTGACCGAACAGGCTTGCTCGGGAAACTTGCCCTTGCTGCAGGAAAGCCTGAACGCTTGCGGCATTGACGCAGAAATTTTCTGCCGCGCCCTGGTGCATGCATGTGCTTGGGCGATCCAGGTTTCACGGACAGATTGACCATGTCATTTCATCCCGGGTCTGAAGATATTGGCTGTACCGCTGAGTTGTGCGAAGCGGTGCTGAGTTTGTGCGGAGATGCACTCCATGAAAGCCTGGGGCGCATTGCACGGATCTTGCTGGAGAGCCCGCAGGGAGGCTATTTCAATGGCAAGTCACCCGAAATATCGGGCCTGGCAGAAGAAATTTTGCACGGGGGCGCATCCTTCGGCCGCTATGCGGTATCCGGACGCATCGGCGGTTACCATTACATGGACCGCATACGGCTTGCTTCTTTGGCGCGCTTGACGGCGCGACTGCTGCAGGCACGTGCGGTGGCCGACCGCTGTGCGCGCCAATTCGAAAAAGCGACCGAACAGCTGCAGCTGCAAACGCAAATACTCGATCAAATCCATGAATCCGTCATTACCATGGATTTGACCGGCTTCATCACCAGCTGGAACAAGGGCGCGGAAGAATTATTCGGCTATGTCGCGTCTGAAATCATCGGTCGCAATATTATTTTCCTCTATGAAAATGAGGAGGAAGAAGGACTGTCGCAAGACATTTTTCTGCAGCAGGGCGGGCGCGAGATGGAGGTGCGCCGCCGCAAAAAATCCGGGGAAATCTTCTGGGCCAGCCTCTCCCTGTCTTTGCTGCGTGACAATATGGGGCAGTCGGTCGGACTGATTGGCTATTTCATGGACATCACGCAGCGCAAGCAGGCGCAGGAACAAATCCATTACCTGGCTTACTACGACGCATTGACCGGCTTGCCCAATCGCACATTGTTCATGAAGCTGGTGGACCAGTCACTCGTGTTGGCCAATCGTAATGGCTCGAATGGTGCCTTACTGTTTATCGATCTGAATCGCTTCAAGCCGATTAACGATACCCTGGGTCATGCAATTGGCGATCAATTGTTGCAGCAGGTGGCAATGCGTCTCAAGGGTGCTCTGCGCGACGACGATATCGTGGCCCGGCTTGGCAGCGATGAGTTTGTGGTGAGTCTGTTTGATATCAATCAGCATTACCACGCCGGTTTCGTCGCACAAAAACTACTCTACGCTATGGAGCATCCATATCTGGTCGATGCGCATGAGCTGCGCATCGGGGCTAGCATCGGCATCAGCATCTACCCGCAAGATGGCGACGATTCGGAAACCTTGTTGCGCCTGGCCGACATCGCCATGTATCGCGCCAAGCAGTGCGGGGCATACGATCAGGGCAGTTACGCTTTCTATAGCCAGGAAATGAATCGTACCGCCTTGAGCCGCCTGCACATCGAGACCGGACTGCGCCGTGCAATTGATAACAATGAATTGCTGCTGCATTACCAGCCGAAAATCAACCTTGAAAATGGTCGTATCGTTGGAGCGGAAGCGCTGGTGCGTTGGCAGCACCCGGAAATGGGACTGATTTTTCCGTCGGAATTCGTTCCGATCGCGGAAGAAAGCAGGCTGGTGGTGCGACTCGGCGAGTGGGTGCTGGAGGCTGCGTGTCAGCAAGCGGCCCAATGGCATCAGGCCGGTTTGACGGTAATGCGCGTGGCAATCAATTTATCGGCAGCAGAATTCACCATGTCCTTGCCAGGTAGGGTACAAGCAGCGCTGAACCGGCATGGCATCAGCGCTGCCTGGCTGGAGCTGGAAATTACCGAGAGCATGCTGATGGTCGGCACCGACGACGTGATTGCCATCATGGAAGAGATTACCGTTTTGGGGGTAACGCTTTCGCTGGATGATTTCGGTACCGGCTATTCCAGCCTTTCTTATCTGAAGCGCTTCCCTATCCACTCGCTCAAAATTGATCGCTCATTCATCATGGGCATTCCCGAAGATCCCAACGACTGCGCGATTGCCAGTGCGATTATCGGCATTGCCAAGCAATTGCAGCATCGGGTTATCGCGGAGGGGGTTGAAAACGTCGAACAGCTGGATTTTCTTCGCGATCAAGGTTGCGATGAAATACAGGGCTATTTCTTTTCCCGTCCGGTAGCGCCGCTGGAAATGCGAAAAATGATGATGGAAGACCGGCGGTTCGGAGTCGAATGATGCGCCCGATTGCATAAAAATCTGCATCGACCGGTCAGGTTTAGGTATAATCTCGGCTCTGGAAGCGTGGCCGAGCGGTTGAAGGCACTAGTCTTGAAAACTAGCGACGGTTTACCCCGTTCGTGAGTTCGAATCTCACCGCTTCCGCCAG
>JBDSCZ010000225.1:0-3369 GCA_039920865.1 Burkholderiaceae bacterium
CGCTGGCAGCTCCCTGTTTTGAATACCAGCCAGTTCGAGTGTTCACATCCGTGTTGTTAACCCCAGCTGCAGCGACACATATGAGTACATCGCGGCTTCCCGGTGTAGGCACAGGAATATCGTGGCGAAACTCAAGTTGATCAAGTTCACCGTGACCCATGAGCCAAACACCGTGCATAGTGGTAGGGATGGTCATTGCTTTCTACTTCCTCGACATTTTGACTGAAGAAACTGACATGGTCCAAACACTGATGACGATGTAAACGGCCTATAGTACGCTATACCAATTGCATTCGATCGCACATATCACCTGACCGCTTCTGGCCGACTGCTGTCCAATGGCACTTTTTGTTATGAATCCACACCGGAAATCGGACGCTCCAAACTTTGTACCGAGGGGCACCGTCATACGCACGCGGCTCACCGTGTCTTCAGTGGGTACCAGTGCGCTAGCCCGTCTTCAAACAAGGCTGTGTCAAGTCAGCTCGCCCTCGCAATAGGCAGACCGGTCCAGCTGGTCGTGTAGTGCCGCGACAGGCGTTCCTGCTTCATCCTCCATACCCGATTTGACTTTGGAAGACCGGCACTCGCAATACCAACGGTGCTGCGGCCAAACCTCTGGTTGAGCGCGTCCAAGGCTGCCATCAGATTAGCCTTGCCAGGTGAAGCAGCGTCGCCGAAATCCAGCTCACCCTGCCGTACCGTCGCCGGTATGATATCCAAGAGCATCACGCCCGCCTTGATGAGCTGGTAGCCGGGGCGGTAAATGCTGGTAATGCCGTCACTCGCCGCCTTGACCAGGAGGCGGGTGTCGGCAGTCGGCCGCATCATCTTGATCATTGTTTGCCGGGAGAATTGCGGGCCTTCACGAAACGGCGAGGTGTGGGCGAACACGAGCACTTCGCCGGCCACGCTGTTCTGTTCCCGTAGCTTCTCTGCTGCCCGACTGGCAAAGTCACTTACCGCCTGCACAAGCGGCCGCACCGTTGAAATCGGCTGGCCGAAGCTACGTGTACAGGCAATCTGCTGCTTTGGAGGTGGCGCTTCATCCAAGCTAATGCATGGCTCCCCCTGCAGTTCGCGTACTGTTCGCTCCAACACGACGCTCCATCGCTTCCTTACCAACGAGGGCGACAGACGCGCAAGATCCAGCACAGAACAGATACCCAAAGCCTTGAGCTGCTTGCTGATCTGTCTGCCGACGCCCCATACCTCACCGACATCCGTCGCGGCCATAATGGCGTCGACGTCCGACGGCGGGAGCGATTCGAAATGGCAGACCGTGGCCAGTTCGACCGGGTAACTGCCTGGCTTGCGTTCGGCAGTCTTGGCGATGTGATTGGCGAGCTTGGCCCGCGTCTTGGTTGATCCGATGCCGACGCCACACGGAATGCCAGTCCATTTCAGAATCCGTGCCTGGGTCTCGTGCGCGCGTTTGGCAAGATCGCCGCCAACACCATGCAAGCCGACGAAGGATTCGTCGATACTGTAGATTTCCTGCGTTGGCCCAAGATTGGCGGCAATGCTCATCATCCTGTTGCTCATGTCGCCATACAGCGCAAAGTTCGATGACAGGACAACGAGCCCAGCTTCCTTCTCAAGATGCAGGAACTCGAACCAGGGTTGTCCCATCTTTATCCCGATGTCTTTGGCTTCATTACTGCGTGCGATTGCGCAGCCGTCGTTATTACTGAGTGTGACAACCGGGCGCCCGATCAGACTGGGCTGGAACACACGTTCGCAACTCACGTAAAAATTATTTCCATCAATAAGAGCAAACATAGGATTTCCGCGCTCTCATCTACGATTCATCTGCAGGTTGATCTGCAGGATGGCGCAACAGCGCGACCACCTTGCCGCTGGCCATGCCCTTCAACACCACTATTTCGGCCAGCAGCTTCTGGTTCACCGACGCCAGCTTTGCCACGTCCTCTTTCAGGTTGGCGTTTTCGGTGCGCAAGGCACGGTTTGCCTCCCGTTCCTTGACGAGCGAAACGTGTTTCACATCGCGCTGCGCGCGGGTCGCTTTGCCGTTGATTCCACGTATCTGTTCCGCCAGGTCAGGGTAGGTGTTATGAATCAGCGCCGGCGTGATGTTGGCCGCCTTTGCGACAGCCGATATCGTGACCTTCGCGTTCTCGGCCTGGAGATGCAGAATGGCCTGCTGAATCAGGCTGGCCGTGCTCTTGCGTCTCTTCGCTTTGGTATTGTCCTCAGCCCGCTTCGTTTTCGTCGGCATTTCCGCCTTCATGTCTGTGCTCCCTGCGCTGGTGGTGTTTCGGACGGTATGACGCCCAGATCCTTCATGACCTGGCTGGCGATCCGAAGCTCGTTCTCGGCTCGTTGCTGCACTGCCGGGCCCGCATCGGCGATCGTCAGCAGCTCTTGCTGCTGTTCGTAGATGCCGCGCCAGGTGGACAGGAATGAATCGTCAATCACGCTGCTCTTGCAGTTGCCGCACCTGGTCGCCTCGTACAGCCCTGCGCCGCCGCATCCTTTTTCTTCGGCAAGGCACCAACCGTGTCCGGTTGCCCGGATATGCACCTGCGCGGCCGTCTGGGCCAGCAGCTCGGAGCGGTTATTGATCGGGATGGCGCGCATCCGCGATATCTGGTGGCCGGCACCGCCGGCGAGCGGCCGGTCCTCCAGCCAGGACTCAATCAGGTCCATCTTGAAATAGGTCATCTCCTGGAGGATTTCGTCGAATATGGCGGCGTCCTGCAAAGGGTTCGACGCGTAGAGCTGGGTCATGCTCATGCTGGAGTGCTTGAACTGCCACTTCAGGAAGACGAGCGAAGCACGCCCCATCCTTGACTCGACGATTGTGCGGGCGTACGTCCGGCGGCATTGATGGGGAAGCAAGACCCAGTCGACGCCGGCGGCCACTGCCAGCCGCCGAAAGCCCTTGCCGGAGCCCGCGCCGGACAGTGCGTCGATCCGGCCTTCAGCTCCCCCTGAAACGCACAGGAATAGCTTTTTCGAGTCGCGTTTTGCCTTTTTAAGACGGATCAGGCGCTCTCGTTCCGGCATGTCAGTCGAACCCGCCGCTAGCAGCTTGATTTCGGCAGCAAGCCTTGCCTGCAGCGGTTTCGCGTATTCGCACAGGACTTCCAGAGCGGCGATCGTCAATGACGGCACCAGATATTCCACCTTGCCCTTGAGCGTCTTGTGCTCGACCGTGGCTACCCAATGGTATTCGACGCCATCCTTCACTTCCTTGCGCCAGTTGCCGGCCTCGACGCCGATCGCCTCTTCATTGCGCATGCCGCTGGTGATCGAAAGGATGTAAAGGACGGCATCCCGCACCTGGACCAGTTCCGGATCTCTTCCGCCCCATCGCCGTTTTTCCCGGTCCTTCAGCACCATGGG
>JBDSCZ010000226.1:0-5773 GCA_039920865.1 Burkholderiaceae bacterium
CCCAGAATCACGTTGAAGAACGAGCGGTTCATCGCCTTGCACATGATGTAGGACAGGATCGCGCCGGAAGACCCGACCAGCGAACCGGCGATGATCAGCATCGGATTGTTCAGCGAGAAACCGATCCCAGCCGCGGCCCAGCCGGAATAGCTGTTGAGCATCGACACTACCACCGGCATGTCGGCGCCGCCGATCGGGATGATGATCAGCACGCCAAGTGCGAATGCGATCAGCGCCATCAGGATGAACGGCAGCCAGTTAGGCTCGGTGCCCGGCGCGAAGCAGAAGATCAATCCCAGCGCCAGCATCGCAATGGCCAGGATCAGGTTCAGGAAATGCTGGCCCTTGAAACTGACCGGCGCGCCCTGGAACAGGCGGAATTTGTATCTTCCAGACAATTTACCGAACGCGATGACCGAACCGGAGAAGGTGATTGCGCCGACGAAGGTGCCGATGAACAGTTCCAGGCGGTTGCCGAACGGAATCGCTATTCCCTTTTCAGCAACAATGTTGAACGGGAACGGCTCCGACACCACAGCCACCGCGATACAGACGGCCGCCAGACCGATCAGCGAGTGCATCGCTGCGACCAGTTCCGGCATCTTGGTCATTTCGACCCGTTTGGCCAGAATCGCACCGATCGAGCCGCCAACCACCACCCCGAGAATGACCAGGCCGTAACCGATGCCGCCACTGGTGGCCTCACTTTTAAGCTTGATGATCAGCGCGATCGTGGTGGCAACCGCAATCGCCATGCCGATCATGCCGAACGCATTACCGCGCCGCGCAGTCGATGGATGCGACAGTCCCTTGAGCGCCTGGATGAAACTGACCGAGGCGATCAGATACAGCAGAGTAACCAGATTCATGCTCATGATTTGGCCTCCGTTGTGCTGTCCCGGCGTGCTTTAGGCTCTTTTTTCTTGAACATTGCCAGCATGCGCTGGGTTACCAGAAAACCGCCGAACACATTGACTGCGGCCAGTGCCACCGCCAGCGTGCCCATGAATTGGCCAACCAGACCTTCGGTGAGGCCGGCGGCCAGCATCGCGCCGACGATGATGATGGCGGAAATGGCATTGGTGACCGCCATCAACGGCGTATGCAGCGCCGGCGTGACGGTCCAGACCACGTGATAACCGACGTAGATCGCCAGCACGAAGATGATGAGATTGGTGATGGTGTGACTGACTTCCATGAAACCCCCTGATTATTCTAAAAGCGGTGATTGAGCGCTTTTTAGCTACATTAGCTACATTAGCTTCGATAAGTTTATTATTTTTTAACGATCTCGCCGCCGGTACATAGCAGCGTCGCGGCGACGATTTCGTCTTCGCGGTTGATCGTCAGATTGGCGTCGGCATCGATGATCAGCTTGAGAAAATCGAGCACATTGCGCGAGTACAAGGCCGAGGCATCGGCCGGGACCTGCGCGGCCAGATTGGAGTCACCGATGATGTGGACGCCGTACTGATTGATGATCTTGCCCGACACCGAGAGCGGGCAGTTGCCGCCCTGCTCGGCCGCCATGTCGACGATCACCGAACCCGGTTTCATCGCCTTGACGGTTTCCTCTGAAATCAGGATCGGCGCCTTGCGGCCCGGGATCAGCGCGGTGGTGATGATGATATCGGCCTGCTTGGCGCGTTCATGCACCAGTTCGGCCTGACGCCGCATCCAATCGGGCGGCATGGTACGCGCGTAGCCGCCAACGCCCTGGGCGATTTCGCGCTCTTCATCGGTAATGAAGGGCACATCCAGAAACTTGGCGCCGAGCGACTCGACCTGCTCCTTGACTGGCGGGCGCACATCGGACGCTTCGATCACCGCACCAAGCCGCTTGGCGGTGGCGATCGCCTGCAAGCCGGCTACGCCGACGCCCATGATCAGCACGCGCGCTGCTTTGACGGTGCCGGCAGCGGTCATCAGCATCGGCATGAAACGCCCATAGGTATTGGCAGCCAGCAACACTGCCTTGTAGCCGGCGATGTTGGCTTGCGAAGACAGCACGTCCATCGATTGCGCGCGCGTGATGCGCGGCGCGGCTTCAAGCGCAAAGGCGGTCAGCCCGTGGGCCGCCATCGCGGCGATATTCTCGGCATCGAACGGGTTCAGCATGCCGACCACGACCGTGCCCGATTTGATCAGCGCACGCTCTTCTGCCGAGGGTGCGCGCACCTTGAGCAGCAGTTCGCAGCCGAAGGCGTCGGCTGCAGTGCCGATTTCGGCACCGGCTGCCTGATAGGCAGCATCAATTACGCTGGCTGTGACGCCAGCACCCGATTGCACAATGACCTGATGCTTTGCGGCCACCAATTTTTTTACTGTTTCCGGCGTAGCGGCAACGCGAGTCTCTCCCGCGCGCGTTTCGGCGGGGATGCCGATTTTCATGTTTCCTCCATGGGTTTTTTAATTCTTACGGAAATCTTACACGAGAATAATAGAGCAGCGGGTCGAATTCTATTTGTTTCAGGGCAAGATTGCTTATATTAACTTGATCTAACCTTATGCATTCAGCAGCGGCCGCACCAGACGGCTTGAAACCGCAACCGAACGGAAAGCGTGGCCCACACGGTAAAATGCCCGCACACTCAAGGAAAACTATGACGCACATCTGGAAACCCTCCGTCACAGTCGCGGCTGTGATCGAACGGCAGGGCCACTTTTTGCTGGTGGAAGAAGAAACCAGCGACGGCGTTCGCTTCAACCAGCCGGCCGGCCATCTGGACCCGCTCGAATCGCTGCAACAGGCTGTGGTGCGCGAGACGCTGGAAGAAACCGCGCACGATTTCACACCCACCGCGCTGATCGGCATGTATATGTCGCGTTATGTATCGGCGCGTACCAAGCGCGATGTAACCTACCTGCGCTTCACATTTACCGGCGTGATCGGTCAACAGCACCAGCAGGCGCTTGATACCGGCATCCTGCGCGCGTTGTGGATGACATACGACGAAATTCTGGCGTGCCAGACTACTCACCGCAGCCCGCTGGTGCTGCGCTGCATCGATGATTATCTGGCTGGGGTGCGGGCACCGATGTCGCTGCTGCAGACCCACGAATCGATCTTCGAGGTGCCGAATGACTAGAAAAAAAGTCGTGATCGGCATGTCGGGCGGGGTCGACTCCTCGGTTTCCGCCTGGCTGCTGAAAGAACAAGGATATGAAGTCATCGGGCTGTTCATGAAAAACTGGGAAGACGATGACGATTCCGAATACTGCTCGACCCGCGAGGACTGGATCGATGCAGTCAGCGTGGCCGACGTGATCGGAGTCGATATCGAGGCGGTCAACTTCGCCGCCGAGTACAAGGATCGGGTATTTGCCGAGTTCCTGCGCGAATACCAGGCCGGCCGCACGCCGAATCCGGACGTGCTGTGCAACGCCGAAATCAAGTTCAAGGCATTCCTCGATCATGCAATGCGGCTCGGTGCCGACTATATTGCCACCGGCCACTACGCCCGCGTGCGCGAACATGCCGGCAGCTTCCAGCTGCGCAAGGCGCTGGACGCCAGCAAGGACCAGAGCTACTTTCTGCACCGCTTGAATCAGGTGCAACTGGCCAATACCCTGTTTCCGCTGGGCGAGATCCAGAAGACCGAAGTGCGCCAGATCGCTGAAAAAATCGGCTTGCCGAACGCGAAAAAAAAGGATTCCACCGGCATCTGCTTCATCGGCGAACGCCCGTTCCGTGAATTCCTGAACCGCTACCTGTCGTATCAACACGGCCCGATGAAGACGCCGGACGGTGAAGTGGTGGGCGAGCACGTCGGCCTCAGCTTCTACACGCTGGGCCAGCGCAAGGGCATCGGCATCGGCGGCATCAAGTCGCGGCAGAACGCCGACGGCAGTAGCGACGCCTGGTACGTGGCGCACAAGGATATCGAAAACAACACCTTGTATGTGGTCCAGGGCCACGACCATCGGTGGCTGCTGTCGGCTCGCCTGGAAGCCCGCCAGAGCAACTGGATTTCCGGTAAAGCGCCAGAACCTGGGCAGTATTGCGCCAAGACCCGCTATCGACAAGCGGATATGAACTGCGCTCTTGAGAGTATATCTGCCGATGCGTTCTCGCTAGAGTTCGCACAGCCGCAATGGGCGGTCACGCCAGGACAATCCGCAGTTTTGTACGACGGCGATATCTGTCTCGGCGGCGGCATCATCGAGCACTCCGACAGCGGCGCCGGACTGACCGGTTGACCGATACACAACAAACAATTTCCGCACTGCATGCAAGGCCGGTACCGGCCTTGCTGCCTTTCACACCACACCCCGCACCGATTACACGCAGTTCGGCTCGCAACTGACTGCGCACCCCCTCCTCCCGAAAAATTGCTGCCGCGGCAAGCAATCACATTCTGTCGCGAAAATCGCTTGCAAACATTTGCGAAATCTTCAATAATACAAATGAGAATAGTTCGCATTTAAAGAAAGAGCTTGATGAGTGCAGTTACCCCTTCGGATTTTGAGCTTGGCGGCAACAATACCGCTACCGGCGCCAATGTTAGTGCGGGCAATACGGTAGTGCGCATCAGCAGCCGCGAATTATTCCAGCACGGTCGCGAAGTCGAAATAGATCACGAGGGACGCATTTACCGGTTGCGGCTGACGCAACACAACAAGCTGATCTTGAATGCCTGATTCCACACAGCCAGCCAGCCGCTTTGTCGGCAGCAAGCCAAACCACCCACACAAGGAGAGCTTGATGGTCATCGACAATATGGATAGTGCCTTATTTGCACCCGGCGACGCCTCTGCACAACCGGATCTGCTGGTGTGCGCAACGCTGCATTTGATGTCGCACTACACCACCGGCGGCGGTTGCGTCAAATTGGCTGCGGTGATCGAGCGCCATTTGAAAGCACTGGCGGTAGCGCCCGGTCTGGCGCCGGTTCTGCGCGCAACTTGTTTGCAATTGACCGAGCAATGGGAAGGCGTAGTCGAGCGCACCATGCCGCAACCGGAAAAATTTAGGTTATTAAATAAACTCATGCACGGCACACGCTTCGCCTGACAAATCGGCGTCCTTTACACGCCTGGCCATAACAAGGAATTTTGATGATTGTCTGTGTTTGCAACAATATCTCCGACAAGGAAATCCGCCAGGCGGCGGATTTGGGTTTGACTACCATGGCGTCCCTGCGCGACGATCTCGGCATTGGCACGTGCTGCGGCAAATGCAAAAGCTGCGCGAAAACCGTCCTCAAAAATCATCTGAACGAGAACACCGAACAGACTGGCGCGATGCGGGCAACCTCGGCCGCATTTCCGCGCCGCACACAGGCAGCTTGAAGATGGCGGCAACACCGTACGCAAGCGGAGCGGCACATTGGCAACAGAACCGGATCGGGCCGCTGGGCGCCATCGTGCTGCTGCATGCCGGCCTGTTTTTCGCGCTGCGCAGCGGTATGCCGCTAGCAGCGGTGCCGACCGGCCCGAAAACATTGTTCGCCAACTTCATCACGCCCGAACGGCCGACCGTCGCCAGTGCGCCGGCGCCGCAAGTTGCGCCACCCAAGCCGCGCAAGGCCCACAAGACACCGACGCCGCGCAAAACGGAATCGGCATTGACGCCGATGCCGGTGGCAGCGCCCGCGCCGCATGCCATCAGCGCGCTGGCGTTGCCTGCGCAGCCTGCTGCCGCGCCGGACGCGCCATCGATGGCGCAAGCCAGCGCACCTGCTGCGGCTCCGGCTCCGCCGACGCAGGCAGCGCCGACGCAGGCAGCGCCAGCGCAGCCGAAAACTATTTCGACCGGGGTCGAATACCTGCA
>JBDSCZ010000227.1:0-4073 GCA_039920865.1 Burkholderiaceae bacterium
AGTAGCCGACAACATGATTAAGTCGCTGCGACGCGCTATCAATTGCTCGACCAGGGCCAGGTTTGCCGGGTTGTCCTCGACGTACAGCAGCGTGCGCTGAAATGGCGAGCCGGGCTCCGCTGCATGCATATCCGGGTTGATCTCGCCGCCGCTGCCAAATACCAGTTCCGGTGCGCTCGATGCGGCCAATTCGAACCAAAACACGCTGCCTACATCGACACTGCTTTCGACGCCGATGACGCCCCCCATCAATTCCACCAGTTGCTTGGTGACGACCAGGCCGATGCCGGTGCCTTCTTCGGAGCTGCTCTCTTGTCCAAGCCGGTTGAACGGCTGGAACAATTGTGCCAGCTGTTCCGGTGCCAGGCCGGCTCCGGTATCCTTGACGCTGACGCGCAGCCGCTTTTCATCATTTATCGCACATTCGACAGTGACCGTGCCGCCATCCCGATTGTATTTGATCGCATTCGACAGCAGGTTGATCAGCACTTGCTTGACCCGGGTCCGATCGGCATGGACATAGTGCAGATTATCAAAGCGCGGGAATATCATCCGTATTCCGCGCTTGTGCGCCTGCGGTTCTATCATTGCCTGACAATCTTGTAGCACCTCGGTCAGCGACAAGGATTCATGCGACATCGACACCTTGCCCGATTCGATCATCGCCAGATCGAGAATTTCATTAATCAGACGCAGCAGATACCAGCCGGCTTGCAAAATCTGCTCGATCGACAGTTTCTGCGTCGGTGATGGCGGCGGCGTCTCGGATTCCATTAATTGCGCGAATCCAAGTACAGCATTGAGTGGCGTGCGCAATTCATGACTCATGCTGGACAAGAATTCCGACTTCGCCAAGTTGGCTTTTTCCGCAGCAGCCTTCGCGGACTCCAGTTCGATGTTATTTTCTTGCAGCGCATGTTCGAATTGCTTGCGTTCTGTGATGTCGCGAGCCGCAGCGAATACGCCTTGCAAGGTGCGTTCACGGTCATAAAAGGTGGTCGCGTTGTACGAAACCACCGTCTCCTTGCCGTCCCTGGCGTGCGCGGTCAACTCATAATTGGTCACCTTGCCTTCGCGCAGCGTACGCGTGATGGCCGCCTCTGCCTTCTCCGGGTCGGTGAAATAGCTTTTGAACGGCGCCCCGATCAATTCATCACGCGTGCAGCCGGTAAGCTGCTCCATCTGCTGATTGACGTCGCTGATGATGCCGCGGGGATCGGTCGTCATGATTGCGTCGATATTCGATTCGATCAAAGAGCGGGTGTAGAACTGTTGATCGCGCAAACGCTGGTCGAGCAGCGCCTGCTCCGCCTCGACCTGCTTGCGGGCAGTGTTATCGGTGCCGATCAACAGATAGCCGATCACATTTTCTTCCACATCACGCAGCGCAGTGACGGACACGATCGCCGGAAAGCGGCTGCCATCCTTGCGGATATAGGTCAGTTCATAAATATCTTCGATGCCGCGTGATGCCTTGTACACCATCGCCTCAAAACCCGGCGTGATCGGGGCATCCCAGTCCCGGCTGAGTGCTGCTGCCCGTGCAATCAATTCTGCCGCATCCGAAATACCCGCCGGCGTGATCTGGTCCACTACATCTGCCGCCTGGTAACCGAGCATGCGTTCGGCGCCGACGTTAAAAATTTGAATCACGCCCTGAGCATCGGTGGCAATACAGGAAAAATTGGCACTGTTGAAAATAGCATCCTGCAACGCTCCAGCCTTTAGCAATGACTGCTGCACATCTTGCTTGACCGGCGGATTTATCATTTTGTGCATAATGTTAGACATTGATTAAATTGCAATTTCGTTACAAAGAGCGGCTGACTTGCATATCGACAACATGATATCTCGCGCCACAAGCGCCGACATCACCTGCCCTGCTGGCCTTAGCGCTGCCGCACATCCGACAACAAGCGAGAGACCTCCTTCTTGACGACGCCATAACATTCGCAAACATTACCCTCCAAACCGGCCCGATCCAACACGGTAATGTGACCGCGTCGATAACTGATAAAACCGTAGCCTTGTAATTTTCCGGCCGCCTCGGTCACGCCTTCGCGCCGTACACCCAGCATATTGGCGATCAGCTCCTGGGTCATCGTCAATTCATTCGAGGGCAAGCGATCCAGCGTCAGCAGCAGCCAGCGGCACAATTGCTGCTCGACCGAATGGTGACGATTGCACACGGCAGTCTGCGACATTTGCGTGATCAGTGCCTGGGTATAGCGCAGTAACAAACGCAGCACCGGTCCGGCGCGGTTGAATTCCTCCATCAATATCTGGGACTTCAGACGATAGCCGTAGCCGCCGGTCTGCACCACCGCGCGACTGGGGGTGGTGTCACCGCCCATGAAAAGAGAAATCCCTAATATGCCCTCATTGCCAACACCGGCAATTTCAGACGAGCCGCCGTTCTCCAGCAGATAGTGCAGCGAAACAATCGATGTGGTTGGAAAATAGACGTACTGCAGCACGCCGCCGGACTCGTAGAGTACATCGCCGAGCAGCATCGGAATCAGTTCAAGATGCGGCGCAAGACGATCGAATTCAGCGTCAAGCAAAGCCGCGAGAAGATAATTTTGGTTTGGGTCATGGATACTGGGCATATCAGGGTTCCTGCTTCCAGTCATTAACCAGAGGGTATAACAAGACGCGCAAAAAAATTTTGCGCCCGACACAATAGCATGCTATCCCGTGCGCCCGTGCTGCTTTACACACCATTTGTCTGTGTGTTAGCACACATAAATATGTGAACTTTATAAAGAAACAATGAATAGGCGCGCCAAGTGTGGATGCGGGTGTATTAACCACCCAAAAAGCATACACCTTGCATCAATGCACTGACTCGCTGGCACCGGCATTGCTGTGTGCGTTGGCGCACAGACCTGAATGCACTAAACCCTTAATCTTGCCTCATGGCTTTGCAGCAACTCAGTATCGCATACGCAGCCAATGTCGCAAAACAGGATTCACAACAGTCACAGTATTAACAAGTTGCAACACCGCAAGCAAGATCGCCCCCCTCTGCATTTTGCAGCGAAAGGGCGCATGGATAGGCACTTTAATCACCAACCCAGGAATAACCAAATGAAAAATCTTAAAATTGTATCGACTCTGATCGCCGCACTGATGTTAACTACTGTAGTCGGTTGCACAACGACGACAAAACATGAGTCCACTGGCCAATATATCGACGACACAGTGATCACTACCAACGTCAAGGCTGCGATCCTCAAAGAGCCAACATTGAAAGTGGCCGAAATCAACGTCGAAACTTACAAGGGCGCAGTGCAACTGAGCGGCTTCGTGACATCCCAAACCGACATCGCCACTGCCGTGAACGTGGCGCGCGGTGTCAATGGCGTGAAATCAGTCAAGAACGACATGCGCCTGAAATAATCAAGATGCTGGCGCGCGCGGCGCCAGGATTCTATTTTGATTATCTTAATTAAGGGAGTACATGACATGAACACAATGAAGAAATTGGCAGTTCGTACCGCGATGATCGCCGTAGTGCTTGGATTGACAGCTTGTTCCGGTATGTCGAGACAAGATCAAAATACTGCAGTTGGCGCCGGAGGCGGCGCGGTCCTTGGTGCCGTATTGACTGGCGGCAGCGCAATCGGCACCGTCGGTGGCGCAGCAGTTGGCGGCGTGATCGGCAATCAAGTCAAGCACTAAGAACTAAGAACTAAGCACTTAGCACTAAGCTGGTAGTTGCAGCATTGAAAAAAACGCCCCGCATAAGCATACGGGGCGTTTTTTATGCTGCGCGGCCATGCCGGAAAATCCCTCTAACGCGAAATATCCTGCCAAATCGTGCTGCGGTTACGCTATCGCCAGCACATTTCAAAAATCAACAGTATATTTACATTACGCAATTAATATATGCGTGAAATTCACTAAAAATAGTGATACTCCTTGTTTTTACTTGATTAGCGAGCAACCTCAGACTAAGAGCGGAATTCACAATATTGTCATTCCCGCGAAGGCGGGAAACCATACATCGCACGCTGAATCACCGGTGTATGGATCCCCGCTTTCGCGGGGACGACGGGTTTTTTTGAACG
>JBDSCZ010000228.1:0-31701 GCA_039920865.1 Burkholderiaceae bacterium
CTGTATTCCAGTTCCGTGGTCGGATGCGGGTTGGCATTACGAAAGCGGGTGAAAATTTCACGACGTTTTAGTGTGTTCATCAATCTTGTTTAGGCATAGCTGGAGGAGCGGTATCGGAATTTTCTGCAGCCATTTCTTGTTTTTTCTTTTGCGCACGTGCAATGGCGGCCTGAATGATCGCCTTCTTTCTGGCTTGTTCGGCCTTTTCCTGTTCTGTGACAGTAAATTCGGCTTCCACGCTTTTTAGTTTTACATCCGCCTTGGCCGCGAGCCGGGCCTCGTTCTCTGCCTTTTCGCGTCGCAAGCGCTCGGTTCTGAAGGTATGATGCGCCCGGGCCGCATCGGCCTGTTGCTGTGACCAAGCATTCCAGCCGGTGCGATTGCCGGTGACGTTGATCATCGCGATGCAATCGACCGGGCAGGGCGCAACGCACAAATCGCAGCCGGTGCATTGGTCCGGCAATACGGTATGCATCTGTTTGGCCGCTCCGACGATGGCATCCACCGGGCACGCCTGAATACATAAAGTGCAGCCGATGCACAGCGCCTCGTCAATTACTGCAACCGGGCGCGCCCGCTCCACACCGTTGGCCGGATTGAGCGGGATTGCCGGTGTGCCGAGCAACTGCGCCAACCGGCGAACACCCTCGGCACCCCCCGGTGGACATTGGTTGATATCGGCTGTGCCGCAGGCAATCGCTTCTGCATAAGGACGACAGGCGGGATAGCCGCATTTCGTACATTGGGTTTGCGGCAGGATATCTTCGATTCGATCCGCGAGTGATATGGAGGAGGAAAGTTTTGACACGGCAGGTTTCGTCAGCATAAAACGACATTATCGGGCAAACTTCTGCCGCTTCAAATAAAAAGCCGTTTCCATTTTTAAGGGGGAAACGGCTTTTCTGGTTCACTAAACTGTACTGCTAGTTATCCAATTGCAATATCAGGGATGTGCTTTAATGAATTCGGCAATTTTTGGGTAAACCATTTCACGCCAGCGGCGACCAGAGAATATCCCGAAATGACCGCAATCTGGAGCTATGAACTCTTGCCGCAACTCTTGCGGGAGACCGCTGCATAATTGTTGCGTTGCTTCAGTCTGACCCGCGCCAGAGATGTCGTCCAACTCGCCTTCGACCGTGAACAAGGCAACTGTTTTGATGTCTTGTGGTCGTACCAATTTTCCTTCAACTTCCCACGTTCCCAGCGGCAAGCTGAAATCCTGGAAAACAGTTTTGATGGTATCGAGGTAATACTCTGCAGGCATATCCAGCACAGCATTGTATTCATCGTAGAATTTTCGATGGCTTTCAGTTGAGCTGTCGTCGCCTTTTACGAGATCCATATAAAAATCCCGGTGGCTTTGCGCGTGTCGTTCCGGATTCATGGCGATAAATCCCGCATGTTGCAAAAATCCCGGATAAACTTTACGCCCTGCGCCTGGATAATTTTGTGGGACGCTGTGGATTACCGTATTTTCAAACCAGGAATATTTCTTTTCAGTTGCCAGATTGTTGACGCTGGTCGGAGATTTTCGGGCGTCTATCGGTCCTCCCATCATGGTCATGCTTTTGGGTAGTAAGGGATCATTTTCAGTTGCCATTAACGAAATAGCTGCAAGCACAGGTACCGTGGGTTGACAGACTGAAATTACATGCAAGTTTGGACTCAAGAGCCGGATGAATTCCTGAATATAATAAATATAGTCATGCAGATGAAAAGAACCTTCGGAGAGCGGCACCATGCGCGCATCGATCCAGTCGGTGATGTAGACATCATGTTCTTCTGATAGTTTTTGTGCGGTGTCGCGCAGCAAAGTGGCGTGATGTCCTGATAGCGGAGCCACCAAAAGCACTTTTGGTTGTTTTAATGCCGCGATTTCCTTGTCACTCAAATCTTTTTTGAAATGTATAAGATTGCAAAAAGATTTCTTTTGCGTAATCTCTTCAAGAATGTTGACAGACTTATTATTGATTGTTACTGGAGTAAGTTCAAATTGTGGTTTCTTGTAGTCTTTGCCGATGCGAAACATGAGTTCGTATCCGGCAGCAATACGCTGAGAGAATGGCGTATGCGCCAACGGCGAAATAGGATTTGACAAGAGCTTGGAAGTGGCTTCCGCCCACTGCGTAAGTGGGCCCATGAAAGCACGTCGCATTTCGTGAAGTTGATAAAGCATGGCTTGCCTTGTTGGTTAGTTGTTGCAAATTTATGAGCCAATCAAAACTGCCCACTACACTTTAATTGTTTAGATTAAATATCAGGTAGTGTAACCTTTTTGCAGTAAAGAGCTGATTTTGCGCAATGAATGTTTGTAATCGGCAAGGTGACAGATGAAATTGAGTAGCAAATTGACCAAATTTTCGAGGCTATAATTTCTTGAGAATTGCTATTTTAGCATCGGCTTGTCGATATCATAAGCATGAAAGTCATATTCGCCGCCTTCCTTGATTTTTTTGGAATCCTCAAAAAAGAACTTTAATGTATGGGCAACGGTGGGGAATGCAATTTCGTTCCACGGTATTTGTGATTCGGAAAAAATTCGAACTTCCAGGCTTTCTGGCCCGGCAAGATAATTTAGATCCAGCAGTGTTGCACGATAGAACATATGCACCTGATGTACATGGCGCACATTGAGCAAAGAGAATAAACCATGCAGTGCAATGTTCGCTCCGGCTTCTTCATGCGTTTCACGCAAAGCGGCATCGGCAGTCGTTTCATCGTTTTCCATGAAGCCGGCTGGCAAAGTCCAAAATCCAAGGCGAGGCTCAATAGCGCGCCTGCAAAGTAGTACACATGTTTCGCCCTCCTTTTCCCACGCAGGAATCGAGCCAACCACCATCTTTGGATTTTGATAGTGGATCGTTCCGCATTGCGCGCATACAAAGCGCGGGCGGTTATCGTCAGGAGGAATGGTAAGGGCGACAGGATGAGCGCAAACAGAGCAGAATTTCATAGTGTTAAGAGGCGTTAGTATATTTACTTGGGGCTTCCCAAAAATGGGGATGTGCAATTCCGTCGCGTCATCACAAAAAAGTGCATATGCAACAATTCTAATTCTGCGTTTAAGTCTAACATTGTGCACTTGGAATTGCTTTGTTGCGAAATTGGACGTATAATTCTTAAATCAGACGCGGGGTGGAGCAGTCT
Organism: Burkholderiaceae bacterium; assembly: GCA_039920865.1. Lineage (GTDB taxonomy): Bacteria > Pseudomonadota > Gammaproteobacteria > Burkholderiales > Burkholderiaceae_D > AVCC01. The sequence goes on from JBDSCZ010000228.1 coordinate 3,151, forward strand.
GGCAGCTCGTCGGGCTCATAACCCGAAGGTCGTAGGTTCAAATCCTGCCCCCGCAACCAGTATATTTAAAAAATCCAATCATTGTTGTGGTTGGATTTTTTTTTGCCTATTGCGTTGGATACCGGCGGATTTGAATCACCTGGAGTTCCGGGTTGTTGAACTTTACTAAAGTATGTATCCAAAGAAATTTTAAGAACGATTGGTGGTTTGAGTAATTGCTCTGCTATAATTTCGTTTTTAGGCGCGTAGCTCAGCTGGTTAGAGCGCTACCTTGACATGGTAGAGGTCGTTGGTTCGAGTCCAATCGTGCCTACCAACGAATAATTGGTAGTATTCTACGAGATAAGTTTTTTGCTGTTAAGTTGCAAGCAGTTAAAGTGTTTGTAAATGGCAGGTTTAGATTTCTCTTAGTTGAAATTGAAGAGGCGCGGCTAGTCCGCGTTTTTTTGCGTTCATATTTCTATATTTGATAAATCTAGTAGTCTAGCGTTAGCATTATTTTCTTGCTGACTTGGAGAGTAAATTGATTTCAATCCGACTTCCCGATGGCTCGCAGCGTCAATTCGACGCCCCTGTAACAGTTGCGCAAGTTGCTCAAAGCATCGGTTCCGGGCTTGCCAAATCTGCATTGGCTGGCAAGATTAATGCGCATCTTGTGGATACGTCATATCTGATTGCGAATGATGTCGATCTGGCTATTGTTACCGACAAAGATGTGGATGCACTTGAGATTATTCGCCATTCGACAGCACATTTGCTAGCGCATGCAGTGAAAGAATTATTTCCGGATGCGCAGGTAACTATAGGACCTGTAATCGAAAACGGGTTTTTCTACGATTTTTCATATAAGCGGCCATTTACCCCTGAAGACTTAGCCGTAATTGAAAAGAAAATGGTCGAGTTGACCAAAAAAGATGAGCCGGTTACTCGCAAGGTTCTACCTCGTGATGATGCAGTTGCTTATTTTAAGTCGATAGGGGAGTCGTATAAAGCTGAAATCATTGAGTCAATTCCGCAAGATCAGGATGTGTCGCTGTACACGGAGGGTGATTTTACGGATTTGTGCCGCGGGCCGCATGTGCCGTCTACCGGTAAACTGAAAGTTTTCAAATTAATGAAACTTGCTGGTGCTTACTGGCGTGGGGATTCCAAGAACGAGATGCTGCAACGTATCTACGGGACTGCCTGGGTTAAAAAGGACGAGCAGGAGGCATATTTGCATATGCTTGAAGAGGCTGAAAAACGCGACCACCGCAAATTAGGCCGTGCACTCGACTTATTTCATTTTCAAGAAGAAGCTCCGGGGCTGATCTTTTGGCATCCGAAGGGTTGGACTGTGTGGCAGCAAGTTGAACAGTATATGCGCAAGGTGTACCAGGATAATGGCTATCAGGAGGTTAAGGCGCCACAAATTCTAGATCGTAGTTTGTGGGAAAAGTCTGGGCATTGGGATAACTATAAAGAAAACATGTTTACCACTGAGTCGGAAAATCGCTCATACGCATTAAAGCCAATGAATTGTCCTGGGCATGTGCAGATATTTCGATCTGACTTGCGCTCTTATCGAGATTTGCCTTTGCGTTATGGCGAATTTGGCCAATGCCACCGCAATGAGCCATCTGGCTCATTGCACGGCATGATGCGTGTACGTGGATTCACCCAGGATGATGGGCATATTTTTTGTACGGACGATCAGATATTGGATGAGTGCGTTGCTTACACTGCTCTATTGCAAAAGGTGTACGCCGACTTTGGATTCAAGGAAATAATTTATAAAGTTGCAACAAGGCCTGAAAAGCGTGTTGGTGCAGATGATTCGTGGGATAAGGCTGAAAATGCGTTGATTGAATCTCTTGAGCGTTCAGGCTGCAAGTATGAAATCTCGCCTGGAGAAGGTGCATTTTACGGCCCCAAGATTGAATATACATTGAAAGATGCCATTGGTCGGCCTTGGCAATGCGGAACGATGCAAGTTGATTTTTCCATGCCTGTTCGATTGGGTGCTGAATATGTGGCTGAGGATAATACCCGCAAAATACCTGTTATGTTGCATCGGGCGATCCTGGGTTCATTTGAGCGTTTCATAGGAATGTTGATAGAAAATCATGCTGGTGCTCTGCCATTGTGGCTGGCACCCCAGCAGGTGGTTGTTCTTAACATCTCCGATGCGCAAGCTGAATATGCGCAGATTGTGGTGCAAGACCTGAAGAAACAAGGCTTTAGGGTGCGGGCTGATTTGCGTAATGAGAAAATTACATATAAAATACGCGAGCATTCTGTTCAGAAAGTGCCGTACATCATTGTTGTTGGTGACAAAGAGCGTGATGGCAATACAGTGGCTGTGCGCGCGCGCGGGAATGTCGACCTAGGTGTAATGTCAATTGATGAGTTGGTAGGGCGATTGAACATTGTGGTTGATTCAAAGGCCTAAATTGCCACCTTGTGCGTAGTTGCAATGCCAAATTATTTGATATTTAAAGGAAACTGCAATAGCTACTGATAAGTCGCATCGCATAAATGGCGAGATTTCCGCACCTGAAGTGCGTTTAAGTGGGGTCGAAAACGAGCCAATTGGCATCGTCACTTTGGCTGAAGCATTTCGTATGGCTGAAGAGGCAAATGTGGATTTGGTAGAGATTGCGCCTACTGCCCAACCGCCTGTATGTCGCCTGATGGATTATGGTAAGTTCAAATATCAGGAGCAGAAAAAGGCTCACGAAGCAAAGCTAAAGCAAAAGATTATTCTGATCAAAGAGGTGAAGTTTCGGCCCGGTACGGATGACGGCGATTACAACATCAAGCTGAAAAATCTTATCAAATTTCTGGATGATGGCGATAAGACGAAGATTACTTTGCGTTTTCGTGGGCGTGAAATGGCGCATCAAGACATTGGTTTTCGTATGTTGGAGCGCTTAAAAGCTGACTTGGAGCCATATGGTCAGGTTGAGCAGTTTCCTAAAATGGAAGGGCGCCAGATGATTATGGTGCTTTCGCCAAAGAAGAAAAAATAAGTTTCTGCAGGCTCTTTTTAAGTGCCTGAGATGGAAGCTGCGAACCTAAGTTTGCAGCAAAACAAGTGAGAGTAGGCATCAAAGCGTAACGAAATTGTTGCCACCTGCAATCATGTTAAAAACGGAGCTGTCCAAAGGACAGATGTAGTAATGCCTAAAATGAAAACGAAGAGTTCCGCGAAGAAGCGCTTTCGTGTGCGTCCAGGTGGAACGGTTAAGTGCGGTCATGCATTCAAGCGTCATATCCTGACCAAAAAGACCACAAAAGTTAAGCGCCAATTGCGCGGAGTTACAAATGTTCATGCTCATGACGTGGTTTCGGTTATGCGCATGATGCCGAATGCTTAACCTCACACTCAATTTAAGGAGTTATTATGCCTAGAGTAAAACGCGGGGTTACAGCACGGGCCCGTCATAAAAAAGTCCTCGATCAAGCCAAAGGCTATCGTGGTCGTCGTAGCAAAGTCTATCGTGTAGCCAAGCAAGCTGTCATGAAGGCTGGGCAATATGCATATCGTGATCGGCGCAACAAAAAACGCGTTTTTCGCGCATTGTGGATTGCACGTATCAATGCGGCATCTCGCGAACACGGCGTTACATACAGTGTATTCATGAACGGTCTTAAAAAAGCATCGATAGAGTTGGATCGTAAGGTGCTGGCTGATATGGCTGTAATGGACAAGGCAGCATTTGCTTCTATCGTCAATCAAGTGAAAGCCAACCTCGCTGCATAATTGTTGCGAGGTGCAGATATCACGTTTGTGATGCTGCAATAATTAGCGGGGCAGAGGTATGTTACCTGTGCCCCGTTTCATTTTCGGCTTCTTTTTTTGGAGCGGGAAAACCGCATGAATTCCCTAGAACAACTTGTAGGTCAGGCGCAATCAGATTTTTCTAACGCAGCAGATGCTGCATCCTTGGAAAATGCCAAAGCGAAGTATCTCGGTAAAACGGGGCAAATCACCGAACTGATGAAGGGTTTGGGTAAACTTGCGCCGGACGAGCGTAAGGTACATGGTGCTGTCATCAATGCTGCCAAAACCAGAATAGAAAAAGAACTCAATGCACGTCGCGATGCACTTGCTGATGCACAAATGCAGGGGCGGTTGAACGCTGAGGCGATCGATGTATCTTTGCCGGGCCGCGGGCGCGGGATGGGTGGAATTCATCCCGTCATGCGCACTTGGGAGCGAGTCGAAGAAATTTTTCGCTCTATCGGTTTTGATGTTGCCGATGGACCAGAAATTGAGACAGATTGGACCAATTTCACAGCGTTAAACAGCCCTGAAAATCACCCGGCGCGCTCTATGCAGGATACATTCTATATTGATGGAAGTGATACCGAAGGTAAGTCACTGCTGTTGCGTACACATACGAGCCCAATGCAAGTGCGTTATGCTCGTATGCACAAGCCGCCGATCAAGGTCATTGCCCCAGGCCGCACTTACCGCGTTGATAGCGATGCGACACATTCGCCGATGTTTCATCAGGTCGAGGGGCTATGGATTGCAGAAGACATAAGCTTTGCTGATCTGAAAGGTGTGTATCTGAACTTCGTTAAAGCGTTCTTCGAAACCGATGATTTGCAGGTGCGTTTTCGCCCATCTTACTTCCCATTTACTGAGCCTTCGGCTGAAATTGATATTGCCTTTGGGAGCGGCCCATTGAAAGGGCGTTGGTTAGAGGTTTCGGGCTCCGGCCAAGTTCATCCTACGGTGGTGCGCAACATGGGACTTGATCCTGAAAGATTCATTGGCTTCGCGTTTGGCTCCGGCCTGGAACGGCTAACCATGTTGCGGTATGGCATAAGCGATTTACGCCTGTTTTTTGAAGGCGATTTACGTTTTCTTAAACAATTTAATTAAATACGTGGGACGGTTCCGGTTTTGCAATCGAATCGTCTTTGTATTGCACTTTTTACGGTCGAACTATGCAATTCTCCGAAAGCTGGCTCCGCACGATGGTGAACCCGAAGATGACTTCGGATGAATTGGCGCATTTGCTAACGATGTCTGGTCTGGAAGTGGAGGAGGTTGAAGCTGTCGCTCCTCCTTTTTCGCAAGTGCTTGTCGGAGAAGTCCTCGATATTGTCAAGCATCCGAATGCGGACCGGCTGAATGTTTGTCGGGTTGACGTTGGAAGTGGAACTATATTAAATATTGTTTGTGGCGCACCGAATGTTCGGGTCGGGATGAAGGTGCCGTGCGCAATCGCAGGGGCAATGCTGCCAACCGGCGACGATGGCAAGCGGTTCGAGATTAAAGTTGGTCAATTGCGTGGAATTGAATCGCAGGGAATGTTGTGCTCGGCGCGTGAGCTGAAACTTTCCGATGACCAAGGCGGCTTGTTGGAATTGCCGCAGATTGCGCCTGTGGGGCAGAATTTCCGCGATTATTACGATCTTGACGATCTTAAGTTCACGATTAAACTGACGCCGAACAAGGCCGACTGCTTGTCTGTGCTGGGCGTTGCGCGCGAGGTTTCGGCTTTGACTGGTACACCGTTGACGAAGCCGACTTTCGATCTTAAGCGGGTAACAAGTCAGGATACCCTGCCAGTAGTCGTATCTGCCCCAGATTTGTGCGGTAGATTTACTGGACGCATCATTCGTGGCTTGAATGCCAGAGCACAGACGCCGGACTGGATGAGGCAGCGTCTGGAGCGTAGCGGTCAGCGATCGATTTCAGCGCTGGTCGACATTTCAAACTATGTGATGCTTGAACTTGGGCGCCCCACGCATGTATTCGATCTCACCAAGATTCACGGTGGTTTGCAGGTGCGTTGGGGGCAGCAAGGAGAGTCGCTCAAACTCTTGAATGGCAGTACGGTTGCTGTTGATGAATGGATTGGCGTGATTGCCGATGATGTGGAAATTGAATCGTTAGCGGGCATCATGGGTGGTGATTCCACGGCAGTATCTCTGGATACCCGGGATATTTATTTGGAGGCTGCATTTTGGTGGCCACAAGCGATACAGGGGAGGGCGCGTCGCTACAATTTTTCCACTGATGCCGCGCACCGCTTTGAACGCGGCGTTGATTTTGCAACTGCAGTTGAGGATATCGAACGTATTACTGCCTTAATTGTCGAAATATGCGGGGAGGAGGACCAAATTGTGATCGGTCCGATTGATGATCATGTCGTAAATTTGCCGCTTCGTCAACCGGTGCGCTTGCGTGCCGCCCGCGCATCGAAGGTCATCGGCATCGCGATTTCAGATGAGCATATCGCTGATATTTTCGCACGTTTGAATCTTGCTTTTACGCGTGAAACAAACACCGGCGGTACAGTATTTATTGTGACGCCGCCATCTTATCGTTTCGATATCGAAATCGAAGAGGATTTGATTGAAGAAATCGTGCGTGTGTATGGCTTTGAAAATATTCCTGCCTTGCCTCCGATTGCGCAAAATTCGATGTTGGTTGCACCTGAAAATATACGATCTTTATTTACTATACGCAGGCAATTGGCTGATTTTGACTATCAGGAGGTAGTCAATTTCAGTTTCGTCGAAGAAAGTTGGGAATCTGATTTTTCGGGTAATTCGGCACCAATCCGACTTCAGAATCCAATTGCAAGTCAGTTGAGTGTGATGCGCTCATCACTTATTCCCAGCCTGATTGCAAACGTACGATATAACCTTAATCGTAAAATGGACAGGATACGCATATTTGAAATTAGCTCGGTGTTTTTACGCAATCCTGAAATACAAAATGGCAGCCTGAGTGTAGCTGGTTATGAGCAGCCCAAGCGCGTATCAGCTTTGGCTTATGGCCCTTTGGTTGACGAACAATGGGGGCAGCCATCGCGCAATGTAGATTATTTCGATCTTAAGTCGGATATAGAGGCCATGTTATCGCCGTTAGTTGCGCGGTTTGTGAAAGCAGAACATCCAGCCTTGCATCCCGGACGTAGCGCGCGAATTGAACTCAATGGCAATGTCATCGGCTTTCTTGGTGAATTGCATCCGCGCTGGCAACAAAGGTATGAACTGCCGTTAGCGCCGATCGTTTTTGAGCTAGATGCTGATGCCTTGCAGTTACGGAAATTGCCGGAATATTCTGAAATTTCAAAATTTCCTGTTGTTATAAGAGATCTGGCTTTAGTGGTAAAAAATACTGTCGCAGTACAAGATATTCTGGATGTGTTCAGTGCGATAAAAATCGCAAACAAAACTTGCGGGATCGTACAAGCCATTGTTTTATTTGATGAATATCGTGGCAAGGGATTGGAAATCGACGAAAAAAGTCTTGCCTTCCGTTTCACCTTGCAAGATACTCAATCTACCCTGCAAGACGACCGTATTGATGCTGCAATGACGGCCTTCGTGACAGCTGCCAAAGAGCAGCATAATGCAAAATTACGCGCATGATGTCAGGTGAGACAATCCGACATGACTGATGTGACTCCCGCCGAACTTGAATCCGTTTTGGATGCAGATCTAAACCGGGCGATGATCGAAGCCAGGGCGCGTTCCCAGGCTGAGAAAAATTTGCCAACGCTGACCAAAGCAGAGTTGGCAGACCTTCTATTTGAGCAGGTCGGTTTGAATAAGCGCGAAGCCAAAGATATGGTGGAGACTTTTTTTGACGAGATACGCAATGCCCTTGAGCGTGGCGAGTCAGTCAAGTTGTCTGGGTTCGGCAACTTCCAATTAAGAGATAAACCCCAAAGGCCAGGGCGTAATCCGAAAACAGGTGAAGAGATCCCAATTACCGCGCGGCGTGTAGTCACCTTTCATGCAAGTCAAAAACTCAAGGGCATGGTTGATGATGTCAGCAACAAGCCTTCCACTCATGTCGCCTGAGATCACTGATGAATGATCGAATCAATAAGCAAGAATTAGTAGTTTTACCTCCGATTCCTGCAAAACGATATTTTACTATCGGTGAAGTCGGTGAATTGTGTGGCGTAAAACCGCATGTTTTGCGTTACTGGGAGCAGGAATTTACGCAGTTGAAGCCTGTCAAGCGACGCGGTAACAGACGTTATTATCAACATCATGAAGTTTTATTGATTCGGCGTATTCGTGAGTTATTGTACGAGCAGGGATTTACGATCAATGGCGCACGCAATAAACTGGATGGTCGAGTGGTTGTAGAGGCTGTTGACAGTGTCGAAAATCCAAATGGTCAAAAAGCCGTTTCGAACATGATCGCAAATGAGATATTGATCGGCATCCGCGCCGAATTACACGAAATATTGCATATATTGCAGCGATAAGTGCCAGCGGCAGTGAATATTGACACGATAGCAATTTTTCGCTCGATCGTATCTCTAATGCTACATTTTTTCATTTGCGCTTTATAGCCGCGTGGCAGTAATTAATTCAAGAGCAAAAATTTTTAGTTAGTTTTTTCAGTACAGGAGCAGCCAAATACAGCGATCGGATCTCGGCGCTTTTGGCGCAATTTTTTTCAGGCATTAGACATAAATAATGCCATCAGCTTTAGCCTTTCAGTCCATCAATATGTCTACTACTATCGATATCCCTATTACTGAAGCCATTGATGCCGTTGCACCCTTGATCCGTGAAGTATCTGCTGGACAGATTGCCCGAGAAGTGACGCGGCGCCGCACCTTTGCCATCATTTCACATCCGGATGCCGGCAAGACCACTCTGACTGAGAAGCTACTTTTGTTTTCGGGTGCGATTCAGCTTGCCGGTACGGTGAAAGCCAGAAAAAGTGGTCGTCATGCAACTTCGGACTGGATGGAAATTGAAAAGCAACGTGGTATATCAGTTGCAAGTTCGGTGATGCAGTTCGAGTATCGCAATCATGTGGTGAACCTATTAGACACTCCAGGTCATCAAGATTTCTCTGAAGATACTTATCGGGTATTGACGGCGGTCGATTCAGCTTTGATGGCAATTGATGCCGCCAAGGGCGTTGAAGCCCAGACCATCAAGCTGCTTAATGTTTGTCGGATGCGCAATACCCCGATTCTGACTTTCATGAACAAGATGGACCGCGAGACCAGAGATCCTCTGGAACTGCTGGATGAGGTTGAGTCGGTGCTTAAGATCCAGTGCGCGCCGGTCACTTGGCCGATAGGCATGGGCAAGACTTTCCGGGGCGTGTATCACCTGATCCGTGATGAGATCAAGTTGTTTGCTGCCGGTTCAGAACGTGCGGATCAGGAATTTGAAATCATCAAGGGCATAGATAATCCGCGTCTGACAGAAATGTTCCCGCTGGAAATTGAGCAGCTCAAGATGGAAGTCGAACTGGTTCATGGGGCTTCGCATCCGTTCAATCTGGACGCCTATCTAGCGGGCACGCAAACGCCGGTATTTTTCGGTTCGGCGATCAATAATTTTGGTGTGCGTGAAATCCTCGATGCACTGCTGGAATGGGCCCCGGCACCGCTGGCCAGAGATGCAAGCGTGCGATCGGTGGTGCCTATCGAGATCCCATTTTCTGGTTTTGTCTTCAAGATCCAGGCAAATATGGATCCCGCACATCGGGATCGGATTGCATTCTTGCGCGTCTGTTCCGGTCGTTTCGAGCGCGGCATGAAGATTAAGCATTTGCGCCTGAATCGTGAGATTCGGGTCTCGAATGTAGTCACTTTCATGGCTTCCAGCAGGGAGCAAGTGGAGGAGGCGTACGCGGGTGATATCATCGGTCTGCCGAATCACGGCAACATGCAGATCGGAGATAGTTTTTCCGAAGGTGAATTGTTGCAGTTCACCGGGATCCCGTATTTTGCACCAGATTTTTTTCGTAGCGTACGGATATTGAATCCACTCAAAATCAAGCAGTTGCACAAAGGGTTGCAGCAACTTGGCGAGGAGGGTGCAGTTCAGGTCTTCAAGCCAGCCCATGGTGGTGAATTGATCCTGGGCGCAGTCGGCGTGCTGCAGTTTGAAGTGGTTGCCAGTCGCCTGAAAAATGAATATGGGGTTGATGCGGTATTTGAGGGTACCAGCATCAGCAGTGCACGTTGGGTAACTGCGGAAGACAAGCGCATGCTGTCGGATTTCGAGAAATCATCTGCCGGACATAATCTTGCTCATGACGCAGCCGGAAATTTGGCTTATCTGGCTTCATCCGGCGTCAATTTAAAGTTAACTCAGGAGCGCTGGCCGCAATTGATTTTTCATGCGACGCGAGAGCATGCAGTCAAATTAACATAATGTAGAGTCGACTATACTCAGTCAAAATATCCGACATCATAAATCTTGAGAATACATATATGTTTCGTTGCGATACTATGTATTTGTCTCCTCCAACTCCTTAAAAAGATTGGATTTAGCCCGCCCCGTAAGGTTTGCGGGCTTTTTTTATATTTGATGGGGATGCAACTAAGGCTGATATAGATAAAAAATCAGAGGTACAGATTGTTACCGTTTGTTTCAGTCCTTACCCATTATGTATAGCTTCGTTTGCGGGTTTGTTGTTTAATGTGGCAGCACTCTACCCACAGGAGAAATCATGAAAACAAACTATACGATTGCAGCAACCTTTATTTTGGCAGCAGCAATTTTGAGCGGCTGTGCCAGTCCATATAACCCGATGCCGGTTTCGCAGTCTTATCCTGCCAATACACAATCATCGCAACCCGAATATAGCGATTATGGCGTCATTGACTCGATTCGGATGGTTCAAGGCAATTCCAGTGGTGGTGTGGGCGCAGGTGCTGTGGTCGGTGGCGTAGTGGGTGGTCTGCTTGGCAACCAGGTCGGCGGCGGTCGCGGCAAGGCGGTCGCGACTATAGCTGGCGTGGTGGGTGGTGCGATGGCAGGTAATCAGATAGAGCAAGGCAATCGGGCCCAGACGCGTGACATGTACCAGGTCACGGTGCGGTTGAATAATGGTGGCTACCAGACCATTACCCAGGACAGCATTGCCGACTTGCGTATTGGCAATCGCGTGCGTATTGAGGGCAACCGCGTCTTCCGTTACTGAGATTGCTTGAACGTCGGATTAAGGCTGCTGCGATCATCGCTTTGCGCACAAACTGGTCTGGGTAGTTCTGATCGTTTTGTACGGCAAAGGGCATATATCCCTCCAATAACTAGTTAGCGGTAGTTGTTGCAAGGAGGTGTGCGTAATCTCAATGTGGCTTCAGATTACGAGGATATTCTTACCAAATGGCATATTTGCGTGGGAGGTGTATGTTTGAAATGCGAGAAAATGTCAGTGCTTTAGTCTGCGATCATCAGGCGCCTACGCCCGAACCAGTGGAAGAGCCGGGGTTGCCGGAGCGGTTGCCCGAGCCGCTGGATGAACCGCCGGTGCCTGACCATAATCCAAGCAGCGCATAGGTTTAAAGCAGGGACTGCGCGTTCTTCCGGTGACCGTGGATTGTGTTTGGCCTATGCATGCTGGCAATCGAGGAGTAGGGTATGGCTCTGCTTAGTTACACAAAAGGCAATATCAAGACTGAAGTTGATGTGCTAATACTGGGTAATGATCGATTTCAGGGCACAGTGCTGCTCAAGAGCCAGACTAAAACTGGGCATGCCGAAGTGCGACATAATGTGGAAACAGTTTCCAGTTCTTCGAATGAAGCGCTGGATGAGGCCAAGGCTTTGGCGCATCGCTTACTTGCCGCAATATAAGCGACACAGCTTGGTCTGATTGATTCTTCCTTCCTCTTGCGCCGGTTACAATGCGCGATTCCAATTCATTCGATCATTACCATGACAGAATCCGTTCGCCTGGCTAAACGCGTTGCCGAAGTTGTTTCATGTTCGCGGCGCGAAGCCGAGCAATATATCGAGGGGGGCTGGATTCTGGTCGATGGGCAGGTAATTGAAGAGCCCGGCTTCAGGGTATTGGCCCAACAGATGGTGGCGCTCCTACCGCACGCCATTCTAGATCCTGGATTGCCGGTCACCATCCTGCTGCACAAGCCGGTTGGGATGGTAATCCAGCTTGCAGCGCAGCAGGAGTTGGCATGTATTAGCGTTGAAAATCGCATCGCTGATGATCGTTCTGGTATCCGATTTTTGAAGCGGCATCTAATTGATCTGAGCATGACAAATGCTTTGGATGCGTCATCCAGCGGATTGATGGTATTCACCCAGGATTGGCGTATCAAGCGCAAATTGATTGACGATGCATCCCGAATTGAGCAGGAGTTCATCGTCGATGTAAGTGGCGATCTGGTATCGAGCGGTCTTGCCTTGCTCAATCACGGACTGTACTTCAACGGCCGGCCGCTGGCGCCGATCAAGGTCAGTTGGCAAAGTGAAACCCGTTTGCGTTTTGCCGTCAAAGGCCTACAAGGCGGCCAGATTCCCCACATGTGCAAGGCAGTTGGTCTGACCGTGGAAGCCATGCGGTGCCTCCGTATCGGGCGCATGCCATTGGCCGGCTTGCCGGTCGGCCAATGGCGCTATCTGTTGGGGTATGAACGGTTTTAACGCCCACTTTTGCCCTGCAGAGTTTTACAGTAGTTTGGTGCACAAGCGCAGATCTGGATCCTCCGGGTAAGGTTTGACTGTGAAACCCAGGCTGTGCATCAGCTTCAGCATCGCCGCATTTTTGCTCAGCACCAAACCTTCGATTTGCGACAAGCCCTTGTTGCGAGCGAAATCCATGATAGACAACATCATGCGCGAACCCAAACCCTGACCGCCGAATGCATCGGCAATGGCCAAGGAAAATTCACAACTGCGTAAATCCGGATTGGTGATGTAGCGTGAAACGCCGATCATCTGCTTGGTTTCCTTAATGCCTCCTTGTGGATCGGGCGTGCGTACGTGATGCACCGCTATCAGCGCCATTTCGCGGTCGTAATCGATCAGGGTGTAGCGTGCCAGCATCTTTGATGGCAGTTCGCGCATTGATGAAATGAAACGCATGTAGCGACTGTTGGGCGACAATTCGCGCACGAAAGTCTGGATCATCTCGGCATCGTCGGGGCGGATCGGCCGTACCGTATATCTGCCACCGCTGCGCATTGGCCACTCCTGCTCGTAGTCGGACGGGTAGGGCAGAATCGCCAGGTGGCCATATTTTTGCGTCCTGGCCGTCCCTTGGTCGATGACGATGCGAGCATCCACTACCAGTGCGCCGGCAGCATCGACAATGACGGGATTAATATCCATTTCGCGCAATTGCGGCAATGCGCAGACCATTTCTGAAACCCGCAGCAGGATTTGCTCCACCGCTTCCCTATTGGCAGGTGGCATGCCGCGCCAGGCGCCCAGCGTCTCGGCCGATCGTACCCGGTCAATCAGGTGCCGGGCCAGAAACTGGTTCAGCGGCGGTAACTCCACCGCGCGGTCGGCAATCAGTTCGATCATGGTTCCGCCGGCGCCAAAAGAAATCACCGGACCAAACGGGATATCGGTGGTCACTCCGATATACAGTTCGCGACCATCCGGTTTGCCGGACATGTTTTGTATCGTCACGCCATTGATGTGGGCATCCGGGCGTAGGCGGCCAACGGCTGCCATCATATCCTGCCAAGTATCGCGTACCGATACGGCATTCGGTATATTCAGCGCCACCCCGTGCACGTCGGACTTGTGGGAAATGTCGGGCGAGTCGATTTTCAACGCGACGGGGTAGCCCAGCTGGTTGGCAATCAGGATTGCCTCAGTCGCAGAACGGGCCAGAATGGTCTTGGTTAGCGGAATATGAAAGGCCGCCAGCAACGCCTTCGATTCCATCTCTGTGAGTACCTTGCGGCGCTCGGCCAACACGCTTTCGATCAGGATGCGGGCACCTTCGACATCGGGTTGCGCCAAATGCGTTAGCGGTGGCGGAGTTTGCAGCAGCAATTGCTGGTTGCGATAGAACGAGGCGATGTTGCTGAACGCATCCACCGCCGCTTCCGGGGTGCGGAAGGTCGGAATGCCAGCGTCACTCAGGATGCCGCGCGCTTCGGCCACCTGTGCATCGCCCATCCAGCAGGTAATCAGCGGCTTGCCGATACTCGGTAGCAATTCGGCCAAGGTTTGCGCGATGGCATTTACATCAAGTTCCGGCTTGGGCGACAGAATTACCAGCATGCCGTCGATGGTTCCATCGCTCGCGCAGGCGCTGAGTGCTGCCCGGTAGTGGCTGGCGTCGGCTTCTTCCGATAGGTCGATCAAGCCCTGTTGCGTGGCAAGTGCCGGCAACTGCGATTGCAGTGCACTGCCGGCGTCGGATGACAGTGTACCCAGTGTCAAACCCAGGTCGCTAGCCCAATCGGCTGCCAGTACCCCCGGGCCGCCACCATTGGTGATCACCGCTAGCCGCCGGCCAACAGGCTGGTAGCGCGAGGCCAGGCATTTGGCGGCGGAAAAAAGCTGGGCGAAGGTGCGGACCCGGACTGCGCCGGCACGCCGCAATGCGGCATCGAATACTTCATCGCTGCCGACGATAGCGCCGGAATGGGTCAAGGCAGCCCGTGAGCCAGCCGGCTGGCGGCCCGACTTCATCACGATCACCGGTTTTGCAGTGGCTGCGGCCCGTAGCGCGCTCATGAAGCGTCGCGCATCGCGGATGCCTTCCATGTACACCACGATGCTCAGGGTTTCGCGGTCATTCGCCAGGTAATTCAGTACTTGCGCGATATCGACTGAGGTGTTGGCGCCGAGCGAAACTATGGAGGCGAATCCGATGCCGTTCTTGTCGGCCCAGTCCAGCACCGATGCGGTCAGCGCGCCCGATTGCGACACCAGCGACAGCGATCCGGGCTTGGCCATCGCTCCCAGTACGCTGGCGTTTAGGCCGGATTTGGGGCGTTGGAAACCCAGGCAGTTCGGCCCCAGCAGGTGTATCGAATGCAAGCGTGCGATTGCGTGCAACTCGGCCGCCAGGATTGCATCGACCCCGCTGGATACAATCAACGCAGCCTTGCACTGGATCCGGCCGGCCACTTCCAGCGCCGCCGTCAACTGCGCGCTGGGCAGCGCGATGATGGCCAGATCCGCCCTTGCCTGGGCCAGATCGGCCAGTGTGCCGCGCATATTAATGTCAAGAAAAGTCAATGGACCCGCATAGCCGCCATTTTTCAATTGCCGTATTAGCAGTCTGGCGTGTGTAGTCTGAGCATCTGGTACCTCGGGATCGCCTGCGAATACCACAATCGATTGTGGGGAAAAAAGCGGTATCAGGTGATGCGTGTCCATGCGGTTTCCATTCGTTAGAGAAAATTAATCGGCGCCAATCAGCACCCGGACGTGGGCGGCAACGCTGCGTGCCAATGGCGACAGTACGTAGCCGCCTTCCAGGCAAGAAACGA
This sequence comes from Burkholderiaceae bacterium, assembly GCA_039920865.1. Taxonomy (GTDB): domain Bacteria; phylum Pseudomonadota; class Gammaproteobacteria; order Burkholderiales; family Burkholderiaceae_D; genus AVCC01. The sequence goes on from JBDSCZ010000228.1 coordinate 18,354, forward strand.
TACGCCCTCCAGCGTGGCGCTTGGCAATTGAGACCACTTGTTGCGTGACCCAGGTGTAGTCGGCCTCTACCAAGCCGAGGTTGCCCATGTCGTCTTCGCGGTGGCCGTCGAATCCGGCTGAGATGAATACCATCTGCGGCCGGAATGCCTCCAGCGCCGGGATCCAGTAGGTCTCGACCGTGGCGCGAAATGCTTCTGAGCCGGAGCGCGGCGGCAAGCCGACATTGATCATGTTCGGCCCACGCGGTACTGCACCTGAAAATGGATAGAGGCCAGTCTCGAAGATGGAGCACATCAGCACGCGCGGATCGTCATGCAGGATGTCTTCGCTGCCGTTGCCGTGGTGTACGTCAAAATCCACCAGCGCCACCCGCTCCAGTCCATGTACGTTGAGTGCGTGACGGATTCCGACCACTACATTGTTGAAGAAGCAAAAGCCACTGGCCGCAGCGCGCTCCGCATGGTGCCCGGGCGGACGAACGTTGCAAAAAGCTACCGGTGCCTCACCGTTGATCACCAGATCGGTCGCCAGCACTGCCGATCCTGCTGCGCGCAATGCGGCCTGATAGGTGTATGGATTCATCCGCGTATCTGGGTCGACCTGGTAATAGCCGCTTTCGGGTACGTGGGCCGCCAGTTCGTGGATATACAGTGTCGAATGCGCTTGCGCTAGCTGATGTTCGGTTGCCAGCGGCGCGTCGTATGGCATCATGTAATCGAGCAAACCCTTGATCAATAAATGGTCGCTGATTGCGCCGATACGTTCAGGGCATTCAGGGTTTTGATCTCCCATGTCATGTTTGATGCAATCTGGGTGAGAAATGTAAGCCGGCAGCAAGTGTGTCTCCTGTCTGTTGATCGGATATATTGTTTTGTTGTTTTTTTCTATTGTAGAGACTGTATCTGACGCCCGGCTTAATATGGCGTAAGTCGCAGATTTTCTTCGGGAATGCTGCTTCGCGTAATAAATTGCAGCCGATGCTGGCGTCTGTCAGTCGACGGTTAATTTTTTAATTAAAAATATACTCTAATATGTATTTTTTAATATTCATTAAAACAATGCGTAAATACATTATTTTTATAATATACTCCCTGCAAAATTTTATTAAATGATGTGCTTATAGCGCAATTTTCCGGAGCGGCTACACAATCGCTTTTCCTTCGGTACACTCGGTTGCGATCACGTCATAATCGACTCCTATCCACTCTTGATTAGAAAATAGTATGACTACCGCCTCCTCAATCGATCTTGAAAACATTAACATTGCTTCCTTTGATGCGATGCCTTCGCCTGAAGAGCTACATGCGCGCCTGCCGCTGACCGATGCTGCTGCAGCCAGCGTCACGCGCGGCAGGGAAGCGCTGCGCAACATTCTCGAGCGCAGTGATCCGCGCCTGTTTGTAGTGGTCGGCCCATGTTCGATTCATGATCCGGTGGCCGGGCTCGATTACGCGCGTCGCCTGAAAGTCTTGCAAGACGAGGTTGCCGACACGATGTTGCTGGTGATGCGGGTGTATTTCGAAAAGCCGCGCACCACCACCGGCTGGAAAGGCTATATCAACGACCCTGACATGGACGACTCGTTCCGGGTCGACCAGGGCATGGAAAAAGCGCGCCAGTTCCTGATCGATGTATGCGAGCTCGGCCTGCCGACCGGCACCGAAGCGCTGGACCCGATCTCGCCGCAAGACCTGGGCGACCTGATCGCCTGGACCGCGATCGGCGCGCGCACCACCGAATCGCAAACCCATCGCGAAATGTCATCCGGCCTGTCGACCCCGGTCGGCTTCAAGAACGGCACCGATGGCGACATCAGCATCGCCATCAACGCCATCCTGTCGGCCTCGCGTCCGCATTCCTTCCTGGGGATCAACGGCCAGGGCCGGGTTGCCATCGTGCGTACCCGCGGCAATCGCCACGGCCACGTGGTGCTGCGCGGCGGCGATGGCAGGCCTAATTACGACACCGTGTCGGTGGCGATGGCCGAGCAGGCACTGAACAAGGCGGGCTTGTCAGCCAATATCGTCGTCGATTGTTCACACGCCAACAGCTATAAGAAGCCTGCGCTGCAACCGCTGGTGATGACCGATGTCATCAACCAGGTGCGCAACGGCAGCAAGTCGCTGGTCGGCGTGATGATCGAGTCGAATATCGTGGCCGGCAACCAGCCGATTCCCGATGATCTGTCGCAGCTTAAGTACGGCTGTTCGGTGACCGACGCCTGCGTCGACTGGGAAACCACCGAAAAAATGATTCGCGACGCAGCAGAACTGCTGCGCCAGCGTCAGTGAACATAATGGGCGAAGTGCGGCGCTGCGCTTGGGCCAATCCGGCCAATCCGCGCTACCTCGCCTATCACGACCACGAATGGGGCGTACCCTGCCATGACGAGGTGCGCTTGTTCGAGATGCTCAACCTGGAAGGTGCGCAAGCCGGTCTGAGCTGGGAAACCATCCTCAACAAGCGCGACAACTACCGCGCCGCATTCGACGGCTGGGACGCCGACCAGATCGCCCGTTACGATGCAGTCAAGGTTGCCGCGCTGCTGGCGGATGCCGGCATCGTGCGCAACCGGCTCAAGATCGCCGCCGCCATTTCCAATGCGCAAGCGTATGTGCGCTTGCGCGACGAATGCGGCAGTCTGGACGCTTATCTGTGGGCCTTTGTCGATGGCAAACCGATCCGGAATGTCTGGACCGGGCAGCAGCAAGCGCCGGCCAAGACGCCGTTGTCGGACCGCGTTTCCAGGGATCTGATCCAGCGCGGCTTCAAGTTCGTCGGCTCGACCATCATCTATGCTTACATGCAGGCGATCGGCATGGTCAATGATCACGTTGCGGATTGTCATCGATCTGATCTTGGATCATGTGCCGGCTTGGATTAATCTTCCGTTTTTACGAAGTTACCATCAAGTTATATTCTGTTTTTTAGATGTATTAAATTCAATATAATTTCACATAGTATGCAGGTTTGATAACACTAGGCGCTACCGCCTGGTGTTCCGGATATAAAACTTTAGGAATTCTCCTCATGAAAAAAATCTTGCTCGCCATTGTCATGGTGGCCAGTACTTTGGCGCTGACAATTCCACAAGCGGAAGCACGGCGCATGGGCGGCGGCTTTAGTTCGTTCGGCAAACAATCGAACAATGTCTCGCGTCAGGCGCCGGCGCAACAGGCGGCAAAACCGGCCGCAACGCCGGGCTCTACGGCTACGGGCGCTGCTGCTGCGGGCAAACCGGCCAGCCCATGGAAAGGTATTTTGGGCGGCGCATTGTTGGGCCTCGGTTTGGGCGCGTTGCTGTCGCACTTCGGCATGGGCGGCGCGCTGGCCAGCATGATCAGCACCCTGCTGATGGTGGCGTTGTTTGCGATGGCAGCGATGTTCATCTATCGGATGTGGATGCGTAACAAGAATGGCAATACCGGCGCGCAGCCAGCGTATGCTGCTGTTGGTAACGCTGCATATACCGGCACGCCCGCTATCGGCTCGCGCATCGACGCACAGTCGCAGCCAAGCGCGCTGCAATCATCGCCGTTCGCTTCGGGTTCCAGCGCTGCCGATGGGGCGACATGGAGCATCCCGTCCGATTTCGATGTGCCAGGCTTTCTGCGTCACGCCAAAACCTACTTCATTCGCCTGCAAGCGGCCTGGGATCGCGCCGATGCCAACGATATCCGCGAATTCACCACGCCGGAAATGTTTGGCGAACTGAAGTTGCAATTGCAGGAACGCGGCGCAACTGCCAACGTCACCGACGTCGTTACGCTGGATGCCGAACTGCTGGGGATCGAAACCACCGGCAATACGTATCTGGCCAGCGTCAAGTTCAGCGGCATGATCAAGGAGTCCGAGCACGCTCCGGCGGAAGCCTTTGCCGAAGTCTGGAACCTGTCGAAACCTGTGGACGGTCAAGGCGGCTGGATTCTGGCAGGGATTCAGCAAATTTCTTAACCCGGTGCGCGGCATCAGCCGCGCATGCAGTCATAAAAAAACCTCTCGTGTAGCCGCACCAGAGGTTTTTTTTGTGACTTAAAAGCCATGAAATTAGAAAGTAAGTATGGGAGTATGACTAAATATGCAGATATTCCCGCATATATTTGTTGCGGTAACGAAAAATACATCACCATGTATAAATTACTATGCAGATTGCAGTTCCTGATACAGCGCCAGAAATTCCTGGCTCAATTTATGGCGTGCATCGAGATGGATCATCGGCAGGCATTGCTCGTGCGATTCGCGAATTCGAATCGAGCTGGAGAGCTTGCTGTCGAGTACCGGCAGGCCCTCGGCAATCAATTCGTTGACCATCCGTTGCGGCAGACTGGCGCGCGGCTGGAACTGATTGACCACGATGCCCTCGATCGTCAGCGCCGGGTTGTGGTCGGCCTTGATCTCGCCCACATTGTTCATCAGCGTATATAGCGCCTGACGGGAGAAGTCATCGCAGTCGAACGGGATCAGGCAGCAGTCGGCCGCGATCAGCGCCGACTGCGTAAAGAAATTATAGGCAGGCGGCGTGTCAAGGATGATTTCGTCAAAATCCTTGGCCAGTTCCTTGAGTGCGTCGCGCAGCTTGTAGATCTTGTGGCGCGACTCCAGCTTCGATTGCAGTTCGCCGATTTCGGGATGGGATGGAATTACCGACAGGTTCTCGAAACGGGTTGCATGCACGTAGTTGGTGGCCGGCTTCGGATAGACGACGAAATTGAGTGTTTGCTCGAAGTAATCAGCCAGCGTCGGGTTCACTTCCTTGGCAGCATCTCCCAGCAGATAGCGGCTGGAATTGCACTGAGGGTCCATGTCGATCAGCAGCGTCTTTTTGCCCTGATGCGCGGCGATCGAGGCCAGGTTGACCGCGATGGTCGATTTGCCGACGCCGCCCTTTTGATTGAAGATGACACGTTTCATGCTGCGTCCCATTGATGTGATTGAACTGGGAAGGATTTTAGCAGGCTGATGCGCTGCAGCAACCTGCCTGATTAAGAAATAAACCGCATCTTGAACTGTCGGCCCTTGATGTTGCCGTTGGATAGTTTGGCTAGCGCATGGTCGGCAATTTTTCGGTCCAGCGCCACATAGGTCATGAATTCAGACACGTTGATCTTGCCAACCTGGTCCTTGGTCAGACCAACGTCGCCGCACAGCGCGCCCAACAGATCGCCGGGACGCAACTTGTCTTTCTTGCCGCCCATGATGCACAGCGTGACCATCGGAGCGACCAGTTCGCCTTGCGCGTCATCCAGCGCGGCCAGATCGAACCAGCGCACCGGCGCATTCTGATATTGCTCGATCAGTTTGACCCACTTTTTTTCGTTCGGCGCGCACAGGCTCAGCGCCAGGCCGGATTCATGGCCACGTCCGGTGCGGCCGATGCGGTGGATGTGGACTTCGGTGTCTTTCGAGACATCAACATTGATCACCGCTCCCAGCGTCTGGATATCGAGCCCGCGCGCGGCGACATCGGTTGCAACCAGCACCGAGCAGCTCTTGTTGGCAAACTGCAACAGGATTTCATCGCGCTCGCGCTGCTCCAGTTCGCCGTACAAGGCCAGTGCGGAGAAGCCTTGTTCGCGCAATTCGGCCGCCAGTTCGCGGCAATGGATCTTGGTGTTGCAAAACGCCAGCGTCGATACCGGGCGGAAATGATGCAGCAGGCGCGCTACAGCAGCGTTGCGGTCATCGTAGGCGACCTCAAAAAATCGTTGCTCGATCTGGTCGTCATCATGTTGCGATTCAACCTTGACCTCGGCCGGCTGTCGCAGGAATTCTGCACTCGCCTTACGTATGTCGTCCGGATAGGTGGCGGAAAACAGCAGCGTCTGACGCCGTGTCGGGCAGGCGCTGACAATGCCGGAAATTTCTTCATAAAAGCCCATGTCAGTCATGCGGTCGGCTTCGTCCAGTACCAGCGTTTGCACGGTACCGAGCTTGATGCTGCCGCGCGAGATGTGGTCGCGGATGCGTCCCGGCGTACCGACCACGATATGCGCGCCATGTTCCAGTGACGCCATTTGCGGGCGCATCGGCGCGCCGCCGCACAGCGTCAGCACCTTGATATTGTCGGCAAAGCGCGCCAGCCGGCGCAGTTCGTTGGCGACCTGATCGGCCAGTTCGCGCGTCGGGCACAGCACCAGCGCCTGGATTGCGAAATAACTCGGGTTCAGTTTGGCCAGGATGCCAATGCCGAACGCGGCGGTCTTGCCGCTGCCGGTCTTGGCCTGTGCAATCAGGTCGCGCTGCTCCAGAATCAGCGGCAGGCTGTGCGCCTGAATTGTCGTCATCATGTGATAGCCGAGGCTATCGAGATTGGACAGCATTGCCGGCGACAGGGGCAAACTGGAAAAAGAGGTGGTATCGGTCATCAATTTACGGGCTGGCATAGGATGATAAGGGGGAGGGCAGTCTAACAGACGGGGCGTTTTACGCGCAGGCTGATATGCCAAGTCAGCGCATCAAGCAGCTTTCCGTAACAGGTCAACACGGATCGGTGCGAGAAATCTAGCGCCGTCCGCAGTCATGTGGGCGTTGAATTTGTCGCGGATTTCTGTCCGGAGCGCGTCCGTCAATTGGTGTCGGGTGTGGGTTACCTTGATTACGTTTTCTTCAAACTGCGCAAAGTCGCGATAGCGTAACGGCGATAAAAAGAATTTCTGTTCAATCAGGTCGAACAACCCTGCGGTGACCGCACGTTCAACGGCAGCGAATGCCGCTTGCCGCACGATGCTTTCATCATGAAACAATCGGAGAATTTCGTTATATTCGCCGGCAAAGATCGGTTCCGAAAGGTATGCCAATCCGCCCGGCTTTAAAACGCGGTGGATTTCAGCCAGGGCTTGGTCGAGCTTTTCCAGTGGCACATGATGCAGGGATTTGAACATCATCACGGTATCGAAACTGGCATTTGCGGCAGGAATGGCTTCTGCAGCGCCTAGCGCAAACTGCACCTTGGGTAGATCGGTGTACGTCAGGTTGATCGCATGCTGGATTGCGTCAGTTTCGAGCGCCAGCAGGTAAACGACCTTGTCATCTTTGGCGATGGCGCGGGTTTTCTCCGCCTTGCCACAGCCCAGTTCAAGGACGCGCGCCTGCTCCGGCAACAGGTTGGTACACAGCAGGAGCTCCTCGCAGTCCTGGTTGATATCGGGAATCGTGATTTGCATAGCGGCTATCCTCATTGAAAGTTTCGTATCCGGCAGCCTGACAGACGTGGTTGGCATTATTCGCAACCCAGTGTAGCGGATTTCATGCTTGCTTCATTACCGCGCGGTATGAATATCGGTTGACCGGCTGCCTTAATTCTTTGCCTGCACCGGAGCGCTTCCGTCTTGCTTGATTTGCTGCTGCCGAGCAAATTTCAGAATTGCGTTGCGAATGGTCGTGTGCACCGTTTGCGGATTGAATGGCTTGACGATGAAACCCTGCACCCCGCGCTCCAAAGCGCCCTGTATCGCAGCCGGATCGAGTTTGCCGGAGACCAGAAAAACCAGAGCCTTGGGCAATTCACTGCGTACCGTTTCAAGTAGCATCAAGCCATCGCTATTGGCCTCGCCGATATCGATACAGACGATCTGTGGTCGCAGCTTGATCATTTTAGCCAGACCCGCAGCACTGATATTGCTGTCACCCACCACATGATGGCCGCCGTTGGTTAGCACGGTATTCAACAGATCCCGCGAGATGGAATTGCCATCCAGAATGACCACTTTTAACATATTAAGAATCTCTCAAATGACGACTGCGGATTGTCAGCTGCAATGCCTGCCCCTGTCATCACATCATAAATAATATTGCCGCTTTGCACCACATGCCAAGTGAATGTGTGTCTGCCAGTGCAATTGTCGACTTATATTGAGCTTGCAAGGGGGGAGTGGTGCAAAATACGCACTGGGCCTTACCCGTAACCGATGGAGCTGAAGAATGACTTATGAAGAATATCTGGACGAAGTAACAACGCTGATGACTGAAATGTACGATCTGAGCGATGCCGCTGCGATCAAATACGTGATGCGCGCGCAAGCGGGAAACTTCTTTTCATTGCATGACGACGACGAAGCAATGCGTACTCAAGAGCGCGCATTGCAGGATGCCAAAATGGTGTATGAGCAGCGCAACAAATCCAATCCGCTATCGTTTCGCAAGTAAATCAGCGGCGGCGCTGTCCGGTACGCTCACTGCTCTGCGGTGCTGGAGCTGTAGCCGACGCGAAATCCGCCCCAGTGTTTTCCGGCCACGTAAATCGGCACTGATAAGTCGTGCATTACTTCACCGGTGTCGCGCTTGTAGGTCTGCAGCAAAAATGGCTTGGTGTTGGCGCCGCAACGGCTGCCAGTGCGATCATTGAAGATGCGCTTGGTGCGGTTGTTGACCAGATCGGTTTCGTAGTCACCGGTCAACGGCCTGGAAAATTTCTTGTTGTGGGTCGGGAAGTAGCCATTGTTGTCCACTGCGCCGGCGTAGGCAAGTTGCGGCATGTCTGCCAATATTTTTTCCTGCAGTTCGGGCAGCACGCGATCGGTAAATGTATCAAATTTGGTCGAGTGCTTGGGCGGGTTGGTATTCTTGATCGGCGTGTAGCTGCGGTCAAACAAGGCTTCCTGGCTGATGCGTCCGCTGGCGATCGCTTCGGTAAACAATTGGCCGACGGCTCTTGCAGCCGCTTCGGCAGCTGCATGGTTGGCGTCGTGGGAGGTGGTCGCGTTGAATTCGGTGGTGGCGTTGAACATGGCTTCGGCGCGCTCAGTGAGTGCCATCGCGGCGCGGGCGGCCAGCGGCAACTCGGCCTCGGTCGCCAGCAACCCGTCGCGAATAAACGAAATGGCGTCCGCAATCGACTGGGTAGTCTGGACATGGTCGCGCGAGGCGGTGGCGATCTGCTGGATTTCGGTCTGCGATTCCGCCGAAGCGCGTTCGATGTCGCCTAAAAATGTGTGGACCCGTTCTACGTTTTGTGCGGCCTCGGTCACCTTGGTAGTCAGCGCCTGCATTCCGGTGGCGGCGCGTTCGGCTTGATCATTGATTTCGCGCACCATCACGCCGATATCGTCTGTAGCCTCCTTGGTACGTAGCGCCAATTGCCTGACTTCGCCTGCCACCACGGCAAAGCCGCGGCCGTGTTCGCCGGCGCGGGCCGCTTCAATCGCTGCATTCAGCGCCAGCAGGTTGGTGCGGGCCGCGATTTCGTTGATGACTTCGGTAATGCCGTGAATCCGGCGCGACTTGTCCTGCAATGCCGTCATCGTGGCCAATGCCGCCTGCGCATCCAGGCGGGCATTGTTAATCTGCGCCAGGCCCTGATCGACTTCGGCGCGCCCCGCCATGCTTTGGCTGCGCACGTCGGTGGCAACTTGCGACGCCTGCTCAGCATTGGCTGCGATTTGCTTGATCATGCTGGCATTGCGGGCGGAGCTCGTGGCAATATCTTCGGTGGTGCGCACATCCAGATCGATTTTTTTCTTTATTGAATCTACAAAGTAGGAAGTCTCGGCCGAGCCGATCATGATGTAATCGAGTTCATGGCTGATCAGATCGGCAAGCCGGGCCTCGCTGGCATTGTTGGTTTTTCCCGCCAATAGCAACGCCAGCAGGCCGCCGGTGGTTGCGATTGCGGTCAACAGTTCCGGGGCAATTGCCGCGCCCAGCAGCCAGTGGCCCAGTGCCGCTAGCGCAGTGCTGACTGCTACGACAAGAATTCCCAAATATAGGGTGCGAAGTGATTTGTTCGGCATAACATTGTCTCCTGAGGCAAAATTTTGAGGCTGCGCTGGATATTTTCGCGATGTTATATATTTTTTGGCCTAACCCGATCAGAATTCAATAATTCTGACCGGGTCAGCATGTACTCGTAGAACACTTTGCCGGATATCACTGGCAAAAACATTGAAAATAAGCAATATTTGTGCCAATTGGCAACATGTTTTTTCGGGAGTAATGGATCGTGCTCCGGTCAGATTACAGCAAGCTTACACAGTAAAGAAGCTTATGCAGTCATGTTGATCTCGGCGTTGGATTGAAATCTTGTTTTCTGGCATGTGCGGGCGATATGGGTTGCTGCAGGTTTGTCAGCGTACCGTGAGTGCAGTCCGGGCCGTGCTTTGCATGCGGGTGCGTCTATGGCAGTATGGTAGCTGATTTTTTATCCGGTGTTCATGATGAATATGCTGGGTATAATCAAAAAAATAGCATTTTGCGCATATTTTTATTGTGATTATTTTAATACACTAATGGGTATATTGAATTGCAAGAGGCTGCAGCCGGCATCGATGTGTTAGTAAAAATCCACCCTGTACCCATATTTACGGAGCTTTTGCCAGTGCTTATCAATTGTGTTGTCTATCAGGACGGGAAAAAGCTGTGCGACATTCCGGTCGAAGCGATTAGCGATTACGTCCAGCGTTCCGATTGCTTTGTCTGGGTTGCGCTGCGCGATGCCGAACCGGCAGAACTGGCGCTGATGCAGGAAGAATTCGGCCTGCACGAACTGGCGATCGAAGATGCGCATCGCGGCCAGCAGCGGCCGAAAATCGAAGAGTATGGCGATTCGCTGTTCGCAGTGGCGCACGTGCTGGAATTGGTCGATGGGGAATTGAGCGTCGGCGAGCTTGACGTCTTTGTCGGGGAAAACTATGTGTTATCGGTGCGCAGCCGCAGTCGGCAAGACTTTCTGGGAGTGCGCGCGCGCTGCGAACGCGAGCCGCACCTGCTCAAGCAGGGCCCGGCCTTTGTGTTGTACGCGCTGATGGATGCGGTGGTCGACCGCTATTTTCCGTTGATCGAAGCGCTGGAGTCGGAGCTGGAAACGATCGAGGGACAAATATTTGCCAAGGGTTCCGAGCGTACCAATATTGAACGCCTGTACCAGCTCAAGCGCAAAGTCATGCAGCTCAAACATGCGGTAACGCCATTGATGGAAGCCATCGGCAAGCTGCACGGCGGCCGGGTGCCGGCGCTGTGCGCCAACACGCAGGAATACTTCCGCGATGTGTACGATCACCTGTACCGGATCAATACCTCGATTGATACCATTCGCGACACCATCGGCACCGCGATTCAGGTCAATCTGTCGCTGGTGGCCATCGATGAAAGCGAAGTCAACAAGCGCCTCGCCGCCTGGGCTGCGATCTTTGCCATCGCCACCGCCTTTGCCGGCATCTGGGGCATGAACTTCAAGGCGATGCCGGAACTGGACTGGAAATACGGCTACCCGACCGCGCTCGTGATCATGAGTTCGGTCTGCGGCTATCTGTACCACCGTTTCAAGAAAGCCGGCTGGTTGTAGGTGGCCGTAATGTGGCGGACGAGCGCAAGCTTGCCGATTTATTCCGGCAAGGCAATCTTGTTGTCGACGCTGTACTGGTAGTCGAGGAAGATGTGTGCCGCGCTGAGTCCCTGGTAGCTACCGTCCGGCAGGCGGCGCGTGGTGTCCTTCAGCCGATAGGTGTAATGCCCGCAAGTCCAGCAGTTGTAGTTGCGCATGTGGGTGCACAGGCAGGTTTTGTCCATGACCGAGATTGTCCTCTCGTTCGGATGCGCTTCCACTTCGCGGTTGTAGGCGGTGATGTAGGCGCAATTGCCGTTGCCGTCCAGCAGATAGCCGTAGGATTCGCAATTCGGACGAATCCCGGAGCCGATCGCCGGCGTGTTCTTGAGCATGCGCATCGGATAGCCGGTCGGCGAGATCGTGTTGACGATAATGTCTTCCTCGCTGGCCTTGAAATATTCCTGCTTGTCCTTGGCCGGCAAACCGCATTCATCGGCTACCGTAAAGCGGGTTGCCACCTGCACTCCTGCTGCGCCATTTTCGAGGAAAGACACCGCATCGCTGCCGGTAAATATGCCGCCGGCGGCGATCAGCGGAATCTCCAGCTGTTCCGCCTTCAGGAAAGCCGTAACTTCAGCCATGATCGTGGCCAGATCGTACTGCGCCCAGTCCATGCCGAAACCGAGGTGGCCGCCAGCCAGCGGGCCTTCGACCACCACGTAATCCGGCAAGCGGTTCAGCTTGGCATTTTTACGCAGGAAAATCTGCAGCGCGCGTACCGATGACACGATGATGCCCAGCTTGGCATCGCGAAAGCGTGGGTGATCCGCGATCAACCCGAATGAACCGAGGTGCAGGCCGGCACTCAGCGTAATGCCGTCAATCCCCGCATCCAGTGCCGAGACCAGGCGCACCCGCAGTGTTTCACGCGGATTATTCATGGTCAATTTTTCCATGCAATTGACCCAAATTTCGCCATCGCCGCGTTTGGCTTGCATGGTATTGCCGACATGCAGTTTGGTGGCTTCTGCCACATGACCGAGATCGAAATGGATGTTGGTCTTGTCCGAATTATTGATGTTGTACTTGTACAGCTTGGTTTTATCCTTGACGAAGCTAGTGTCGAAACGCCGATCGGAAACCTCGTTGATCATCGCGTCCGAAATATGGCCGACGCCGCCCAGGCGCGCCGCTTCCAGCGCCAATGCGGCGGTTGAAATATCCACGCCCATGCCGCCGATAATGATAGGCACCAGCTCTTTTTTACCAAACTTCAGTCGGAAATCATCAACACGTTTCATCATAATCCTTGGGCTACTTAATTATTCACAGGCTCTTGTTGCATTCTGTACCGCAGTTTTGCTGCCCAAAAATCGAGCCGCCATAGTTTATCAGCGACTGCCCGCTTAAAACTGCGCAATGTTGCTATTTGTTATGCCATTAGCGTGAAAAAGCTGCTGTTCATTTCCTGAGCAGCAGATTTTCAGCGCAGGCCGATGGCGTGGGTGCCGTAGCCGATGCCGGGCACGGATCGGCTATGGAACCGCTATTTCTGGTGCAGTCTGGCGCGGGTGGCGTCGATTAGCGCGGTATCGTACGGATACAGGTTCTCAATGAAAAACAGTTCGGTGCCGGCTGGATCTTCCAGGCACATCGTCAGCATGTGCGGTCCATCCTCTTCCGTCCCCAAAAAATCCTTGCCCCAGCGATTTTGCCGATGCGCGCGCAATACTTCGCACCCCAGTTCCGCCAGAGGCGCGGCAACACCGGCTGCCAATGCTTCGCGCTGCCATTCATCCCAAAAGAAAATTTTTGCTGCTTGATCGACCATCTGTAAATATCTCGCGTTGAATTGTTAGGACGCCATTTTACTCTTGAATGCCCTTTCGGAAAAAGGCAGGAAAAACCGCTGCGACCAATGCCAGGATCGGATCCGCCGCCAGGAGTCTGTCGGACTTAGGAATAATCGGCTACAAAATCCCCTGAGCGGTGCATATTTCACCGCTTTTTTGGTCAATAGCGCGCTATTGACACTGCAAAAGCGGCAAAATCTGCCCTCGCACAGTGAATTTCTCGCTTCGATTCCC
>JBDSCZ010000229.1:0-4061 GCA_039920865.1 Burkholderiaceae bacterium
CCCCTCTCCCAGAGGGAGAGGGCGAGAACGGGACACGATGAAATCAAGACTTCATCGTGCCGGATGAATAGGACTGGGCGGCGCGTTCCTGTTCCCGTTCCTGCTCCATCAGGCGCAGCACGTTGCGCTGGATTTTTCCGCTGGTAGTCATTGGCAATTGCGCGATGAACTCGATTTCCTTCGGATATTCATACGGCGCCAGTTTGCCGCGCACATGATTTTGCAATTCAGCAATTAATTGCTGGTCGCCGCTGACGCCGGCGGTCAGCACCACGAAGGCCTTGACGATGTTGCCGCGCTCAGGATCCGGCTTGGGCACCACGGCGGCGTTGGCTACTGCCGGGTGCTTGAGCAGGCAGTTTTCGATTTCGGACGGGCCGATGCGGTAGCCGGCGGCCTTGAACATGTCGTCGGCACGGCCTTCATACCACAGGTAGCCGTCGCCATCCATCTGCGCCAGATCGCCGGTGCGGCACCAATCGCCGCTGAATTTGCTGCGGGTCGCTGCCGGATTGTTGAAGTAGCCGACGAAAAATACCGGATCCGCATCGCCGTGAATGTCGGTGCGGTTGAGCGCCACTTCACCGATCACGCCAGCGTCCGCCGGATTGCCATCGTCGTCGATCACCGCGACCCGATGGCCAGGGTAAGGGCGGCCCATGCTGCCGGCTTTGGCCGGCCACTGCAGACAGGAGTTGCCAACGATGTAATTGACCTCGGTCTGGCCGAACATTTCATTGACGGTAACGTCGAGCGCACTGCGGCACCAGTCGAACACCGCGTCGCCGACTGCTTCGCCGGCGCTCATGATGGCACGCAATTGCAGCGTGTAGCGCAGCTTTGGCTCGGGCACCGCTTTCATCATCATTTTCAGCGCGGTGGGGAACAGGAACGTATTGGTGATCCGGTATTTTTCCAGCAGCGTGAAGGCGGTTTCTGCACTAAAGCGGCCGCGGTAGCCGAGGATAGACTGGCCGAAATACAGCGTCGGCAGCAGCGCATCCATCAGGCCACCGGTCCAGGCCCAGTCGGCTGGCGACCAGAACGCGTCGCTGTCCTGTGGAAAGCCGTTCTGCGATGCAACAAAGCCGCTCAGGTTGCCGATGATGGCCGAATGCGGGATCAACGCGCCTTTCGCCGGGCCGGTGGTGCCGCTGGTATAGATCAGGATCGCCGCCTCGTTGGCGAGCGTGGACACCGGCACAAAATCTGGCGCCGACTGCGTCATTTGCTGCCGCCAGTCCAGGGCATCGGGCAGGCTGCATTCGAGTGCGATCACCTGTTTCAGATGCGGGCAGGCGGCGCGTACCTGCTGCAGATTGGCCGCGCCGGCCTGATCGACGATGGCCACCGTCGCAGCACTATCCTGCAGGCGATACTCCAGCGCATCGGGGCCGAACAGGGAGGACAACGGCATCGCGATCGCGCCGATTTGATGGCAGGCGATCTGGCTAATCGCGGTTTCGGGGCGCTGCGGCAGAATGATCGCCACCTTGTCGCCTCGCTGCACGCCCAGTCGGCGCAGCAGGTTCGAAAGCCGGTTGGCCTGCTCTTGCAGCGCTACATAGGTCAGTGTTGCCGTGTGGCCGGTTTCATCCTCGTAATAAATTGCGACGCGCTGGCTGCTGCTGCAGTCATTGGTCCAGCGCGTGCAACAGACATCGGCAATATTGAGTTCGGTCGGTACCTCCCAGCGAAAAGCCTGGTAGATCGCGGCATAGTTATCCGCCGCCGGAGTGGAATTGGGGCAATTCATGCAGTCTCCAGTATAATTATTGAACGATCGTGCTATTTAATAACAAATACCTAATTATGGAAATCATCAAACAATCTCGCTGTGAATTTATCACGCTTCGCGGCCTGCAATACCATGTGCGCCACTGGGGCAATCAGGATGCGCCAAAATTGTTCATGCTGCATGGCTGGATGGATGTGTCGGCCTCGTTCCAGTTCATCGTCGATTGCCTGGGGCAGGATTGGCATGTGATTGCACCGGACTTGCGCGGTTTTGGGCTGACCGCATCGCCCGGCGCCGACTGCTTCTGGTTTCCCGATTATCTGGCGGACCTGGATGCCATATTGGATCACTACGCGCCGGAGCAGGCGGTCAATCTGCTGGGGCATAGCATGGGTGGCAATGTGGCCAGTATGTATGCCGGTGTACGGCCACAACGCATCGACAAGCTGATTAATCTGGAAGGCTTCGGATTACCTGTCACGCATGCGCAGCAGGCACCCGGACGCTACGCGCTGTGGCTCGACGAATTACGCCAGAAACCGGCACTGCGCAGTTATCCGAGCCAGGCGGCGGTTGCTGCGCGACTGCAAAAAACCAATCCGCGACTGAGCAACGCGCGTGCAGCTTTCCTGTCTGCGCACTGGGCGGCTGAAAATGCCCAGGGCAGTTGGGATATCCTCGCTGACGCGGCCCACAAGCTGACCAGTCCGCAGCTGTACCGGGTCGAGGAAATGATGGCGTGCTGGCAGGCCATCACCGCGCCGGTGCTGTGGGTCGAAGCCAGCGATACCGATATCTGGAAG
Organism: Burkholderiaceae bacterium; assembly: GCA_039920865.1. Classification (GTDB taxonomy): domain Bacteria; phylum Pseudomonadota; class Gammaproteobacteria; order Burkholderiales; family Burkholderiaceae_D; genus AVCC01. The sequence goes on from JBDSCZ010000229.1 coordinate 2,542, forward strand.
TGGATGGGGCCGAAACCGCAGGCCAGAATCGAGATCGATCGCCGCATCGACTTCATCGGCAATGTCACTACTGCAATGATTGACGATGCCGGCCACATGCTGCATCACGATCAGCCGCAAGTTCTGGCGCGCCTGGTGGAAGACTTTCTGTTGAAGTAGCGAAGTAGTTAAGTCATCCAGGAGCTGCGACAGGTGTGCCCCGGAAAATGTGCACTCGCAGCATTTAGCTTGCAAGCGGAGTACAATAAAACTCTCCGTGATCCACTATTATTTCCATGCTTAACGTCGATCTTCATTGTCATTCCAATGTCTCCGACGGTGTCCTGACACCGCTGGAACTGGCTGCGCGCGCCAAACAGAATGGCGTCGACGTATGGGCATTGACCGATCACGATGAAGTCGATGGTGTTGCAATGGCTAAGGCGGCGGCAGCCGACAATGGCTTGCATTTTGTGGCCGGGGTCGAAATTTCCGTTACCTGGGCGGCGCAAACGGTGCATATCGTCGGCCTGCAGATCGATGAAAAAAATAACGCGCTGTTGCAAGGCTTGCAGGCGACCCGCAGCGGGCGTGAGTTGCGCGCACGCGCAATCGCTGCGCAATTGGCCCAACACGGTATTGCCGACGCGTATGAAGGTGCGCTCAAGTACGTCGGTAATCCGGATCTGATTTCACGCACCCATTTCGCCCGCTATATCATCGAGCTGGGTCATCAACCCGACATGAACGCAGTATTTCGCCATTACCTGTCGGAAGGCAAGCCGGGTTACATACCGCACAGCTGGGCCACGTTGCAGGACGCAGTCGGCTGGATACGCGGCGCCGGCGGCATCGCGGTGGTTGCGCATCCGGGGCGCTACAAGTATGGCGCGATGGCGTTCGGTGCTTTTTTTGATGAATTCAAGCAACTCGGCGGTGCTGCCATCGAGGTTGTCACCGGCAGCCATACGATTGACCAGTATCCGGTGTATGCGAAGGTGGCGCAGGATTACGGTTTCATGGCTTCGCGCGGCTCGGACTTCCATGGGCCGCATGAGTCGCGCATCGACCTGGGACGATTGCCGCCGCTGCCGGCCGGCGTGAAGCCGGTCTGGCACGACTGGATTTAATCTGATCTGGCACAAGCCGTCCCGTTAAATCGGATCACACGCGTGCGCTGCCGGGCTGGTGCCCTTGAAAATTGCCTGAAATAGCCTTATCTTCAGAGTAACTTATTTCTGATCCCACCGATAAAAGGCCTTGAATGAAACGTATTGCCCTGTTCCTCGCGACCAATCTTGCTGTGGTACTGGTCATGTCGGTAATCTTGTCGGCTTTGGGCGTGGATCGCTACCTGAGCGGAAGCGGCCTGAATCTGGGCAGCCTGATGGCGTTTTCGCTGGTGGTCGGCTTCACCGGCGCGATTTTTTCATTGCTGATCAGCAAGCCGATGGCGAAATGGTCAACCGGGGCGCGCGTCATCGATGCGCCTTCTTCGTCCACTGAGTTGTGGCTGCTCGATACCGTGCGTCGCCTGTCTG
>JBDSCZ010000230.1:0-4382 GCA_039920865.1 Burkholderiaceae bacterium
TCGCGCCGCAGTGGAGCGCCGCACAAACGCTGGACTTGGCGCACGAAGTCGAAACCGTGCTGCGCGGGCCGGACTGGGTCGATTTTCTGCGCGAAATGTACGGTAATACGCCGGATCGCTGGGACGACGCGCTGACCGGCTCCGACCGCCTACGCTGCATCGTCAATATCCTGACCCGGATCCGCTTTTGTGCGCAAGACGGCACGATGGACTTTGCGACCAAGGAAGGGGCCGGGAACGCACCACCCGGCATGATGCCGTGGTTTGAGGTGCCAGACCGCCGCAGCGCGGACGTGGCAGTGGTATTCGGCCATTGGTCGACCCTGGGTCTGGTACTGCGCCCGAACCTGATCGCGCTCGACACCGGTTGCGTCTGGGGCGGCAAGCTGACCGCGGTGTGCCTGGAGGACCGCAGCGTGATCCAGGTCGATTGCCCGCAATGCCAGACGCCGGGCTGATGCGGTGGTCCTTCCTTCTACGATTCCGGATGTCCCAGCGCCTGCGCCACGGCTGACCTGGATGCGTGCGCGAGTTCGCGCCGGTGCGCACCGGCCGTTTCGATCACCGGCAGCAACACCAGCTCGGCCCTGATCTGGCGCGCTTTCAGAATTGCGGAGATGCTTTGTGCAAAGCTCATGTCGCCGAGGAAAGCGACTGCGGGATGCGGCGCGCCGCTGGCGTCCAAATAGCGCAGCGCATACGGCTGCACCGGCACCGCCGCCTCAATCGCCGCCTCGAATAAATTGGCGTGGAATGGCAACAACTGGCCCTGCTCGGTGGTGGTGCCTTCCGGAAAAAACGCGACGCGCTCGCCGGCTTGGACCGCAGCCACCAGTCCGGCATAAATCCGCTTGACGTCGCGCCGGTTGCCGCGCGCCAGAAATACCGTGCCGGCTTTGCTGCTGAGCCAGCCGATCAGCGGCCAGTCGCGCACGTCGGCTTTGGCCACGAAGCGGCACGGCTGATGGGCATTGATGATGAAAATATCCAGCCACGAAACATGGTTGGCGACAACCATCGCATGTGGCAACCGCTGTCCGTTTGCATGGTGCTGCACCTCCAGTTGCACCCCGCAAATCGACAGCAATTGCCCCGACCAGCGTCGGATGCGACGCTCGCGGCCGGGGGCATCGGTGCGCGGGAAGATTACCGCACAAGTCCACAAACCCACCAGCATGTGCACGGAAATTCGTAAATATTGGTAAGCGATCATGTTTGGACGGGGGACCGGAACCAATCAGCGTCGATACGCGACATGGCCGGCCACAATCGTGGCCTGAACCTGGCCGAGCATCTCGTATCCGAGGAAAGGCGTGTGCTTGCCCTGGCTGGCCAGCGCACCGGCCTCGACCGTCCAGCGCACAGCCGGATCGAACAGGCACAGATCGGCCACGCTGCCGACGCCTAACTGGCCGCAATCCAAAACGCCGATTTTGGCGGCATCGGTGGTGATTTTGGCAATCGCCCGGCTGATTACCTGCTCTGCAGGTGCGATGCATTCTTCGGCCCACTTCAGCGTCAGCGACAACAGCAACTCCAGTCCGGTAGCGCCGGGCGTTGCTTCGCCGAAGGGCAGCAGTTTTTCGTCATCGTCGACCGGCGTGTGATCGGAACAGATCGCATCGATGGTGCCGTCCAGCAGGCATTGGCGAATCGCATCGCGATCGCGCTGGGAGCGCAACGGCGGCAGCATGCGCGCGTTGGAGTCGAAAAATCCGATATCCATCTCGGTTAAGTGAATGTGGTGGACACCGACGTCACAGCTGACCGGCAGCCCTTCGTGCTTGGCCGCGCGCACCAGTTCCAGGCCGGCAGCGGTCGACATGCGGCACAGGTGCACGCGCGCGCCAGTGCTGCGCATCAGCTCGAAAATGGTGTGCAAGGCGACGGTTTCGGCAATCACCGGAATCCCGGACAAGCCCAACCGGGCAGCAATCGCACCGCTATGGGCGATGCCGTCGCGGCCCAGATGCGCATCCTGCGGGCGCAGCCATAACGAGTAACCGAAAGTTTTAGCATATTGCATCGCGTGCAGCAGCACATTGGTGTCCAGAATCGGCTCGAACGCTTGCGAAAAACCGATGCAGCCGGCTTCGGTCAGCTCCGCCATCTCGGTCAGCGCTCGCCCTTTCAGGCCGACCGTCAGTGCACCAAGCGGATAGACGTGGGCCTGATTCAGCGATTTGGCGCGGTGCTTGAGCATTTCGACCAGACCCGGCTCGTCCAGCACCGGATCGGTATCCGGCGGACACACCAGGCTGGTGACGCCGCCCTGCATTGCAGCCTGCATTTCGGATTCGAGCGTGGCCTTGTATTCGTAACCGGGCTCGCGCAGGCGTGCGCTGAGGTCGACCAGGCCGGGCGCTACGATCAGGCCGCTGGCATCGACGACTTTGGCAGCGACGAATTCCGCCGGGGCGCCGCCGGGCGCATATATGCCTGCAATCTTGCCGGAAGCGATGCAGATGTCTTTTTTGGCGTCAATCCCGTTGGCAGGATCGACCAGATGGCCGTTCTTAATATGGAGTTTCATTTTTACCTTATTTCGTAGCCTTCAATACGCTTTTAACGATCAAAACCGCCCTCTCCCCCAGCCCCTCTCCCGCAAGCGAATCGCATGGCGATTCGGGCACCAGGAAAAGCCATGCCGGGAGAGGGGAGCGAAGTGCGTCGCTATGCGACTTTAACGTTAATTCCCGGCCAAAATCCCCATCACAGCCATCCGTACCGCAATCCCGAACGTAACTTGCGGCAAGATCACCGCCTGGGTGCCGTCGGCCACTGCCGAGTCGATCTCGACCCCGCGGTTCATCGGGCCCGGGTGCATCACGATCGCGTCCGGCTTGGCCAGCGCCAGCCGTTCCGGGGTCAGGCCGTAGCTTTTGAAATACTCTTGCGCGGACGGCAGCAAGCCGCCATTCATGCGCTCGTTTTGCAGCCGCAGCATGATGATCACGTCCACCCCTTTCAGTCCGGCGTTGATGTCGGTGAAGACGCGCACGCCCATTTGCTCCAGGCCGCCCGGCAGCAAGGTTAGCGGTGCGATCGCGCGGATTTCAGGCACCCCCAGCGTGGTCAGTGCGTGGATGTCGGAGCGCGCCACGCGGCTGTGCAGGATGTCGCCGACGATCGCCACCGTGAGCTGGCTGAAATCCTTTTTGTAGTGGCGGATCGTGTACATGTCCAGCAAACCCTGGGTCGGGTGGGCGTGCCGGCCGTCGCCGGCATTGACCACGTGCACATCATGCTGATTGATCCGGCTCAGATGGGCGGCGATCAGGTGCGAGGCACCGGACTGGCTGTGGCGCACCACGAACATGTCGGCATGCATCGCCGCCAGGTTGTCGATGGTGTCGAGCAGCGATTCGCCCTTGCTGGCGCTGGAGGCAGAGATGTTCAGGTTGATCACGTCGGCCGATAGCCGCTTGGCAGCAATCTCGAAGGTGGTGCGGGTGCGGGTCGAGTTCTCGAAAAACAGGTTGAACACGCTTTTGCCGCGCATCAGCGGCACTTTCTTGACTTCGCGGTCCGACACGCCGACGAAGGAGGAAGCGGTATCGAGAATATGGTGGAGAATCGGTTTTGGCAGGCCTTCGATGGTGAGCAAATGCTGTAGCTCGCCGTTTTTGTTCAGTTGCGGATTATGCATGGCGTGTGGTGAGATTGAGCGTGAGTTGGCCATCGTCGGCGCGTTGCAGCAGCAGCGATTGGTCGGTGGTCAGTTGGACGGTATCGGCGACAAAATCGGCGGCGATCGGCAGTTCGCGCCCGCCGCGGTCGACCAGCGCGGCCAGCATGATTTTTGCAGGACGGCCGTAGTCGAACAATTCATTGATCGCGGCGCGCGTGGTGCGCCCGGTGTATAGCACGTCATCGATTAGCAGAATCACCGCGCCATCGACCGAAAACGGGATCTGGGTCGGTTTGACCTCGGCATGCAAGCCTTTGGCCGCGTAATCGTCGCGGTAAAAGGAGACGTCGATAAAGCCGAGCCGGTCGCGCAATTGCAGATCGGCTGCCAGCCGCTCGGCCAGCCAGGCGCCGCCGGAGTGGATGCCGACCAGCGCCAGATCGGCGGCGGGCGCTTCCATTTCCGCAAGGGCGAGCTTGATCTGCGCGGCCAGGATTTTGTAGAGTGCTTCGGCGTCGGGCGCTTGATGTTGCTGCGCTGCGGCCGCGGTATCAGGAGGAAATGGTTTCATCGAAATATTGTTGCAAGATAATGGCTGCGGAGCGCGAATCGATCAGCTCCCCGCGTTTGGCTTCCAGTACCGCGGAAGAATAGCGTTCGTCCACCAGAGCCGTTTCGAGTCCGAAGCGGCCGTGCAGCTGATGGGCGAAACGACGGCAGCGCACGGTCATTTCGTGCTCGGCGCCATCCG
>JBDSCZ010000231.1:0-27675 GCA_039920865.1 Burkholderiaceae bacterium
TGTGCGACACGCTGCGCGGACAAGTCGATGAAGTGCGCCACATTGAAAAACAATTGCTGGAGATCGTGGTCGACAAGTGCGGCATGCCGCGCACCCACTTCATCAAGGTTTTTCCTGGCAACGAAACCGATCTGGGCTGGGTCGATGGCGAAGTCGACGCCAAGTATCCGTACAGCATCGTGCTGGCGCGCAACGTGCCGGCGGTCAAGGAGTTGCAGCAAAAACTGATCGCCTTGCAGCTGCGCGTCGCCTTGCCGCTGCCTGACTTGCGTAGTATCAACAAGAAAATGTCGGCCGGTGAAATGCGCACCCGCAGGGCCAAGCGCGAGATGACCGAAGCCAACTTGCGACTGGTGATCTCGATTGCCAAAAAATACGTCAACCGCGGCCTGCAATTTCTCGATCTGATTCAAGAGGGCAACATCGGCCTGCTGAAAGCGGTCGACAAGTTCGAATACCGTCGCGGCTACAAGTTTTCGACCTATGCAACATGGTGGATTCGCCAGGCCATCACCCGCTCGATCGCCGATCTGGCGCGCACCATCCGGGTTCCGGTGCACATGATCGAAACCATCAACAAGATGAACCGGATTTCGCGCCAGGTGCTGCAATCGACCGGTGCCGAAGCGGATGCAGCGACGCTGGCGCTGAAAATGGAGATGCCGGAAACCAAGATCCGCGAAATCATGAAAATCGCCAGAGAACCGATTTCGATGGAAACCCCGATGGGGGAAGACAGCGATTCGCAATTGGGTGATTTCATCGAGGATAGCCACACCGTGGCACCGGCCGACGCAGCACTGTATTCATCGATGCGCAACGTAGTCAAGGATGTGCTGGACTCGCTGACGCCGCGCGAAGCCAAGGTGTTGCGCATGCGCTACGGCTTGGAAATGTCGTCCGACCACACTTTGGAAGAAGTTGGCAAGCAGTTCGACGTGACCCGCGAAAGGATCCGCCAGATCGAAGCCAAGGCGATGAACAAGCTGCGCCAGCCGTCGCGCTCTGACAAGCTCAAGTCCTTCATGGGAGCTAGCTAAGCAAGCCGGAACGGTGCCGGTACTGGAGATATACAGATGGTTGTATTTTTAGTGTGGTAATGATTTATTGCGGAAAGCATAGTGTTTTTACTTATACCCCGCAATAAATCATGATCTAGATCGTTGTTCAGCGCGGAACAGGCAAAACGCAACCCGCCTGCAGCGCCGCAAATCCGCGCGCGCCCTGCATGCCGCCGGTATGCACGGCGACGATGCGCTCGTCCGTGCGAAAATCTCCCGCCTGTGCCATCTGCCGTAGTGTATGAAACAGTTTGCCGGTATATACCGGTTCGATCGGGATCCCGGTTTCCTGTACAAAATCAGCGCAGAACTGCCGTAACTCCGGCGGTGCCTTGCCGTAGCCGCCGTGATGGCAATTGGTCAGCAGCGTGTAATTGTCGTATGCCGGATAGCCGGCCTGACGCAGCAACAGCGCGATTTCGCGATGCAGATACTCGGCATTCTTCAATACCGCTACGCCGATCACGCGCCCGCGCCCCTGCAGGCCGGCCAGCAGTCCTGCCAGCGTCGCGCCGGTGCCGCAAGCGACCATCATCGTATCGGGAATGAAGGGCAACTCGTCCACCAGTTCCGCCACACCGCGCACCGCATCCGGCGCGCTGCCGCCTTCTGGCAACCAGACTTGGCTATCATCGCTATCGCCTGCATCTCCCGCATCTCCGCTATCGCCTGCATCTCCCGCATCTCTCACGTGCCGCCGCCATTGGCCGGGATGTTCGCGCAGTGCCCGATAATCATCGCGCGACACAAACACGATTTGCATACCGAGCCGCCGGCAATCATCCAGCGTTGCGGTATTCACACCCTCGGCGCCGCGCACCAGGCCGATAGTCGGCCAGCCCAGTAACGCGCCGGCATGGGCCAGCGCATGCAGATGATTCGACCATGGCCCACCCATCGTTACCAGCGTCGCACCGCGACCTTGCAAAGCCCGCAGCGGATATTTCAGCTTGCGAAATTTATTCCCCGAAACCGCCGCATGCAGCAGATCATCGCGCTTGACCCATACCTTGCAGTTGGCGAACATCGGACTGGCGAGGCGCTGGCAGGGCGATGGCTGATGGGGAAATGGCATACGGTCGTGGATTGGAGACGGAGGGGAAGACGAATTTTAGCAACTTGTGACTTCTATTGCGGTCTCATTGTCGGTTTTTGAATTAATTGTCACTTGGCTAAGTGCGATACCGCACCGACGCATTCCGGTCCTTGCGCGCACGCTGTTTTCAGAAACACTATTTCGGCCACCAAAAAAGGACAAAAAATGAAAATTCGCACCCCGCTTATTGCGTTGTCGATACTGCTTGGCTCGGTAAGCTCAGTTCAGGCCCAGATCAGCGTCGGTATTGCGCTGCCCGGTATTAGTATCGGTGTCAACATGCCGGTGTATCCTAATCTTGTCTTGGTGCCTGGCTATCCTGTCTACTACGACCCGAGTGCGAATTCCAATTACTTTTTTTATGACGGCCTGTACTGGGTTTACCAGGAGGATAACTGGTATGCAAGCAGTTGGTACAACGGGCCGTGGCAATTGACGCAGCCTGAGTATGTGCCGCTGTTTGTGCTGCGCGTTCCGGTGCGCTATTACCGCCAGCCGCCGGTGTATTTTCGCGGTTGGCGCGCCGACGCGCCGCCACGTTGGGGCGATCACTGGGGCCGCGACTGGGAGCAGCGTCGCAGCGGTTGGGAGCGATGGGACCGCCGCGATGCGCCACGCGCCGCACCGTTGCCGGTCTACCAGCGGCAATATTCGGGGAATCGCTATCCGCGCGCAGTGGAACAACAACATGCGATTCGGTCAGAGAAATACCGATACCAGCCGCATGAGGATGTAACACGGCAGCACCTACAACAGCGCGGCAACCGGGAGAATCGAGACAACAGAGATCATCGGGAAATCAGAGATAACCGAGACAATTCACGCGGTGAGCCGCAACAACGACAAGTGCCTGACCAGCAGCGTCTGGCGACCCCGCAACAGCGTGTAGAGCAACAGCAACAGCAACAGCAACAGCAACAGCAACAGCAACAGCAACAGCAGCAACCCATGCAGCCGCCGCAGCGAATACAGCACCCCCAAGCCGAACCGCAAGACCGGGGCCGTGAGAACCGGGTCGAACGACAAGACAGGGGCCGTGAAAACAACGCAGAGCAGCAAGGCAGGGGGCGCGAAAATAAACCTGAGCCGCAAGGCAAGGGTAGGGGCAACCAGAACGACGATGAGCGCAATCAGGATCGCCGGTAAGCGGATGCTTTAGAAAGGCGGCCGTGAGGCGATATCGGAGAGCTTGTCCAATCTACAAATCGGTATCGCCTATTGCAGCCAGTTCACCCCATTGACTAGGCTGTGAGTTGCTTATTTAATGAAACCGACGCAGGCGCTTTTCAGTATTACGGTGGGCGGTTTGCCGAATTGATGCACAAGCAGCGCCTTGTCAGGCAACGATATTTTTAAATAACGTCAAGCCCTCGCCAATGAGGGCCCTGCTGCTGCTAAACAAATCGGCAATCTGGTAGGTGAAAAGAAAAAGTACAGGGTAAAAAAATTGGGGTTTTGTATCCGACCAATTGGCGATTGAATGCAACCGTGCACTCTTGCCAAGGTAGATATTGCTCAATAATGCAATCGTCATGCCGATAACTGCTCCGGCGATAATATCGGTTGGGTAATGTAATCCCAGGTATATCCGCGGGAAAGCAATGAACAATGTGGTGTATGCGAGTGCAAATAGGCCCGCTTTCCTCGACACGAATAACAGACCGGTAGAAAGCGCGAAAAAAAGTGCCGCATGGTCACTTGGGAATGAACTCCATCCATCCAGAACGGTTGGCGAAGTTCCATAAGGAAGTAAGAAATGCAATCCTGTTTCGTGTAGTGGCCTGAGGCGAAATGGCAGGGTCAACGCCATCAGTCTTGCCAATCCCATTGCGGCAATACAGCCGATAAAAGTGGCGATTAGTTGTTCACGAGCACGTGAATTTGGTTGCACCTTTTTAAACCATAACCACCAGACCATGGTTACCAGGACGCCCCCTTTTAACAAATGATTGTCGGCCAAGAATGCAAGCAGCATGTCAAATGTCCTTGACTGCTGAGAAAACTGGTTGACATAATTTATGACTACGCTATCAAAAATATTCACACTTTCCCTTGCAAATTTTAAATTTCCAGTCGTTATCTGGAACGTATCCGTCATTACTGGCTGTTTTGTACGGGAGGCTGCTTGCCAAATCAGCAGCTCGACCCGGAAAGTCGCACCCGTCCTGTCTCCAGAAAAACGGTTCAGAGCATGCTTCTCTGTTCCTGAAAGTCGGAGAGTATAAGCGCAAGTCCTGTATTTTGAATTTTTCAAGTAAAGGCGCACTCGACGCGGCGCTACCTTAAGCACATTCGACGGAATATCCGAATGTTTGTCTTTTGGACTGCAGGCTGGGAATCTCAGTGCGGATTGACGCAATACCATCCGGTTTTTCTTTGTTGCAGCCGCATCAGGCAAATGTAACTTGCTCAGGCTGACACTATCCGTGCTCACCCGCATCCGGATAAAATCCCGCAATGACACCCAAACCTGCCACTAAACGCCCGACTTGCGCGACCTGTTTGCGCCCGCAAAGTACTTGTATCTGCCACTGGATCACACCATTGGTACACGCGGTCGAGGTGGTGATTTTGCAGCATCCGCTGGAGGTGGGGAACGCGAAAGGCAGTGCACGCCTGTTGCATCTGAGTTTGCCTCGCAGCCGGATGGTGACCGGCGAGGTGTTTGCCGAGTCGGCGTTGCAGCTGTTGTTGACTGCGCCGTTCAACTCGGATTCGGCAGCGTGCCGTCACAAGCAAGCGATCTTGCTGTATCCCGACACGCTGGAAGGCAAGGCTCTTGGGATCTCGGTGCCGCCAATTTTTACGCCCAATTTGTTGCATGATCCGTCGCAACTGCGCCTGATCGTGCTGGACGGCACTTGGCGCAAGAGCCGCAAGATGCTGTATCTCAATCCTCTGCTGCAACAATTGCCGCGTCTGCCGCTACGCGATATGCCGGCCTCGCACTATCTGATACGCAAAGCGCATCGGCCGGATCAGTTGTCCACGCTGGAGGCGACTTGCGCCGCGCTGATGCAACTGGAAGGCAGCTTTGATCAATTTCAGCCTTTGCTGACCGCGTTCGACGGTTTTGTCGCGCAGATGCTCGGGAAATCGGGGAGTCGGGAAACTTGCCTGCTTAAGCCAGTCGGTCCATGACCTTACCGCGTCCGATGAAAATTGATTGCAAAGGGTGTCATTGGCCTCTCATGGCTAAAAATATACTGCAATATGTATTTGAAATTAGCAAATTAATACATGCGTGAAGTAGGGTGTTTTTAGGCATACTCCAATTAAATCTGAAAATTCAGGATATTGAACTGATTTTTCATCACCACAGAGCTTCGTCCGGGATGATCGGCTGCGCGAACTGGTGCTCACGGTACGGCCGACTTATCGTCATTATTGTCGGAATAATGGCGATGATTGTCATTGTGCATTGTATTGACTTAAAGTAACTTCGCAATATCCCTCCGTGTCAAACTACTTGCCGTGCAAGCGCGTAGTTTGTGACCGATTGTGCGTTTCCGAATTGGGCAATGGGTGTATTGGAAATCCCTGATTTTGAATTTCAAGAAATGCAGGAAATGTTTGTTCATCGTAAAGAAACGATTAGAGCAAATATTTTCAGTGATGTTGTTACGTTGTTTTTACAAAAATGTCTGAAAAATGACATGAATTATTCTGCCAATTGGGTAGATTCATCTCAAGTAGTGCCTCGAAATCAGCTAATGGTTCAATACCTCATAAATTATTTGACTGATGCAGGTTGCTTATTTTATGGCGCCATAGTCCCAGTCGGTCCAAGAACAGATTCGCCGATATGAACATGCAAAAAATAAATTCGGCGATTGTTCTCCTTATTTCTTTTAATCAATAAGTGCGCAAATGATCCCTATTCACCCATTTCAGATGGACCAGGCACCGATAGCCACCGGCTGCGGAAAATGCAAAAACGATAGTGAACTGGATTTCGATTTCGTGTTTGCCTATCAGCCTATCGTGGATTTGTCGGCGCGTTCGATTTATGCCCATGAAGCACTGGTGCGCGGCCCGAATGGGGAATCGGCCTATTCGATTCTTTCTCAAGTGACCGACGGCAACCGCTATCAGTTCGACCAAGCCTGCCGGGTTCAGGCCATTCGAGGTGCTGCTGCTTTGGGGATGAAGGAATTGTTGTCGATTAATTTTCTGCCGAATGCGGTATACCAGCCAGCCGCCTGCATCCGCACCACCTTCGAAGCAGCGCGGCTTTACAAATTTCCAATAGAGCAAATCATCTTTGAAGTGACCGAGGGTGAACAAATACTGGACCGTCCGCATCTGGTGAATATTTTCCGTGAATACCAGCGCTTCGGTTTTCGGACCGCAATCGACGACTTCGGTGCAGGGTATGCAGGTTTGAATCTGTTGTCAGAATATCAGCCAGACATCATCAAGATCGACATGGAACTGGTGCGCGACATCGATGCCAGCAAGCCGAAACAAATCATCGTCAAAGGCATCGTGTCGATCTGCGCCGCGTTGAACGTGCGCGTGCTGGCCGAAGGCATTGAAACCGAAGCCGAGCGCGATTTCCTGCGCGAAGCAGGGATTGATTTGATGCAGGGTTATCTATTTTGCAAACCTGCGCTGCAAGCGATCGGTACCATTGACCCATCATCGTGGGCTTGATCTGCTTGGCAGATTCTCGGCAACCCTGAATCCCGTTTCGGGCTGAGCGCTCTTCGCTTGGCTCCAGCGTTTTCTCCAGATAGAACCAGCAGGGATCACCTCAATATTGATTGGGTATATTTTTTTTCGCAATAAATATATTCGGGTATTGCCATAAAAATGGCTATACCCAGTGTTTTATTGGGTAAAGGTTGCTTGCGTGATGAGCCTGCATCAGTTATGAGCTTGGGTAAATTTCGTCATGATTTGCCAATTTTTCAGCAAGTCCAAAAACTACCTCATACGTCGCCGGAAGCAGGGCGTCTTGATCGCGTAGCGCTTCGTATCGCGCCTGTGCGGCTTGCCATGCGGTCTTGCCCATCATGCTGCGCCGCCGATTACCACCAATCTGGTTGGCGCCGATGCCGCGAATGGTGGCGAGCAGGGTCTTGAAGTCGCGGTGGCGGGTGATCCAGGGTTCGACTTCGATCCGGATGCGCTCGAAGCCGGCGGCGGTCAATGCCGCCTCGACCTGTTGCGCGCTGGTAAACGGCAGCACGCGACGGTGGCTGTCGATGCCGGCGAAAGCGTTTTGCAGTTCATGCAGCGTGTTTGGCCCCAGGGAGGAAAACAGCAACCGGCCGCCGGGCGCGAGCACCCGCTGCAGTTCGGTGTAAGCCAGCGCCGGCTGGCACCATTGCAGCGCGAGGCTGGACCAGACGATGTCGAAGCTGGCATCGGCGAAAGGCAGGCATTCCAGATCGCCGCAGACGGTGACGATGCCGCGCGCGCTGGCCTTGCGGGCCATTTCCGGAGCCAGATCGCAGCCGACTACCAGCGCCTCGGGCCATTGCCGGCGCAGCAGGCTGGCGCCATAACCGGTGCCGCAGCCGCCATCGAGGATGCGCATCGGATGTATGGCGGGCAGCATTGTCGCCAGCCGCTCGCAGACCTGGTGCTGGAATTGCGCCATCGTGTCGTAATCATCGGCGGCGCGATCGAAGGCGGCGCTGACCTTGCTCTTGTCGATCTCAGGCATCGATCGAATCCATCAAGAAATCGGCAATAAGCGCGGCGCAGCGCGCGGCGTCCGACAGAAAAGGGGCGTGTGCTGCGTCCGGCAAGACTTCCAGTCGCACCTGCGGCAACGTGGCCGCAATCCATTCGGCTGCGGCCAGCGGCATCAGCGGGTCGTGCGCGCCGTGCAGCAGCAGCGTCGGTTGGTTGATGCCTGGCAGCAGCGCCCGCAGATCGGTGTCGCGCAGCAGCGCCAAGCCGGCCGCGAGTCTCGGAGCCGGCGGCAGTTCGGCCGCAGTCAACGCCAGCGTGCGGACTATGCTGCGGGCGTTGATGTCGTTCTGGTTGAACAGCGCGATGAAGCGCTTGCGTGCGGTGCTCGGATCGTTTTCAACTGTCTCGGTGAATTCGGCCAGCGCCTGCCGTGTCATGCCGTGCGGCCAGTCGGCACGCTGCACGAAGCTGGGCGTGGCGCCGATCAGAATCAGGCGCGCAATCTGGTCCGGATGGCGTCGGGCGGCATGCAGCGCCAGCATCGCACCGAGCGACCAGCCGCACAGCGTGATTGGTGCAGATACATCGGCCAGCATGCTATCTACTAGTGAGTCCAGCGTGTACGCCGTGGGCGCCGAGGTGCCGGCGTAGCCCGGCAATGGCGGCGCCTGAATGTTGAGTTGTGTGCCAAATTGCATACCGTGTTGTGATCTGATCTGGGCAGTCAATCCGTCCCACGCGGCCGGATGCATGCCCCAGCCGTGCCATAACACCAGCTGGCTCATTGCATCTTCCTCAACGCATCAATCAGCCTGTCAAGCTGCGCGGTGCTATGCGCGGCCGACAGCGTGATGCGCAGCCGCGCTGTGCCTTTAGGAACGGTGGGCGGACGGATCGCGGGTATCCAGATGCCTTGCTCGGCCAGCGCTGCGGCGCAACGCAGCGCCGCAGCGTTTTCACCGATGATGATGGGCTGGATCGCAGTTGGCGATGGCAGCAGCTGCCAGCTGGTGTCTTTCAGTCCGTTGTGCAGGCGTTCGATCAGCAATTGCAGATGGCTGCGCAGCGCGTCGCCCTGCTCGATCAGCTTCAGGCTCTTGATCAGCGTGGCGGCGACGATCGGACTGGCAGCGGTGGTGAAAATATAGCTGCGGGCGCGCTGCATCAGCCATTCGATCACATTGGCAGCTCCCGCCACGAACGCGCCGGAGACGCCGGCCGCCTTGCCCAGCGTGCCGATATACAGCAGGCGCGGATGGACGCCGAGTTCGATGCCGAGATGCGCCAGCGTACCGCGCCCTTGAGGGCCGAGTACGCCGAAGCCGTGTGCGTCGTCCACCACCAGCCAGGCATCAAACCGATCGGCCAGTTCCAGCAGTTGCGGCAATGGCGCCAGGTCGCCATCCATGCTGAATACCGCGTCGGTCAGGATCAGCTTGCGCTTGGCAGTGCTGGCGGCTAGCTGGCGTTCCAGTGCGGCCAGATCATTGTGCGGATAGCGCTGATGGTTGGCGTGTGATAATTGGGCGGCATCGATCAGCGAAGCGTGGTTCAGGCGATCGGAAAAGACCGCATCGCCGCGCCCGATCAGCGCCGGCACCACGCCGATGTTGGCCATGTAGCCGGTGCTGAAATACAGTGCGCGGTCGCTGCCGACGAAGGCAGCCAGACGTTGTTCCAGTATTTCATGCGGCGCCAGATGGCCGCTGACCAGGTGCGAAGCGCCAGAGCCGACGCCCCACAGCGTAGCGGCTTCACGCGCAGCCTCGATCAGCGCCGGTTCTGCGGCCAGACCAAGATAGTCATTGCTGCAAAACGACAGCATCGCGCAGCCGTCGACTATGACTTCAACCCCGCACGGGGTGTCAAGTATCCGGCGGCGGCGTAGCAGGCCTTGCGTCGCCAGGCTGGCCAGTTCGGCATCGATTCCATCCCAGATCATGCTGCGCTCCGGGCGAACGAGAATAAGGCTTCGAGCACCGCATCCGGCTGTTCCGCCATCAGGTTATGACCGCAGTTGTCGAGTCGCACTACCTGCGCGTGCGGGATCGCCTTGATCAGGCCGGCACTGGCTTTCACCGGCGTCATGATGTCGCGCCGGGCCAGCAGGAACAGGGTCGGGCATTGCACCGATTGTGCAGCGATGTTGCCATTCGCATACCCATTGCAGGCGGAGAAGTCGGTGTAAAAAACATGCTCCGGATTGATCTTCGAGATGCGTTGCATCAGGCGCTGGTTGCCACCCATCACATAAAAACCGGGTGCGGGGCTGGACGGCTTTTGCGCGACCGAGGTGTGGGACCAGATATTGACCATGTCGATCGCGCTTTGTTCGTCGTTCTTGGCCGCATCGAGCAGGGCGTCGGATACCTTCATCGGATAAGCAGTGCCGATTAGCGCCAGTTTGCTGATGCGCTGCGGTGCCTGGTGTGCAGCTTCCAGCGCGATTAGCGAGCCCATGCTGTGGCCGACCAGCATGGCTTTTTCCACGCCGAGCGCATCCAGCAATGCCAGCACCCAGCCAGCGAGCGCTTCGACGCTGGTCAGAACCGCGCCCTTGCTGCGGCCGTGGCCGGGCAGGTCGACTGCCAGCACGTTAAAGCCGTGATGTGCCAAATAGCGGGTCTGCAGGATCCAGATCGAATGGTCGTTCTGGGCGCCGTGGATGAAGACGGCGGTCGGCTGGGCCGGATTGAACGGTTTGCCGCCGGTATAGCAATACGCATCGACGCCATGGATATTGGTCAGCATGTCAGGCCCCTTTTTTTGGCTGTGACATCTTCAGGCCGTACGTCAGGTCATCAATCAGATCGTCCGCATCTTCCAGTCCGATCGACAGCCGTATGGTGCCTTCGGTGATGCCGGACGCCGCCAGTTGTTCGACTGGTACCCGGAAATGGGTGGTCGAGGCAGGATGGATCACCAGCGATTTGGCGTCGCCGACATTGGCCAGGTGCGAGAAGATGTTCAGCGACTCGACAAAGCGCTGGCCGGCCGCACGATCGCCCTTGATGCTGAAGGTGAATACCGCACCGCAGCCTTTCGGCAGCAGGGTCTTGGCCAGTGCGTAATCGGGATGGGACGGCAGTTCCGGATACGACACTGACTCCACCGCCGGATGCGCGAGCAGGAATTCGACCACCTTGCGGGTATTGGCGACATGCCGCTCCATGCGCAAGCCCAGGGTTTCCATCCCCTGCAACACCGCGAACGCATTGTGCGGGCTCATCACCGCGCCGAAGTCGCGCAAGCCTTCGCGCCGCGCACGCAGCGAGAACGGCGCGACCGTCGATTCTTCTGCAAACACCATGCCGTGGAAGCCGTCATACGGCTCGCACAGTTCGGCGAAATTGCCGGTCTTGTCATACGCCTGCTGCCAGTCGAAAGTGCCGCCGTCGACCAGCAGGCCGCCGATTGCAGTGCCGTGGCCGCACAGGAACTTGGTGGCCGAATGGAACAGCAGGTCGGCGCCGTGCTCGAACGGACGCAGCAGATATGGCGTGGTGAAGGTTGAATCGACCAGCAGCGGCAGATAATGGTCATGCGCGATTTCGGCGACTTTCGGGATGTTCAGCACCTCCAGACCCGGATTGCCCAGGGTTTCGGCAAACAGCAGCTTGGTATTGGGCCGGATCGCGGCGCGCCATGCAGCGAGATCGCGCGGATCGACGAAGGTGGTCTCGATGCCGAAACGTTTCAGCGTGTAGGCCAGCAGATTCTGCGAACCGCCGTATAGCGCACGCGAGGCGACGATATGCGCGCCGGCACCGGCAATAGTGACCAGCCCCAGATGCAGCGCGGCCTGGCCACTGGCGACCGCAATCCCGGCGACGCCGCCTTCGAGTGCCGCGATGCGCTCTTCCAGTACCGCATTGGTCGGGTTCGAAATACGCGAATAGACGTGGCCGGATCGCTCCATATTAAACAGCGATGCGGCGTGATCCGAGTTCTTGAACACAAAGGATGAGGTGAAATAGATCGGCGTCGCCCGCGCACCGGTGGCCGGGTCAGGTGCGGCGCCGGCGTGCAGCGATAGGGTGTCGAACTTCAAGTAGTCTGGACCGCTCATGGTGTGCTTCGCCTCTTATGCATAATTTGCCGCAATCGTAGCATTACTAGAGTGGAGCGCAAACTGGCGGTCGAATCGATTCGATCTTCTAACGCGGTATCTCATCCGCTGGATTTTTCACTGTGCTTGCGCTACAGTCGAAGCAAGATTAACAACAAGGCGAAAATGAATTATGAAAGTCTCCGAAATCCTGACGGTCAAAGGCAATATTCTCTACACAGTGACGCCTGATACGCCGATGATTGATGCCGTCAACACGATGGTGGAAAAGGACATCGGTTCGTTGGTTGTGATGGAGTATGGCGATCTGGTCGGTATGCTGACTTTCCGCGAGGCACTTAAGGCCGTACATGAGAACAACGGTAGCATAGGCAGCGCCAGCGTGCGCAAGCACATGGATGACCATCCGATGACAGTGACGCCGGAAACCGACATCAATGAAGTGCGCCGCGTGATGCTGGAAAAACACACCCGCTATCTGCCGGTGCTGGATGCCAAAACCCTGATGGGCGTGATTTCTTTTTATGACGTGGCCAAATCCGTGCTGGAAGCGCAAAGTTTCGAAAATAAAATGCTCAAGGCCTACATCCGCGACTGGCCGGAGACGACCGAATAATGAATAGAGTAATTACCATCTTGCCGTTATCGGCTTGATACAAAAGCCGCCCACGGTGATGCTACCGTGAGCGGCTTTTTTTATTTGAACCGTTATTACACCTCTCAACAATACAAGGATCGATCATGCATATTGCCGTCATTGGTGCCGGAATCTCCGGTTTGACCTGCGCACACCAGTTACAGGTTCAGGGACACAGTGTGACCGTGTATGAAAAAAGCCAGCAGGTAAGCGGTCGCATGAGCACGCGTCAGACCGAGTTCGGCGGCTTTGATCATGGCGCGCAATATCTGACCGCCAGTTCGGAGGATTTTCGCAAGCAGCTTGTTACCTGGAAAAAAGCAGGATTGATCATCGACTGGAGTCCGGATCTGGTGCAGTTGGAGTCGGGTGTGCCGGGTGCGCGCAAGCCGGCCGGACGCTCCCAAAAATGTTTTATTCCGATCCCCGGCATGAGTGGCCTGTGCACCCATCTGGCGCAAGGTCTGGATGTTCGTCGCGAGCAGGTAGTGCGCAGCATTGAGCCGCTCGGCAAACAATGGCTGTTATCTGTCGGCTCCTCCAGCGTGGCCATCGATGCCAGCGCCGGCCCGTTCGATGCGGTGCTGCTGGCGGTTCCGGCCGATCAGGCGGTGCCGCTGCTGGATGCGGCACCGTCTTTGGCGAAGCTGGCGGCAAAGGCAAAGCTGTCTCCGTGCTGGGCCCTGATGCTGAGCTTTCCGGTGCCGTTGGAACTTGGTTACGACGGTGCATGGGTGAATGGCTCACGTTTGTCTTGGATTAATCGCGATAACGCCAAGCCGGAGCATCGCGATGGCGAGCGCTGGGTGGCACACGCTTCAATCGATTGGAGTGTCAGGCATCTGGAAGATGACGAAGAGCGCGTCAAAGAAAAATTGCTGAAAGCATTTCTCGAGGCAGCCGGTTCGCAGGTGCAGCCGGTACATGCCAGTGCGCATCGCTGGCGCTACGCCCAGGCAGTCACGCCACTGGCAGAGGATTGCCTGTGGCGTCCCAAGCTAGGTATTGGCGCTTGCGGAGACTGGTTCGGCACCGGACTGGAAGGTCCCGGTCGGGTTGAAAACGCCTGGCTGAGTGGCTTGGCGCTGGCAGCGGCAGTGTGCTCTTAACCAGGTTTTTATCGATCGTCAATGAGTGGCAGAGACGGATTGCAATGGCCGGCATGACGCAAAAGCGTATTTTCATCATGTTTTGCTATTTAATGTAATATTGTCGAACATGCAATCTGCGCTCTACATTGGAGGCTTTATGAAGATATTGATGGTGTTGACATCGCATGACCAGCTTGGCGATACCGGGCAGAAAACCGGTTTCTGGCTGGAAGAGTTTGCCGCGCCTTATTACGTGTTCAAGGATGCTGGCGCAGAAATCACACTGGCATCACCACAAGGCGGACAACCGCCGCTGGACCCGAAAAGCGATGCGGCCGAATTCCAGACCGATGCGACGCGCCGCTTCAAACAGGATGCTGCGGCACAGGCGGAACTGGCCGGTACGGCCGCGCTTTCCACCCTGTCTTCTGAAGATTTCGACGCCTTGTTTTATCCCGGCGGGCACGGGCCGTTGTGGGATCTGGCTGAAAATGCCGATTCGGTGGAGTTGATAGAGGCCATGTTTGCCTTGGGCAAGCCGATCGCTGCGGTGTGCCATGCTTCCGGTGTATTCCGCCATACCAAGGCGCTGGATTCCCTGCCTTTACTCAAGGGTATAGCGGTAACCGGTTATTCCAATTCGGAAGAAGAGGCGGTGCAGTTGACGAACATCGTGCCGTTCCTGGTGGAGGACGAATTGCGCAAGAGCGGTGCCAAGTATTCCAAAGGTCCTGACTGGATGCCGCATGTGGTGGTAGATGGCAATGTGATCACCGGTCAGAATCCGGCGTCGTCTGAAGCTGCTGCAATCGAGGTCTTGAAGCAGTTGCAAAAAACCTGAAGAGGGCGTTACCTTTGCCGCATGCCGGATGTTGATTGAGTATATTTTAAATGCCAATAAAAATATGCGGGAAATGCCATGAAAATAGTGATACACCCTATTTTATGGCTCTTTCGCATTTAACTACTGAATCACCTTGCCGGATTCAACAGCTAATTGCGGCGCGTTTATTTATTATCAATCACATCGGGCTTTGAAGCTTTCTCGTGCGTGTCTTACTTGTGTTTTACTTGCGCATACCTAACATCAGTTATCTGTTCTGATACTGCATCTTCCCGAACAAGACTTCTTTCGCCTTCTCATCGACCAGCGGCTTGCGCAAATCAGCCAGTACCTGAACGCCACGCTGGACTGCCGGGCGCGCACTGATTTCATCGAACCAGCGCTTCGCGTTGGGATAATCGGCCCAGTCTATACCCTGATTTTTCCATGAGCGGGCCCAGGGAAAAGTGGCGATGTCGGCAATCGTGTAATGGTCGCCGGTCAGATACGCAGTTTTAGCGAGTTGGTGGTCAATTATGCGATACAAGCGCTTGGCTTCGTTGGTGTAGCGCTCGACCGCGTATTCGATCTGGGTCGGCGCATAGATGCGGAAGTGGTGCGCCTGCCCCAGCATCGGGCCAATTCCGCCAACCTGAAACATCAGCCATTGCATGGTGTTGAATTTTTCCCGATCGCTATTGCCGATGAGTCGGCCGTATTTGCTGGCCAGATACAACAGGATCGCGCCCGACTCGAACAACGAGATCGGCTGCCCGTCGGGGCCGTCCGCATCGACGATGGCCGGAATCTTGTTGTTGGGGGAAATTGCCAGGAAATCCGGCTTGAACTGGTCACCGGCGCCGATGTCGACCGGATGCACGCGCCATTCGCGGTTCAATCGCAGTCCGCATTCTTCGAGCATGATGTGCACTTTATGGCCGTTTGGGGTTGGCCAGCTATAGACGTCAATCATGGAGTTTCCTTTTCTTATGAGGGTGGCAACATCATCGTAAGTCGAGACGCGGCGAATAGTTTAGTCTATCCGTCGCGTACTTGCAGCGATGTTCCCAGCCTGGCGGGAGCCAATCAGGACTATCTGCCGTTGCTTTGATTTTTTCTTTCGGCAGGCGGCATGTGCTTTGCCGGTTCCAGTTTGGCGATCGCATTGCGATGCACTTCATCCGGGCCGTCGGCCAGGCCGATGGCAGAATAATCGATGCTGTGCAATTGCGCGATCACGCATTGAAATAGGTAACGCTAGCGTATCGCATCAGGTAGGTGCGGCGTTTTTTGTGTGGCGTCATTTGTATTCCGGTATGCGTTTGGAGAGGAATGCGCTGATCCCCTCCTGTGCATCGCGATGGTGCAGGCTCTCGACGAAGTTGTGTTTTTCAATCTCGCATTGCTGTGCCAGCGAGTTGGCCCAAGCTTCTCGAAGCAGGGATTTGATGCGCTCGATCGCATTCGGAGAGTTGGTTGCCAGTTCGCCTGCCCAGACGATGGCAGCATCCAGCGCCATGCCATCGTCCACCACCTTGTTGACGATCCCCATCGCATGAAGTTTCTGCGCGCTGACCGGCTTGCCTTCCATCAGGATTTCGGACGCCAGTTGGCGCGGCAATGCCTGCGACAGGAACCATGAGCCACCGCCATCCGGCGTCAGTCCGACCTTGGCATATGGCATCAGAAACCGGGCCGAAGCGCCGGCCACGATCAGGTCGCATGCCAGAGCCAGAGCGAAGCCGGCACCGGCTGCCGCGCCATCGACTGCAGCAATCACCGGCTTGGGATAATTGCACAATGTTTCAATCAAATTATGCAGGCTATCGATGGCATCGGCCTGCACTGATTTGTCTTTGGCCCTGTTTTCCAGTAACTGCTGCAGATTGTCGCCGGCGCAAAAAAAGTGATTGGCACCGGTCAAAATAACCACGCGAATGCTGTCATCGCACTCGACGGCGGACAAGGCTTCTATTGCTGCGGTAAGCATGTCCGGGTGGAGCGCATTCTTTACTTCGGGATTTGACAGTGTTAATACCAGCGCGTCTTGGTAGCGGGAAGTTTGGATCTCTGCAGACATGGTGTGGAGTTGCTTTCTTGAAATTATTTTATGCCACGTATTTAATGCCACTTCATTGGCCGTTACATTTTTTGTGGCAATCCCGATGCGATCCATGCACTGAATGATTCGGGTTCGATTGGAAGGCGTAAAAATACTATTTAATTTGCAGGTAGGCTGAATTTCCGTGAAAAAATGTCTGTTGTCATAATCTTGTTCTTGGACTCATAATATTATGTTGTTTGCGGTAAGCATGCGATAGAGCGATAGAGCGATAGAAGTGGTTTAATTCAGTGCTGCATATTTTGCGGTTTCTGGGTCTATGGTGCAGTTCTGAGGCAGTGAATCGATGTAGTTATCTTGTAAATAATAAATCGATAGAGGGAGTGTCGTTTGCGGAAACCAGTGCATCGCCTGATAGCTGCGGCAGTATTATCATTTTGTGGCAGCAATGCATTTGCACTTGGCTTGGGCAATATTGACGTGCGGTCTGCGCTTGGGCAGCCGTTGCGCGCTAGCATTGGACTATTGGGTACCGATAGTGGCGAGCTCACTGGCTCCTGTGTCAAGGTGCGTATTGAGACGCTCGACGGCGTTTCGCTGGCGACCCCGCAACTGATAATTGCGCGTAACGGGCCGGCGTCTTTCATTACACTGACATCGCGCCAGGCAATCTTTGAACCGGCCGCCACGATTGTCGTTGAAGTCAGTTGTACCTCGTCTGTGCGGCGCATCTACCATGTCCTACTCGACCCTCCTGTCCTTACCGGGTTGGCCCAGCTTGCGCCGGCGCCGTTGCGCGAAAGCAGGGTAAGCCCCGCATCGTCATCTGCCCGGGAACAGCCTGAACCAGTCGAACGGAAATCTTTCGCGCAAGCCGTAAGGCCACCTCGCGTCAAGCGCCGACAAGCATCCGAATCTGTCGTAAAAAAACCTGTCGCTCCGCAATTCTCTGCAGATGCCAAGCCGAACCATAGCCAGGGTGCTGCAATAGATGTACTCAGATTGACGGGTAATGAAGACAGTGGAGTGTCTCGCCTGAAGCTCAGCAGCAGCCTGATATTTTCGACAGATGCCGCAGCATCGCCTTGGTCAGAAGAAACGCGTCTGGCCCAACTTGAATTCGCTGCGATCTTGCGCGACCAAGAACCGCGTACCGGCAGCAGTGCCCTAAACAATAAGGCGGCGCAGGCGCAGGAAACTTCACTGCGGGCCCAAATGGCGGCGCTGCAGCGCCAAAATGGCGAGAATCAGGCTGCTTTGGCTGCTTTGCAATCCAGCTCCTCGCTGCTTATCTGGTTGTCGGGCTTGCTGGTACTGTGTTTGTTGGCCATTGGCTGGTTGGCGTGGCGTTTGCGCTCCCTCATCAGGAGCGACAATGCTGCATGGTGGACGATTAATCAGTTAGACAATGCAAAACAGGATGCCGCGCAATCAGCCAGCGTCGAACCCATTGTGTCCGCTCGCAGTCCGTTGACTTCTGCTGCTGCACTGCCGTCAGTCAAAAATACCGAGTCGTTGCAGCCGGATGTCGGTCCAGACATCGGCACCGCATTGGACGTCCCGGTGGTGCAAAATGCGCCGGATGCTGATGTTGGATTCGTGTTGCCGGAGTATGTCGGCAGTGTTGGAAAAGAAAAACGTGAAAGCGCCAATGATTTCAATGTTGAGGTAATTTCTGACGTAATGCAGGAAGCTGAGTTCTGGATATCCCTCAACGATCCGCGACGCGCGATCGGGATACTGGAGCCGCACACCGCGATCGATTATCCTGATTCGCCTGTAACTTGGCTGTATTTGCTTGATTTGTATCGCGAAGTCGGGGATGAAGAAAAATACAATGCGCTGCGCGAGCGATTTACCCGCTTGTTCAATGCCCGCATCCCACTGTATGGAGAGCCAGAGCTGACGTCGCAGAGCCTGGAAGATTTTCCGCATCTGCTGGATCGCATTTGTAAGCTGTGGCGCACTGTCGACATCGTGCCATTCCTGCAAAGCCTTCTGATCGACGATCGCGCCGGGGCGCGCGCCGGATTCGACTTGCCGCTGTATCGGGATATCCTGTTGCTGATCGGCATCGCGCTGGAGAAAAAACGTTTGAACCAGCTTGAAGAGTCGCATTCCGAGATGCGGGAAACCGCTAGCCAGGTCAGCGAGGAAATTGCCCTGCCGTCAATCGAGGCATTCGTTCCTGTCGCAGCGACTTTTACTACGGATGGCGCAATCGAGTTTGAGCCGCTTGAGTTCAACTTCACCATCGATGACGAGCAAAAACCAGACAAGTGAGGCAGAAACTGCGTCAAGTTTTTCTCTAAATTATTTCGGCAGCTTTTTGGTGTTGAGAATTGGTTGGAGTATCATCATAAACGACGGTACTTCCGCTGTGATTTAAGGTGGATTTAAAAATACATTGGGTAGTATATTTAAATTCCGGTAAGCAATTTCAGGGCATTCTGGAGGGTTGCATCTTTTTTTGCGAAACAAAAACGCACGATGCCGGACTCCTTGGTCTGATGGTAAAAGGCCGATATCGGAATCGCCGCCACACCAATTTCTGACGTCAGAAACTGACTGAACTCGGCTTCATTCAGGTCCGAGATGGCTGAATAATCGACGCATTGAAAATAGGTGCCGTCCGACGGCAATAACTTGAAGCGGCTATTTTTAAGCCCGTCCCGAAACAGGTCGCGCTTGCGCTGGTAAAACGCCGGCAACGCCAAGTACGGTGTGGGGTCGCGCATATAGTTTGCCAGACCATGTTGCATCGGCGTGTTGACGGTAAACACATTGAACTGGTGCACTTTGCGAAATTCCGCCATCAACGCTGCCGGTGCCGCCACATAACCGACTTTCCATCCAGTGACATGGTAGGTCTTGCCAAAACTGGAAACGATGAATGCGCGCGCCGCCAGTTCCGGATGGCGGCAGACCGATTCATGCTCCAGACCATCGAACACCATGTGTTCGTACACTTCATCCGAGATCAGCAGTATGTCGGTAGCACGCACGATCTCCGCCAGCGCCAGCAGATCCTTTTTGGACAAAGTCGAACCGGTCGGATTGTGTGGCGAATTGATGATGATCATCCGGGTTTTTGGCGTGATTGCTGCCGCCAGCGCGTCCCACGGAACCGAATAGCCGCGCGGCCCGATTTCCATTTGCACGAAAACCGGCACGCCGCCGGCCAGTTCAATGGCCGGCACATAGCTGTCGTAGGCGGGTTCGATGACGATGACTTCGTCGCCGGCATGCACGCAGCACAGGATCGCGGTCAACAGCCCCTGGGTGGCACCTGCGGTTACCGTGATTTCGCTGGCGGCGTTGTACTGATATCCGTATAAAGAACCAATCTTGCTTGCAATCGCTTCACGTAACGGCGCAATTCCTGCCATCGGCGGATACTGGTTCTGTCCGCTGCGCATCGCTGCGGTAACAGTGTCAATCAGCGCCGGATCGCAGTCGAAATCCGGAAAGCCCTGTCCTAAATTGACCGCATTTTTTTCCAGCGCGAGCGCCGACATGATGCTGAAAATCGTGGTGCCCACTTTGGGTAGTCTGGAACGCAGTGCGGCTGGGGCAAAATGGGCGTTTGCAGGCGGGGGCGGCTGAGTCATGATCGGATGGGTATGCAGTGGTCGATCGGGCATTTTAACGCTGACGCCGGATTGCGTGCGCGTCGAATGCAATCCATCACCATCAGGATTTTCTTGTCGCAATAAATACCTGGATATGTATATTTAAAGTGGCAATAAAAATATGCGGAAATGTGATGCTTTTCATCTATACCCCTATCAAAAATCATGGGTGGTGGAGAAAATGCTGGCTAGCGGTCACGCAGATACAGCGCGTCGTCGAAAGTAAACAGCCATTGCGGCCGATACACCGCAAATATTGTGACCAGAAATCCAATCAGAAAGGTTTCGCCCCACGCCAGCAGCAGCATGTAGGCAATCGTGTCGGAAGCGTTGGGCAGTGGTGCCGCAATCCATAGCTGGTGGGCAGCAATCGAAATCAGCCCAGTCAGGGAAAGCACAATCATCGAGCCAAAAAAGCCGTTTCCGAACAGATAGACGAACATGTGATGGGGCAGGAATTTTTTTATGGTCTTTAATATGACGTCGCTAAACCATGTGGGAAACACGGCCAGCAGCAAAAAATTCATGCCAAGATTACCCCAAATTCCGTCGAATAACGCGGTGTAGGCAATTACGGACAATCCCAGCCCCAGTGTCGCCAGCGAGCGGCCGAACATCAGCGGGAATAGCGACAGGCCCATCAGATGCAGGTTCAGGTCGCTGTTGATATTGACCCTCAGCCGCCACAGCATCGTTAGCAGGATCAGCAGCGCACACCAGGCAGAAAACACCGTCGGTGCTTCCAGCCGCTTCCAGGGTGCATTGCGGGCGCAACGCAGCATGCCCAAGATCGCCAGGAACCATGTGATGATTGCTACGCCAGCTGGGAGCTGTGTATTGAAGATGCCCATGATCGATTGTCGTCCCCGGGAAAAGACGCCTTCAGCAAAAATTGCGCTATGCGTTACAGCCTTAGTTGCAGTCCCGCAGTACCCATGCTTGCGGCAAAATTATTTCGAAAAGGCCGGCGCGTGTGGTTTTTCTGGCTAGTTTTAGCAGTGCCTTGTCTTTCGTTATCAGAGTGGCAGCTTGCGCGTCGCGTGATAACTCCAGGAACTTCTGATCATCCGGGTCGCTGCACAACGGCAGCTTGATATTGAACAACGGTTCCGGCGCAATGCAGTCGATCAACGCATCAAAGGCGGCATTGCACTCGGCGCGCATGGTTTCATTCAGTTTCAGATGGGAATAGCCCAGTACAACCTGCCATTCCATTCGACATTCCGCTTTTGTGACAGCCTCGACCGCACCGCTTGTCAGCGCTGCCAGCAAGGCGGTCCAGCGCGGATCGTGGAAGACGAATAAATCCAGGCATACGTTGGTATCTAGTACGATGCGTTTCGGTATCATGTTCCCAATTCTTTATTTTCTATGGATGTTGCAATGCTGATTGTCTTGTCTCCCGCCAAAACGCTAGCCATGGAAACGCTGCCTGCAAAGATCAAAAGTAGCCTGCCGGATTTTATCGCGCATTCAGCCCAACTGATTGAAATCTTGAAAACGTACTCGCCAGCGCAGGTCGCCAGCCTAATGCGTATTTCCGACCCGTTGGCCGCCTTGAATGCTGACCGTTACGCTAGCTGGACCCCGGAGTTTTCGCAGCAGAATGCAAAACAGGCGGTGCTAACATTCAATGGCGATGTCTACGCCGGTCTGGAGGCGGCAACGCTGAGTGCTGCGCAACTCGACTACACGCAATCGCATGTCCGTATTTTATCCGGCTTGTATGGGATGTTGCGCCCACTCGACTTGATGCAGCCTTATCGGCTCGAAATGGGAACCCGCCTGGCGACTGCGCGCGGCAAGAATCTGTATGCTTTCTGGGGCGATATCGTGACCAGCGCACTGGATAATTTGCTACGTGCGCGCAACGCTTCTGCACTGATAAATCTGGCGTCTGAAGAGTATTTCAAGGTGATCAAGCCTGCGCTGCTATCGGTGCCGGTCATCACGCCGGTATTTGAAGACTGGAAAAACGGCAAATACAAAATAATTTCATTTTATGCCAAGCGCGCACGTGGGCTGATGGCACGCTATGCGGCACTGCAGGGTGTGACGCAACCGGAACAACTGCAGGCTTTCGCCGTGGAAGGTTATGCATTTGATGCCGCTGGCTCCAGCGAATACCATTGGTTATTCCGCCGCCGGGAGGCTTGAGTATGGATTGCGTTTAAGCATCATGCCGGTATTCTCGTAAACAAAAATGCCCCGCATTGTGCGGGGCATTTGCAGCAGGATGCGGTTTTACCAGAGTTTCCACCAAGGATTGTCTTTTGCCGGACCGCCCTTGTAATACACGCTGTTCGGATAATTCGTTTTCATCACGCGTGCGGCATCGTCACGCAACTCCGCCATGCCCAGCGCATCATAAGAGCGCACCATGACAAACAGTGCTTCTTCCAGTGCCGGTGCCTCGCGGTATTCCTTGATTGCGTATTGGGCCCGGTTGGCCGCAGCCAGGTAAGCACCGCGCTTGTAGTAATAATTTGCCACATGGACTTCGTATTGCGCCATTGCATTGACCAGATATTTCATGCGGGCGATGGCATCCGGCGTGTAGGTGCTGTCAGGAAATCGCTCGACCAGTTGCTTGAAGGCATCGAATGCTTCGCGCGCCGCTTTCGGATCGCGTTCGGTGGCATCCTGGCGCGACAGGAAATTGAATGCACTGACACGGTCATTGAAGTTGATCAACCCACGCAAATAATAGGCGTAATCGACATTCGGGTGATTCGGATGGAGTTTGATAAAACGTTCCGCTGCAGCCAGAGCCTGTGGCTGGTCTGCCTGACGGTAATACGCATATGCGATTTCAAGCTGGGCCTGTTGGGCGTAGGTGCCGAACGGGTAGCGCGATTCTAGCTTTTCAAAATACTGAACTGACTTGTCGTAATTGCCACTTGTCAGTTCATCGCGTGCCTCCGAGTATAATTTCGAGGCTGACCAAGTCTTGGTCTCGTCGATTTTTTCCGGCAGCAAGCCGCATGCCGAAATTGACAGGGCAAGAAAGACTGTTGCGAATTTAAATAATTTTTTTTGCATGGCTTTGTGCAAATATGCATCTTAACAAGAAGTTGATTATAGACGATGGGACCTGCCGTGATATTACCTGCAATGCCAAATTTGCCGGAGCCTATTTTTGCCTCTGCGCTGGACGATGCGGACGAAGAGAGCAGCGCACTGCCTGAAATGGAATCCATAACCCTGAAGCTGACGCCCGAAGTGTGCGGCGAGCGCATGGATAAAGTGATTTCAAGACTGATTCCGCAATTTTCCCGCAGCCGTATTCAGCAATGGATTGAAGCCGGACACGTCACCGTGGACGGGAAGGTCGCAAAGACCAAAATGACGAGTTTTGGCGACGAGACCGTTATAGTTTCGCCACAACCGGCGCCTGAAGATGACGCCTACACTGCGGAAGCGATGGATCTGGTGATCGTGCATGAGGATGCCACCATCATCGTGATCGACAAGCCGGCCGGTCTGGTAGTGCACCCGGCCGCCGGTAACTGGTCCGGCACCTTGCTCAACGGTTTGCTGCATCATTATCCGGCGATTGGCGGCGTGCCACGCGCCGGCATTGTTCATCGACTCGATAAGGATACCAGCGGCCTGATGGTGGTGGCAAAAACCCTGGAGGCGCATACCGATCTGGTGCGTCAGTTGCAAGCCCGTACCGTACGGCGCGAATATCTGGCATTGGTATGGGGAACCCCGAACCTGACGGGAACCGTGGATGCTGCGATGGGCCGTCATCCGCGCGACCGGATCAAAATGTCAGTGCTGGAGAATATGACCGCCAAACCGGCTATCACGCATTTCGAGCGTCTGGCCAGCGGATTGCTGGGCCGTCTTCCCGTTAGCCTGATGCGTTGCAAGTTGGAAACTGGCCGCACCCACCAGATCCGCGTCCACATGATGTCTATTGGACATACCCTGGTTGGCGATGTGTTGTACGGCAAAGCCCATTTGGCTGCTGTTTTCCCGCGCCAGGCCCTGCAGGCGCAACGCCTGGGGTTGATTCATCCCGCCACAGGGGATTCATGCGATTGGAGCGCGCCGTTGCCGGATGATTTCCTGGCGTTGCTGGCCAGTGCCGGTATTGACGTGCCTGTATAAGAAGATAAGAAGGCGCAGATGACGGCAATGGATTCAATCATTCCTGCGTGGCCTGATTTGCCTGTCAACGTGGGCGCCTTGTCTACTATGCGGCGAGGCGGAATCAGTCTTGCTCCATTTGACGATGGCCGTGGTGCCAATGGTTTGAATCTGGGTATGCACGTGACTGATTGCCAGTCGCATGTCTACGAAAATCGGAATTTGTTGCGGACAGTATTGCCAGCCGAGCCAGCATGGCTAACGCAAGTGCATGGCACTGCCATCGTGGATGCTGCAGGCTTGTCCGATGCAACCGAGGCCGATGCCAGTTTTTCTACAGCCAAAGGAGTGGTGTGCGCGATCATGACCGCGGACTGTTTGCCAGTTTTGTTTTGCGACCGGATTGGAAATGTCGTTGCTGCGGCGCACGCAGGATGGCGTGGCTTGTCTGCCGGTATTTTAGAAAAAACCGTGATCAGCATGCGTGCTGCCGGCGCAGGCGAAATTATGGCTTGGCTGGGACCAGCCATCGGCCCGGAATATTTCGAGGTTGGCGAAGATGTGCGGCAGGCATTTGTTGCACATGACGCTAGCGCCTCTGGTGCATTCAAGCCAATCGCTGCACAGGGAGGCAAGTACCTTGCCGACATCTACGCCTTGGCTCGAGCTCGTTTGCGACAAGCCGGGGTGTACAGTATCAGTGGCGGTGGGTTTTGCACCGTTACCGACACTCAGCGATTTTTTTCTTATCGGCGCGACAAGGTGACGGGACGAATGGCATCATTGATCTGGCTCAAATAATGATTGCTGTTTTAAGGCAATATCTAAAATAGGTGGCTGCTTGAAAATGCCAGGTTTATTTTGTCTATGTTGCAGTTCGCTGCTATGAATGCTTGTCCCATAGAAGAGAAGTATTTTTCGTAATATCTGCGATTACTTTTTCAACATTCAATTGCGGTATTATCATTACTCTAGGGTGTCAGCAGGAGTGCCGCACTTGATTATTTTTTTCTCACGCAGTTTCCTTTGCCTACTTCTGTGCGGCGCACGCATCACATATAAAATAATTGTCAAAGGCAACACGCCATACATTAAAAGCGTCATAATTCCGGCGATGAGTGAAGGCTCGGTAATGGATATCATGAGCACAACATAGATCCACGCGATAGCAACGATGTACATGATATTGATGTAATGGTAAAAAACCGCAACGATACGCCAAAATAAGGAAGCAAGCATGAATACGTCTGATCCTCAAGCCATGGTTACGACTTGGTTGTCGCAACTGACAGATCAGAGTTCTTGGCCATCTTGGCTCAAGTCGGCTCAGCCAGCTAATGCCAATCCGATCGCAGACATTCTGAAGGAGGCTGGCGCAAAAATTGCTCCGGCGACTGCTACACGTTTGCAAAATGAGT
This sequence comes from Burkholderiaceae bacterium, assembly GCA_039920865.1. Lineage (GTDB taxonomy): Bacteria > Pseudomonadota > Gammaproteobacteria > Burkholderiales > Burkholderiaceae_D > AVCC01. Next base: position 25,634 of record JBDSCZ010000231.1, read on the forward strand.
ATGTCCAACAGTTGGCCGCGCTCTGGCAAAATTTTCTGGTATCGAAGGGCGTGTCTGCGATGACCGATAGGCGATTTTCGTCAGAGGCCTGGCAATCGAATGCGTTTTCATCCTTTAACGCTGCGGTATATCTGCTCAACGCACGTTTCCTGATGAGCCTGGCAGAGGCCGTTGAGGCGCCTCCCCGCGTCAAGCAAAAAATTTCATTCGCCGTGCAACAAATGGTTGATGCAATGTCGCCTGCCAATTTTCTTGTCACTAATCCAGAAGCACAGCAAAAAATACTCGATACCAAAGGCGAGAGTCTTGCAAAGGGGCTTTCGCTGATGCTGGCCGACATGCAGAAAGGCCGGATTTCCCAAACTGATGAATCCGTTTTTGAGGTTGGGAAAAACGTTGCAACTTCCGAAGGCGCAGTGGTTTTTGAAAATGCGTTGTTTCAATTGATTCAATACAAGCCGCTGACCAAAACGGTCTTCGAGAGGCCGTTGCTGATAGTGCCTCCTTGCATCAATAAATTTTACATTTTAGATCTGCAACCGGAAAATTCTCTGGTGCGTTATGCGGTTGAACAGGGTAATACCGTGTTCCTGGTGTCGTGGCGCAATCCCGATCAATCAGTTGCCGATGTGACCTGGGATCGATATATTGAAGATGTCGCGATCAAGGCAATTCACGTAGTACAAGAATTGAGCGGACAAAATCGTATCAATGCCTTGGGTTTTTGTGTTGGCGGCACGATTGTTTCGACTGCACTGGCGGTACTTTATGCTCGTGGCGAAGAGCCTGTTTCCAGCCTGACTTTGCTGACGACATTGCTCGATTTTACCGACACCGGAATCCTGGATATCTTTGTTGACGAAACACAGGTAAAGATGCGCGAGCAGGCAATCGGCAAAGGCGGCCTGATGCCGGGCCGCGATTTGGCGACTACTTTCTCCAGTTTGCGCGCCAATGATCTGGTGTGGAATTATGTCCAGTCGAATTACCTCAAGGGTGAAAGTCCGCCACCATTCGATCTGCTGTATTGGAACGCCGACAGTACCAATCTCCCCGGCCCGATGTTTTGCTGGTATCTGCGTAATACTTATCTGGAAAACAGCCTCAAGGAGCCGGGTAAATTGACAGTGGCAGGCCAGCAAATTGACCTCGGAAAAATCAATGCACCGGCTTTCATTTTCGGTTCGCGTGAAGACCATATCGTGCCCTGGAGTAGCGCCTATGCGTCCACTTCGGTATTGAATCCGGATCAACCGGATCGGAACCGTTTCGTGCTCGGGGCATCCGGGCATATAGCGGGTGTCATCAATCCGCCGGCGAAGAAAAAGCGCAGTTATTGGACGAATGACACACTTTCTCCGAATTCTGAGGCATGGTTGGAAACGGCAGCAGAGCATCCGGGCAGTTGGTGGCCTGAGTGGTCAGCCTTCCTGGCTGCGCATGCCGGCAAGCAGGTGAAAGCCCCAGGAAAACTGGGAAATGCGGCATTCAAACCAATTGAAGAGGCGCCGGGACGTTACGTCAAGGTAAGAGCGAACTAATCGCAAGAACATAACTTGAACTTAACAAAAAAGGAGACAGCATGAAAAAGCGTATTGCGTATGTAACTGGAGGGATGGGTGGCATTGGGAATTCGATTTGCAAGCGCCTTTGCAGCGAGGGATTCACTGTAGTAGCCGGTTGCGGGCCAAATTCGCCACGCAAGGATAAGTGGTTGGCCGATATGCGCGCCGAAGGTTACGACGTGCATGCATCGGAAGGCAATGTATCCGATTGGGATTCAACCAAGGCCGCTTTCGATCAGGTCAAGCAGGAAATTGGCGAGATCGATGTGCTGGTGAATAATGCCGGCATCACACGTGACGGACAATTTCGCAAGATGACCCTGCAGCAGTGGAATGATGTCATCAATACCAACCTGAACTCGCTGTTCAACGTAACAAAGCAAGTCATCGATGGTATGGTCGACCGCAACTGGGGACGCATCATCAATATCTCGTCCGTCAACGGTCAGAAAGGACAGTTTGGCCAAACCAATTATT
>JBDSCZ010000232.1:0-1866 GCA_039920865.1 Burkholderiaceae bacterium
CTGCCAGCAGTTCCCGGGCAGTTTGCAGCAGGCGATCATAGGTTTTCCGGGTTGCAGCTGCGCTATAAATATCCTGATGAGTAGTGCGGCTGTTATCGAGTGCCGCGAGGCCGAACAGGCGCTTGCGCTCGACGTCGGAGCGTAGCCGGATCGCTTGTCTGCGCTCCAGCATTGCCTGTGCCAGCGTGCTTTTGCCGGAGCCGGGCAAGCCGTGGCTGATGATCAGCGCCGGGCGACGGGTGCGCAGCAGCGCGTCGGCCAAATCCAGGTAGCTGGTCTGCGCTGCATCGGCTTGCGCTGTGTCGGACTGCGTCGCGCCGCCTTGCGCGATACGGATCGCGCTGACCTTGGCCCGCACCATGGCGCGGCCGGCCAGGTAGAAGCGCAGCAGTGCCACGCCGGCGTAGTCGCCGCTGATTTCCAGGTAGGCGTTCAGCAGCCGAAAGGCAAGCCGGCTGTGCTGACGGTGGATCAGGTCCATCACCGGAAAAGCGAGTTCATTGATGACATCGATCCAGCGCAAGCCGGGGTCGAATTCGAGGCAGTCGAACGGCACCGGCTGATCGTCGATCAGCACGATATTGCCCAGATGCAGATCGCCATGGCACTCGCGCACGAAACCATCGTTGCGGCGTTGTTCGAACAGTCCCCGGCAGGCGGCAAATTCGGCTTCGGTGGCTAGCCGCAGGGTTTGCAATCTCTGGAGTTCGGTGTCATCGCCGCTGTCACCCAGCAGGACATCGAGTTGTTCGAAATTCTGCCGGCTCACCGCCAGAATCGCGTCGGCGCGGCCGAATGCGCTGCCCGGGTCGGTTGGCGTAAGGCTGGCATGGAAGCGCGCCAGGATGGCAGCGAGCCGGTCGATGTGGTGCGCGTGCAAGCGGCCCTCAGCCAGCAGCACGTCCATCTGGTCGGACACCGCAAAACGGCGCATCCTGACCGCATATTCCAGCGCCGGCAAATGGCCAAGCTGCGGCACGCCGTAACTGCCGCCGATCGGGACTACGTCGAGATAGATGTCCGGCGCCAGTCGCCGATTTAGACGAATTTCTTCTTTGCAATAAAATTCGCGCTGGTCCAGCGTGCTGAAGTCGAGAAAGTCCAGATCGAGTGCTTTCTTGATCTTGTAGGCAAAGTCGCCGGTGAGCAGAATCCATGAAATATGGGTTTCGATCAGCGCCATAGGCTGCCCCTGCTGCTGCAGCGCTTCTATCAGCTGCATTTGCTGCTGCAGCGCGAATGGCGGGGCAACTTGCGGCTTTTCTGGCATCGCGCATTCCCTGGCAATATCAAGTAATGCAGGCGCGACAGGCCTGCAAGGACTAGTGTTTCATGGCGTCGGCTGCGGCGCTGTTGAGAGGCCGTACCGGCACCTGCAACTCGATGGTTTGGCGTTCTTTGTTCTTGTCTTCGACCACCAGCGTAATCGGTACCAGGTCGCCGTCCTTGATTTGGTGTTTCAGGTTCACCAGCATGATGTGATAGCCGCCCGGCTTCAGGTCGACAGCGGTGCCGGCCGGCAAGTCCAGGTCGGCAATAGCGCGCATCCGCATGACGTTGTTGTTCATCGTCATTTGATGGATTTCGACTGTGCTTGCTGCCGCCGAACGTACTTCGATCAGGCGTGCATCCTGTTTGGCGGTCAGTTGCATGAAAGCACCGGTAGTTTTCTGCTGTTGCACGGTGGCGCGCACCCAGGGGTCATTTACCTCGACCTGGGCCAGGGCGGTAGCGGCGGAAATTGCGAGCAGGGAAGCAAGAGTGGAAGCAAGAATTACATGTTTCACGGGTTTCCTTTGATGGCGGACCCGACTGCGCAGTGCAATCGGTGGTTTAGCGTGTAAGAAGCGTAGCGACTCACTTTGC
>JBDSCZ010000233.1:0-2423 GCA_039920865.1 Burkholderiaceae bacterium
CCACGGTTAAGCGCATTGAGTTGCTCCAGCCAGGTTTTGAAGTCCAGCGTTTTCATGACTTTGCCCTCCGTCAACACTAGTTGTCAAAAATTAGACTTCAAATCAACAGTTAAGTGCGACATAGCCATTTTTAATAGAGTATTATTTTTCACGCTTATAAATCATGCGGGAATGGCATGATTTATTCATATACCCATCACGGGTATGTATTGCGGTCCGGCGCCAGCGTCCATTTGTTCGAGTGGTCCGGCTGATAAGACTTGAAACGTGCCAGCAGCGCGTCCGGCGTCGCTTCCGCCAGTAACAGTGTCGCCTGTTCCTGACGCAGGAAGCGTTCGGTGACGATGTGCTGCATGAAATTTATCAGGCCGTCATAGAAGCCGTCCACATTCAGCAGCCCGATTGGTTTTTCATGCAAGCCGAGTTGCGACCAGGTAAGTACTTCGAACAGTTCTTCCAGCGTGCCGATTCCGCCCGGCATCGCAATGAAGCCGTCTGACAGGGCCGCCATCATCGCCTTGCGCTCATGCATATCCTTGACGATATGCAGACGCGTCAGGCCAAGATGCCCGATCTCCTTCTCCAGCAGCGTGCTTGGAATGACGCCGCTGGCTTCGCCGCCGAGTCGCAGCACTTCATTGGCGATAATGCCCATCAACCCGACGTTGGCGCCGCCATACACCAGCGCGATATTGGCGGCGACCATTTCTCTGGCCAGCGCGCGCGCCGCTTCTGCATACATCGGCGAGGCGCCGATGGAAGAGCCGCAGTACACGCAAATCGATTTCATTTTCATCTCCAGGATAAATATCAGTTTATTTAAATTTTTCCAGGAACTCGGTCGACAGCTTGTCGAATAACAAGTGGGTGTCGCCGCGCAAGAATGGCGCAATGACTGACAGCACTTGGTAACATCCGCGCGCAAGCGCTTCCGACATCGCCTTCTGTTCAGAATATTTGCGCGGATTGCGCACGTATTCATAGGACAGCCAGTAGGTTGCCACCACCACCATATTGGTGGCCAGCGCATCGATTGCGGCATCGCTGGCTTCGAGCGCCTTTGCTGTGCGTAATTCTTCGCACAAGTGTTTGGCAACCTTAACCTTGTGCGCCAGAATCTGCTTGAAATGCAGCTCCAGCTTGCGGTTGCGCGAGAGCAGGTCGTTCATGTCGCGATAAAAAAAACGATAGCGCCACACCAGTTCGAACATCCAATGCAGATACAGCCAGACGTCCTCGATGCTAGGCTTTCGATCGGCCGGAATCGCCAGTCGGCGGTTGATTTCTTCTTCAAACTGCACAAAGATCGAGTTGACGATGTCGTCCTTGTTGCGGAAATGGTAATACAGGTTGCCCGGAGAAATATTCATTTCTTCCGAGATCACCGTGGTCGTGATGTTCGGTTCGCCGAATTCATTGAACAAGCGTAACGATAATTCCAGAATCCGTTCGCGCGTGCGGCGGGGTGCTTTTTGTTGCATTGGCGGCAATCTTTCTATGTAAAATCAGTCTCTGCGCAAGCTTAATCTAATGCAAACCTCCTGAACAGAGCCAAAGATCAATGATTTTTGCACCTTGAAATGAGATTTTGTAGCGCCATGTAAAAGGTAGGGCAAAAAGAAGGCAAGCTACAACCGGCATTGCTGCTTTCGTAAAAAATTGCCGGACCCGGCCCTGGCGCCGGGAAGATCGATTCAATCATCCGTATAAGGAGCAGGCAACCATGCAAATTCAAGTCAATACCGATAGCAACATCGAAAACAATGAAGGACTGACCAGCCATATTGAAACCGTAGTCCATGGTGCATTGAGCCATTTCAAAGCGCAGGTGACAAGGGTGGAAGTGCACTTGAGCGACACCAATGGCCCGAAAGCCGGTGCTGCCGATAACCGCTGCTTGATGGAGGTGCGCCTGCAAAACCATCAGCCAATCGCCGTAACAGAACATGCAGCGACGGTGCATCAGGCGGTCCAGGGTGCGGCAGAAAAATTGAAGCGTACGGTAGAAAACACTTTGGGCCGGTTGGATGCAAATGCTAAAGCGCGGCCGGAGCAGGTCGATGCAGCAGCAATTGAGGACGATGCATAAGCGATAAATAAGCGATAAATAAGCGATAAATATGCGATAAATATGCGATAAATATGCGATAAGCATCGCGTTTTCGTTTTTTACGGAAAGCCGGATGCTGCGCTTGATACCTGAATTCTTCAGGTATCAAGTGCAGCATCCGGCTTTCGCATTTTTTTGGGCAAATTTGGACGCATGAATTCAGATAAAATGCGCAGCGCGTGCAATGCACCATTTGCCGTAGCCTGCATCGCGCAAACGGGTTGTACCCGGAAAATTTTATTATTCAAGGAAATCAATCATGACCGGCTCCAGCCTTTTAGCCCTTATCGATGACATTGCTACCATCCTCGAC
>JBDSCZ010000234.1:0-2125 GCA_039920865.1 Burkholderiaceae bacterium
GCCGAAAGCTTGATGGCGCACGCGGATATCGCGATGTTCCGCGCCAAGAATATGGGGCGCAACAACTTCCAGTTTTACGCAGCGGAGATGAACGAAAAAACGCTGGAGCGCCTACACCTGGAGGGGGACTTGCGTCATGCGTTGGAACGCGATGAATTTGTGCTGCACTATCAGCCGCAGGTGGATCTGATGACTGGGCATATCGTCGGCATGGAGGCATTGATTCGCTGGCAGAACCCGGAATTCGGCCTGGTGCCGCCGGACCGCTTCATCGGCTTGGCCGAAGAGAACGGACTGATCGTGCCGATCGGCGCCTGGGTACTACGCACCGCATGCGCGCAGAACAAGCAATGGCAGCGTGCCGGACTGGGACGCTTGCGAATTGCGGTAAATTTATCGGCACGCCAGTTCGACCAGCAGGATCTGGCCGAATCGGTCATGGTCGTATTGAACGAAACAGGGCTGGCCGCCAACGATCTGGAGATCGAGCTGACGGAGAGCATGGTGATGACCAATGTCGAACGTGCGATTGATACATTGCAGAATTTGAAGGCAATCGGCGTGCAATTGTCGATCGACGATTTCGGCACCGGCTATTCCAGCCTGGCTTACCTGAAGCGTTTTCCGATCGATGCACTCAAAATCGACCGCTCGTTCGTATGCGACATCAGCGTCAATCCCGACGATGCGGCAATCGTCGCCTCGATCATTGCACTGTCCCACAGCCTCAAATTGCATGTAATTGCCGAAGGCGTCGAGACCCAGGAGCAAGTGGCCTATTTACGTCATCATGGTTGCGACACAATGCAGGGCTATTACTTCAGCAAGCCGGTACCAGCCGAGGCTTTCGAACAGATGCTGTACCAGGGAAAAAAACTGACGGTTGAACTCGATAGTGCCGTCGCCTAGATAAATATTGGGCAGGTTCAATGTCCAAGTGCAACAGAATCGAGTTTATCAGTCCGCTGGCCTGCGCTGACACGCTATGCCGACAGCGGCGACTTGCAAATCGATAACAATCCGGTGGAGAACACGACCCGGCCGATCATCATTGGAAAAAAGAATTGGCTGTACGCAGGATCGGAGCGCGCCACCACGATTCAATCCTTGCTCGGCACCGCCTGGCTCAACGGATTCGATCCCTATGTATAGCAAGGGTTGGAGGGGCGGCCCACTACAGGTCCAGAATTTGATTGGTGGTCGAGATGCCGGCATCGCCAGTCTTCGTATTGGACATCGCCGCTTACGACTTTATCGTTGTGCACAATGCGCGCGCGACCTTGCCAATCAAGATCTCTCGGTCAAAGGGCTTCACCACGAAGTCAATTGCACCGGCCTTCAGGCTATCTGTCACGACATTTCCTACACTTTTGCCGGTCGCCATCACCACCGGCACGTTGGCGAACTGGGGTATGGCTTTCAGCCGACGCGTGGTCTCCATGCCGTCCATGCCTGGCATCATCGCGTCCATCAGAATGAGGTCGGGCCGTATCTTGTGCAGGATGCTCAGCGCCTCGACACCGCCAGCGGCGAAGACGAGATGATAGTTTTCTGCTTCGAGAATCTTGCCCAGCATCTTGCACTGAAAATCATCATCATCATCAACCACCAGCACCGTTGGTCGGGTGCGGTCTGCCATGGCTTTCAGAGAGCGCACAGCATCAAAATGCGGCTGGAATTCCTGACTCAATTGGTTCGCCCACTGCGTGACGGGCGCCATCGATGCGTTGACCAAGTGAAAGCGCTGCCCGATTTTTTCGCGTTTGATGCGGTCAATCTCTCGATCCAGGCCGTTGACACTCGTGATGTCTAGCACATCCGGCAGTTCCCCGTGCGTGAGGCGCCATGCGAAAACATCCAGCGCAGCGCCGACGTCCTGATCGGCCTAGGCGATGCAACGGCCAGCCACCTGTCTTCTCTCTCCGACGCCAATTCGGAGCGAGGCTGCCATACCATTTGACGAAACCAGTATGCTTTGGAACTGCGCTGATGGAACGCAAAAAAAACCCCCGCACGGATTGTACGGGGGTTTTTAGGAATAACAGCCTGACGATGACCTACTTTCACACGTGTTGACGCACTATCATCGGCGCGAAGTCGTTTCACGGTCCTGTTCGGGATGGGA
>JBDSCZ010000235.1:0-5232 GCA_039920865.1 Burkholderiaceae bacterium
CCTGATTCGGGACGTAGACTTGCAGCATCGCCAACGTCATCGTGTCGCCCTGGTCCGATCTGTACTCGACCATTCCGGCTACCGGAACGCTGTGTGCAAAGTGCACAACCTCGGTCAGAAAGCGTCCCACCTCGATTTCCGGGTTGATGCCAACCTGCAGGCGCCGGTAGCCTTTCAGCAGCAGATGACGCACGCCCAGCTCCACAATGGTATTGCTGCTCTGCGCTGCCCGGATGTGCACTTCCAGCGGCTGCACTGCCTGGCCGACCAGATCGGCGAAGGCGCTGGTAGGCGTACAGCGAATGATCCCGTTAGCGCAACGCAACTCCTGCTGCGCGCCGATTGCGGCCACCAGCACCTGGCAGAATGCCTCGTCGGCGAAGGCGTCTGCCAGCACGCCGACCCGCGCCTGCTGGCGCACCCTGGCCACCGTCATCGGCAGCAATTTGCGCAGCCGGGATTCGTCGTCGGCGTCTTCCCACAGCAGCGTCAACGGCAGAAAATAGGCATGCGCCTCGCCGGCATCGCTCTCCATATTGCACAGGGCCACCAGCCAGCTGCTATCTTGCCGACCCCATTCAACGTAATCCGCTAGCGCAACCCGTCGCAGCGGCGCAGCTTTGGCTGCGTACCAGCGCTGGGAAGCCACGAAGTGCGGCAACATTTCGGTTTCAAGCTGGGCCCGCACCTTCTCGGCCAAAGCGATGCGCCATGGCACCACCCGCTCGCGAAACAGGCTGTTCCAGCCGTCGAACAGTACCAGCACCGGCAGCGTCTCGCGTGCCAAATGCTCCTCGTGCCAGACCGGCACCTCCTCGTCCTGGGCGAGCCGAAACCAGTAAAAGCCGTGGCCCGGCATGGTCAGCAGATAGGGCAGTTCGCCGATCGGGGGAAAGGCCGTGCGCCCCATGACCTCGACCGGCACACGGCCGCGATGGCGCAGCAAATCGAGTTCCACCGGCTGCGCGGTGCGTGCCAGATTGGCTACGCAAAGAAAGCATTCCTGCTCATCCTGGCGCAGGTAGGCGAGCACCTTGCGGTTGCTGGAGCGCAAGAATTCGAGCGTGCCGCGTCCGAACGCACGATGCGCCTTGCGTACCGCCAGCACCCGGCGCATCCAGTTCAGCAACGACGATGGGCTGCGCAGCTGCGACTCGACATTGATTGCCTGATAACCGTATACCGGGTCCATGATCGGCGGCAGGCTCAGGCGCTGCGGATCGGCATTCGAGTAACCGGCATTGCGGTCCGGGCTCCATTGCATCGGCGTGCGCACGCCGTCGCGGTCGCCCAGATAGATGTTGTCGCCCATGCCGATCTCGTCGCCATAATAGATAATCGGCGTGCCGGGCATCGACAGCAACAGGCTGTTCATCAGCTTGATCTTGTCCAGATCGTTATCCATCAGCGGTGCCAGCCGGCGCCGGATCCCGAGATTCAGACGGGCGCGCGGGTCGGCTGCATACATCTGGTACATGTAGTCGCGCTCCTTGTTGGTCACCATCTCCAGCGTGAGTTCATCGTGATTGCGCAGGAAGATCGCCCACTGGCAATTTTCCGGAATATCCGGCGTCTGCTGCATGATTTCGACAATCGGATGCCGGTCCTCCTGCGCGATCGCCATGTAGATACGCGGCATCAACGGAAAGTGGTAAGCCATCTGGCATTCGTCGCCATCGCCGAAGTAGTCGCGCACATCCTCCGGCCACTGGTTGGCTTCGGCCAGCAGCATGCAGTTTTTATAGTGTGCGTCGATGACCGCCCGAATCTGTTTTAGCACTGCGTGGGTTTCAGGCAAATTTTCGTTGCTGCTGCCTTCGCGCACGCACAGGTAGGGAATCGCATCCAGCCGCATGCCGTCCACCCCGAGGTCCAGCCAGAAGCGCATCACCCGTATCACTGCCTTGAGCACATTCGGATTGCCGAAATTCAGGTCTGCCTGGTGCGAAAAAAAACGGTGCCAATAATATGCCTGGGCGACCTCGTCCCAGGCCCAGTTGGATTTTTCCGCATCGGTAAAAATGATGCGGGTTCCGGCGTACTTGTCGGTGGTATCGCTCCAGACATAGAAGTCGCGCTTGGATGAGCCCGGTGGCGCACGCCGGGCGGCCTGGAACCACGGATGGTCAATCGAGGTGTGATTGATGACCAGTTCCGTGATCACACGCAGACCAAAGCGGTGCGCCTCCCGCACGAACAGCGCGAAATCCTTGCGGGTGCCATAGTCGGTATGGATATTGCGGTAATCCGCAATGTCGTAGCCGTCATCCTTGAGCGGGGACGGATAGAACGGCAACACCCAGATCGTGTTCACGCCAAGATCCCGGATGTAGCCGAGTTTCTCGGTAATTCCTCTGAAGTCGCCGATGCCGTCGGCATTGGTGTCGAAGAATGCCTTGACATGGACCTCGTAAATAATGGCGTCCTTGTACCACAGCGGATCGCTGGCCCAGTCGGGTTCGGCCGTGGCGGCGGGATCGGTCGGCATCGTTGCTTTAGTAAACGCCTTGTTCACGTGATCTCCCCTGCTGATGTCAGACGCGGCCCGCGAAAGACGCTAAAAGGATGCACAACACAAACTGTTTCGTCGCCGCTCACCGGCCAGGAGCGCAGTGTCTCCGCGTTACGGAAACTTGCCATTTATTACAAAAAACAAGGCTATGTCGCAATTGGCTGTTGAAGCAAAATACCCCTCGACTCCGTTCGCCCTGAGTAACTGCGCAGCAGTGTATCGAAGGGCTAGCTGATCCTTCGATACGCCCTGCGGGCTACTCAGGACGAACGGAATCCATGGTCGGCGACGATTTCAACAGTTAATTACGACATAACTAAAAACAACAGAGTATGTGAATTTTTATGCCATTTACCGCATATTATTACTACCTATTAAAATATACTACGTATAGTAATTATTACAGACCGGCACCCTGACTGGGCACTGCATCTCCGCATTTTTCGTGCCTTTCGTGTTTTTCGTGGACCATGTTTTTTCCCGATATGCATAATCCGTGACGGTAATTGTTCACATGAAATAATCGAAATCGCGCTCGCTGCGCAGGTGCCGGCGCAGCTGGAAAACATGCGCCGGCGTCACTGCCGGGTCAAGCAGCACGAAGTTGCGCGGACCGTTCCACAGATAGCTCGCGCCGCTCAGCAGATCGTGCATCTGGTACGGGGTATCGGCTGGCAAGTTGAATTGAACCAGATCCAGTTCGACCCAACCGCTCTGCTGGTGGTGCGGATCCAGGTTAATCACCACGACCACAATGTTCGACAGATCCTCGGTGAGCTTGCCAAAACACAGCAACGCATCGTTATCCACCGCCAAAAACCGCAGGTTCCAATCGTTCTGCAAAGCCGGATTTGCGCGCCGGATAGCGTTTACCCGCCCGATCAACTCGCTGAGACTGTCCGGCTGCGCGAAGTCCCAGTGGCGCAACTGATACTTCTCCGAATCCTTATATTCTTCGCTTCCCGCCGCTATCGCTTTGCGCTCGATCAATTCAAATGCGGGCCCATAGATGCCGTAGTTGCTGCACAGGGTTGCCGCCAGCACCAGCCGCGTGATGAATCCGGGGCGGTCGCCGAACTGCAGGTTGGCCGGCAGAATGTCCGGCGTATTCGGCCAGCAATTGGGCCTGAAGTATTCGCGGCTCTCGCTGTGCGCGAGTTCGGTGAAATACGCGGTCAGTTCGTGCTTGGTGTTGCGCCATGTAAAGTAGGTGTAAGACTGGCTGAAGCCGAGCTTGGCCAACCGGTGCATCACTTTGGGTCGGGTAAATGCCTCGGACAGGAAGATCACTTCCGGATGGTCGCGCCGGATCTCGCCGATCAGCCACTCCCAGAACGCAAACGGCTTGGTGTGCGGGTTGTCGACCCGGAATATGGCAACCCCCTGCCCGATCCAGAACTCCACGATACTTTTGAGTTCGTGCCACAGCGCCAGCCAGTCGTCGCTCTCGAAATCGAACGGATATATATCCTGGTACTTCTTCGGCGGGTTTTCCGCATACTGGACGCTGCCGTCCGGCCGGCGCCGGTACCATGCCGGATGCTGCTGCACGTACGGGTGATCGGGCGCGCACTGGAATGCTATATCGAGCGCAATTTCGATATCGAGCGCGCGCGCCTGCGCCAGCAGCGACTGAAAATCTGCAATGGTGCCAAGTTCGTGATGCAGCGCCTTGTGGCCGCCGTCGGCGGAGCCTATCGCCCAGACGCTGCCGACATCGTCCGGCTCCGCTTGCAGCACGTTGTTTTTACCTTTGCGATTGATGACACCGACCGGATGCACTGGCGGCAGATACAGCACGTCGAAACCCATCGCCGCGATGTACGGCAGCCGCGCCGCGCAATCCTTGAGAGTGCCGTGTCGGCCCGGCTGCGGCGCGGCCGAGCGCGGGAACATTTCGTACCAGCTGCTGAAGCGGGCGCGTTCGCGCTCGACTACCACCACCAGTTCGCATTCATGTTCGCTGGAACAATTGCTAGAATAATCGCTGGCAAAGCGCCGATCCGGATAGCGCGCCATCAGCAGACCGAGTTCGTCGGACAGCGCGATACCGGATTTTTCCGCTAGTGCACGTTCGCCTGCCAACGCATCCTGCAGCAGGGTCAGGCGGGCAACATCATCTCCGACCGCATCAGCAGCAGCGGCTGCGACCAATTGCGCCCCGATCAGGAGTGCGATTGCGATATCTTCCGGATCGGTGCGTCGCGCAAAGTCATGACGCCAGGAAAGGAAGTGGTCAACCCAGGCAGTCACCGTGTAGCGATAGCGGCCGATGTCGCTGACCGTAAACGCGCCACGCCAGCGGTCATTGGTGATCGCAAGCATGTCGGTCTCGATCCACATCGCATCTTTTTCATTGCGGTAGCGCAACAGACAACGCAACACATCATGGCCGTCGGCAAAAGCATCGGCTTCAACCACAACCGACTCGCCCCGCACCCGCTTGATCGGGAACCGCCCGCCATCCACTTCCGGCGTCACGCTCTCGATTACCGCCCGTTCGCGGCCTTCGTCTAGTGGGATTGCGGACATGATTGCGATCCTTCGTTGATTGATTTTTATTCGGCCTTGAAATAGGCGACCGCCAGCGGCGGCAGCGTCAGCATCAGCGAATGGCTGCGTCCATGCACCGCGATCGGTGCCGCCTCGACCCCGCCCATATTGCCCTGGCCGCTGCCGCCATACTGCGCGGCATCGCTGTTGAGCAGCTCGCGCCAGAA
>JBDSCZ010000236.1:0-7241 GCA_039920865.1 Burkholderiaceae bacterium
CTGACCCAGGCCGTGGTCGAAGTGCTGGGGGTGGACTATGGCCGGGTGCGGGTGATCGCCAATGACTCGGCCATCACGCCCAAAGACAACGGTTCCTATTCCTCACGCGTGACTTTCATGGTTGGCAATGCCGCCATCGATGCCGCGGAACGCATGAAACAGACCTTGATGGCGGCCGCCGCGCGGCGCTTGAACGTATCGGAGGCGGAAGTCGAATGCCTTGGTGAAGCCTACTGCGTTCAGGCCGAGCCGGCACGCATGATCAGCTTTAACGAAGCGGTGGGTGAAGCGCTGGTCGACACCGGCACGCTGACCTTCAAGGGCACCTTTACCTGTCCGGTCGAATTCCAGGGTGGCAAGCATCGTGGCGGTGCGGTCGGCTCCACGATGGGGTTTTCATACTCGGCCACGGTGGTCGAAGTGTCGGTCGATGAAGAACTGGGCAGCGTCAAGATCGAGAAAGTCTGGACTGCGCTCGACTGCGGCTTCGCAATCAATCCGCTGGCGGTCGAAGGCCAGGTGCAAGGCGCGGTATGGATGGGGATGGGCCAGGTGCTGTGCGAAGAAACCAATTACAACAAGGATGGCAAGCACAGCGCGGCCAGCATGCTCGAATACCGCATCCCGACGATCATCGATTCGCCCGATGTTGAAGTGTTCATTGTCGAGAGCATCGATCCTAACGGCCCGTTCGGCGCCAAGGAAGCCAGCGAAGGTCCGCTTGCCGGCATGTGCGCGGCCATTGCCAATGCGGTGGAAAACGCCACCGGCGTAGCGTTCGACGCGATGCCGCTGACGCCGGATCGCGTGCTGGGCGCCATCTCCAAACGCAAACGCGTCGCCGCCCGCCCGCAACCTACAACCGCCACTGAAAAGGAAGTCGCCTGATGGAACTGCTCTCTCAATTCAAGCTGTTGCGGCCGAACTCGGTCGCTGAGGCGATCGCCGCGCATGCCGGCAAAGGCAGCGCCCGTTTCCTGGCCGGCGGCACCGACCTGCTGGCCAACATGCGGCGTGGCCTGGTACAGCCGGATACGCTGATCGACCTCGGCGGCATCGCCGAGCTGCGCGGTATTGCGTACGATGCGCAGGATGGCCAGACGCTACGAATCGGCGCCGGCACCACGCTCGAACAACTGGCGACGCATCCGCTGCTGCACAGGTATCCGGCACTAACCGAGGCGGCGCTGGCGATTGCAGGGCCAACCCACCGCGCGGTTGGCACCGTCGGCGGCAACCTGTGCCTCGACACCCGCTGCCAGTTCTACAACCAGAGCGACAGCTGGCGCGAAGCCAACAATTTCTGCATGAAAGCAGCCGGCGACACTTGCCGCGTCGCACCCAAATCGGATCGCTGCTACGCTACCTTCAGCGGCGACCTGGCACCGGCGCTGTTGGTGCTTGGCGCGGTGGCCGAGATCGCCGGACCATCCGGCGTGCGTCATAGCCCGTTGGCTGAAATGTATGCCGATGACGGTATCGCCTACCTGACGCTGGCACCGGATGAAATGCTGGTGGCGGTGCGCGTGACGCCAGCCACCGGCCGACACCAATTACTGTCGGGCTACCAGAAGATCCGCGTGCGCGGCGCGCTCGACTTTCCGCTGGCCGGCGTCGCTGTCGCTTTGCGCTCTGAAAATGGCCAGTTGCTCGAACTGCGGATTGCCGTCACCGGCGCCGACTCACGCCCGCTGTTGATCAGCGGCCTCGACGCGCTGTGCGGCATCCCGCTCGACGATGCGCTGGCACAACTCGACAAGCTGCTGCGCAAGCAGGTCGGACCGATGGAAACCACGATCACGCCGGCCGCCTACCGCCGTCGCGTCGTGCCGGTACTGGCGCGGCGCGTGATCAAACGGCTGATCGCAGCCGGCGCGGAGTAAACCATGGATAGCGTCGACCTGCAGGTACTGAAGACTGCCGCCGCCTGGTCGCGTGCCGGCTACCGCTCGACACTTTGCACCGTGACCCGCACCTGGGGTTCGGCACCGCGCCCGGTTGGCGCGCTGATGCTGATCCGCGACGACGGGCTGGTGGTCGGCTCGGTTTCCGGCGGCTGCATCGAAGACGATCTGATAGCCCGCGTGAAAGACGGCAAACTCGGCCTCTCCATGCCGGAATTGACCAGCTACGGCGTCGCCGCCGATGAAGCCAGGCGCTTCGGACTGCCGTGCGGCGGCACGCTGCAATTGGTGATGGAACCTATAAACGACTGCCAGTGGATAGCCGACATCCTGGACCTGCTGGAGCGTGGCATTCCGGCGGCCCGCACGCTCGACATGCAGAACGGCGCCGTCAAAGTCGCCAGCGCCAGCGCCAACAGTCCGCAGTGTCGCTTCGACGGTCGCACTCTGAGCAGCAGCTTCGGCCCGCGCTACCGGTTGCTGATCATCGGCGGCGGCCAGTTGTCATCTTACCTGGCACAAGTCGCGCTCGGACTCGACTACCAGGTCACGGTCTGCGACCCGCGCGAAGAATATGCGGATAGCTGGGCAGTCCCCGGCGTCACCCTGACGCGCGAAATGCCGGACGATGCGGTCATCGCACTGCGGATCGACGCCAACTGCGCGGTCGTGGCGTTGACGCACGACCCGAAGCTGGACGACATGGCCCTGCTGGAAGCATTGAAGTCGCCTGCCTTCTACGTCGGCGCGCTCGGCTCGCGCGCCAACAATGCCAGGCGGCGCGAGCGGCTGCAACTGTTCGACCTGACCCTGCAGCAGATTGAGCGCCTGCACGGTCCGATCGGCCTCTACATCGGCAGCCGCACCCCGCCTGAAATCGCAATCTCGATCCTGGCAGAAATGACCAGCATCAAGAACGGGGTGGCGCCCGCCGATAATTCACGGGCGCCGGCACCGGTCGGCGCAGGCGGGGAGCTCTGCTTGACTTGAAGATTGCGACCCGCGCAACAATGCATAAAGCCGGCAGGACGGAACATCGCAATGTTTTTTCCCGTCCAACCGGCTGATTTTTTGTCAAAATTTACTGCTGCCTGTATTTTAAATAACGCAGAAAATACCTGCGCAATATAACTTGTTTTTAAGCATACCCCTGCTTTTTATGCATTTCAAATCAGCCGCTGCGGATGGCTGAAGGCGGTCATGCGGCCCTGCCGCACGAAGCCGCAGAGCGTGATGCCGAGCTGATCGGCTGCTTCGATCGCCAGCGAGGATGGCGCCGATACCGCTGCGACCAGCTCGATGCCGGCCCGCGCCGCCTTGATGATCAATTCCAGGCTGACGCGCCCCGACAGCAGCGCGCCGCAGCCTGCGGTCGGCAGGCCGCGCAGCAGGCGCTGGCCGATCACCTTATCCATCGCATTGTGGCGCCCGAGATCTTCGGCACTGGCGAGCAGCGCGCCGTCGGCCGAAAACAGCGCCGCCGCATGGGTGCCGCCGGTGCGGTTGAACACCGCTTGCCGGCTTTGCAGCGCAGCCATCAGTGGCTCGAACGTGGCCGGGTCGATGCGCAGCGTGTCGGCCACCGGCGGCAATCCGTCCCGGATGTCGCCGGTATCGTCGACGCCGCCGCAAATGCCGCACGAACTGGCGATGAAGCCGCCGCGCCGATGGCTGTTGACTTGCGATGGTTGCACCAGACGCACCCGCACCAAGTTCGGCGCGTCTGGGCAGATTGCCATTTCGGCGATGTCGGCCATCGTCTCGATCATGCTTTCGGTCAACAGAAAACCGGCGCACAGCGCCAGCGCTTCCGGCTCGGCCGCGTCGCCGAGTACGCCGTCGCCCGGCAGGAAAGCGGCAGCGCTGGCGATGTCGGTGCGGGTCCACATCAGCGTGTAAATGCCGATCTCGGCCACGTCGATGAATAGCGCCTGTTCCTCGACTACCCAACAATCTTCCTCGATCACTACCTGTGCGGACGCCGCGCGGCGGTACGACGACACCCGGCGCATCCCGGCAGTGACATTCACCGGCATCAGTGGCGGCCGGACGGCTGCTTGGACAGATTCAACATGCACCATATCGATCTCCTTCAGACGCGGCTGGCCGCACCCAAGCGTTTGACACTGACGCGCACGACATCGGCGCCGGAGCCGGTGGCGTCGGTCAATTCGATCGACATCGGCGCAATCGCATTCAGGGTCGGCGCCTTCAGGTCTTTCGCGTACGGCGTTGCCCAGTGACCGAACTGGCCGACAATCACCAGCGTGTCGGGCCGGATGCCCTGTATGACGATCGCTTCGCCCTGGGTCGAACCGAGCACCGACGTGATTTCGAGCTGGTCGCCTTCGTCAATCCCCATGCTGGCGGCGGTGGCGCTGTTGATCATGACGCCGCCATGGCCACGGATGTTCTGCGAAAGTTCATCCATCAACTGGATGCCGACGTTGCCGCCAGCGTGATACTGCATGCTCTTGGTGGCGATCAGCCAGAATGGAAAATCTTCTGGTTTGTGGCCGCGCCGCACCAAATCCTTCTCCCAGATGCCGGGAAAATCGTGCCACACCGGCAACGGTTGGTATTCTTCGAGCTGTGCGTCCCACCAGCCGATTTCGCCTTCATGCAGCCGGTTCGCCAGCTCGCGCCCCGAGCGCATGATGCGTTCCTGATAAGGCAACTCGAAGCGCAGGTTCTGCTTTTTAAGAGTCGGATACAGGTACCAGCCAGTTTGCGCATACGGCCGGCTCATCAAGCCGTTCTTCTTGAACCAGTCGAGATCGTGCACTTCGGCGCCATCGGTCAGTTCGTGGCTAGCGGCGTGGCAGACCGCGTCCCAGATCGTATCGACGCCATGCGCCTGATCGGTGGCCAGCGAAAAATCGCGCTGCTCGGTCTTCAGCGGCACACCGCAGGCGCCGCGGTTGATGGCGGAATTGAACTTTTCCAGCAAGCCGGTGCGCTGTGCCAGTTCGGTCGCGATCCAGGTGAAGTCGCGCGCTTCGCCTTGCGGCGCAACCACCGGTTGGCGCAGCACGAAACCCTCGTGCTGCCAGTACTGTTCCATGAATTTGGTGCGGCCGAGCCGGATCAGCTGCGTGCTTTCGAGGTCGCTCGCTTCCGGCAGCAGGATGTCGGCCATGTGGTTGGTTTCGTCCCGCGTGTACGCGAAGCACACGGTAAACGGAAAGCTGGCCATGGTTTCGGCCACCGCATCGGTATCCCAGAATGAAATCGCCGGGTTGGTGCGGTAGGCAATCCAGATATCGGGCTTGCTGGTGGCCGGCCAGTTTTCCGGCAGTTCTTTCTGGAACATCCAGGCCAGATGGGTCGGCCCCAGCGCCTGGCTCCAGGCGCCGTTGCTGCCGACCAGCGGCACCAGCGTGCGGTGCGCATTGCGTCCGGTCGGCTGCTTTTGCCAAGTGTCTTTTTCGGTCGGATTGAGCTTGTTGAGCATGAAGCCGTCCGGGCCGGGGACCACACTCTGGTGGCGGTCTTCCTGCGGCCGGTTGATGCGCACCGTGGTGCCGAGCGTGCCACCCGGCACTTCCAGCGCGCCGACCAGGACCGCCAGCATGGTGCGCGACCAGCAGCATTCGTACGCGCCCCAGCCGTTGTTGACGGTCTTGCCGAGCGTCACTGCGACCGGCCGGAACGGCAGCGTCATCCCGTCGACTTCGATGGTCTGGCCGACGCAGGCTTGCTCGAGGAATTCATTGGCGATGCGGCGGATCTTGGACGCCGGCACATCGCAGATCGCGCTGGCCCATTCCGGGCTGTACTGCTGCATGTGCTTGACTAGCATCGTGAATGAGGTGTCGACCGTGATATCGGCGTGCTGCCAGCTTTGCTGGTCGGCGCCGATCTCGATCGCCTGCGCTACCTGCACGCTGCCTTCCAGCAGTGGCACGCTGTCCGGGGTATCGTGCGCCACCGCACCATTGCTGCGGGTATCCCACAGCAGTGGTTTGAAACTGACCGTATCGCGCAAAAAATAGCCGTGCGGTCCGACCAGGTATGGCGAGGAAGTCATGTCGCGCAGAAACGCAAGATCGAGCCGCTCGCGCGCATTTTCATGCAGCAACACATAGATCATCGCGAACATGAAGGCGGGGTCGGTCTTCGGCTTGATCGGCACCCACTCGGCCGAGGCGGCGGCAGTGACCGACAGGTGCGGTTCGATCTGCACCCGCCTGGCGCCGCGCACCCGCGCCGCCGCATGGCGCGATACCGCGCACGGGCCGCCGGTGACTTCGACATTGGCGCCGAACGAGACGATGTAATTGGCATATGGGGTGTCGGCCGAGACCGTGAACGCGCGGTGCCAGAATTCGCCATACAGGTGTTCCGAGTGCACGCACTTGACGCCCTGGCCGGAGCCGAAACTGTAATCGATCGTGCCCCAAGCCGACAGGAAGGCCGGGAACGCGCCCATGTAGCTGGC
The DNA here is from genome assembly GCA_039920865.1 of Burkholderiaceae bacterium. GTDB lineage: Bacteria > Pseudomonadota > Gammaproteobacteria > Burkholderiales > Burkholderiaceae_D > AVCC01. The sequence goes on from JBDSCZ010000236.1 coordinate 6,346, forward strand.
CGGCGTGCCGCCGTGGCCGAAGGTGGCAGCGACCCGCGGCAGGCCGAGGTCATCGCTCAGGCCTTTGGCGCGCACCTCGTTGAGCCTGGCTGCCACCAGATCGAGCGCCTCGTCCCAGCTGATCGGCACGAAGCCCGGATCTTCATTGCGCCCCTTGTTCGGGTTGGTGCGCTTCATCGGGCTGAGAATGCGATGCGGATTGTAGGTCTTCTGGATCAGACCGTATGCCTTGACGCACGGCTTGCCGTCGGCCGGGTGCAAGCCCGCGCCGGCGAAGTTGGGACATATCTCGGTGGCGACGCCATCCGCGACCTTGACCGTCAGCAGGTCCGGCCCGGAGACGCAGTTGTAACAATAAGTGGGGATATACCGGCTACCGGCGGACTGCTCGCTACTCATGGAATCTCCTCCATTGAATGCATTATCGGATACTGTCAAGTACATATTATCATACAAAATTTCTTAGTACATCATTAAATCTGTATCATTATTTGACAAGCCGATCAACCGAGTGCGAAGCACCGGCTGTCGGCTGCAATCACCCGTGCGGCAACGCTAAAAAACTGGAAGCTAATACCGTCTGCGCCGATCAAACAAACATAAACGGTCAGTGCGCAGCCAACGGCAAGCGCGATTTTTGCCGGCGGCTATTTCTGGCGCATCGAGGCCATTTTAGAGAAACTGCCGGGCGTGCTGTCGGTCCAATCCGCCCACACCGGCGGGCGCGGCGCGCATCCGACTTACGAACAAGTCAGTGCCGGCGGCGGCAATTTTATGTCGCGTAGGAATATCACCAGGATTATTACCAGAAGAACCCGATCCGCTATCGCTTCTACCGCAGCAATTGCGGCCGCGACGCGCGGGTGGCGAAAGTGTGGGGCCTCAAGAACTGATCT
>JBDSCZ010000237.1:0-21411 GCA_039920865.1 Burkholderiaceae bacterium
ACAACCAGTTGGGCGCGCTCGACGCCCGGGCCAATGACCCCAGCCCGGTGCTGAATGCGCTGTTCGCGCCGCACGAGCCGAAGACCGGCACCGACGGCACGCTGGCCTGGGTCGCCGATATCATCAATCCATCGACAGAAGACGATTTCGTGCTGATGCTGAAAGAGCTGCAAATGCCGGACGGCACGCGCCGGCCGTACAGCATGTGGCTGACCGGCGCCTACCCGCGCGCACTGGACGGCCTGTGCAAGCTGCTCAGCCTCGACATGCGGGTCATCGATCCAGCCTGGATCGGCATGAAGCTGCGCAAGCTGCTCAACTACGCGGAGCCGCGCGGCGACTTCCTGGCGCGCATCCCGGGCAGCGAAAAGCAGGCCAGCTATCCGTCCACCGTCGCCTACGTCGCGCAACTGGTAATCCACCGCTACGCGATGCTCGGCATCCTGACCGAAGCCGGCACCCCGGTCAATGCGATGGGCGTAGTCACCGACGAGCCGACCCACCAGCCGAAAGTCAGCACCACGATGGCCGGCCGGCTGTGCGCCGAATGCGGCAACAGCGCGGTGATCAAGAAGGATGGCTGCGATTTCTGCACTGCTTGCGGGGCGATCGGGAGTTGCGGTTAATTGTGGGTTACAGCATAAGTTGCTTGTAATGAAACAAACAAAACCCCTGTGAGAAATTTCTCATAGGGGTTTTGTTTGAAGCGGTAGGTTGGGCTAACGCTGTATCAGCCCAACATTTTCGTTAGCGATATCACTCTATTCCAAATGTTGGGCTTTGCAGCACAACCTACGTCCTGGCCCCAAACTTGTTAATGAGACGGGACGCCATGCGCCCGAAGGAAAAATCAGTGGATCTATTAAAGGAAATTATTCAATCACCAGCGATTCTCAAGGAAGTTTATGGTGACTTGGCAAAGCCTGGAGTGCAACAAGCAGGCAAAGCGTTAAGCACGATAATCGGCTTAGGGAATACGGTGTTATGGCCAATAGCGTTAGTGAATGAAAAAGCAAAAATAGCGCTCGAGTCAAACTTAGAAAAATACCGAAACAAAATGAAAAACACTCCTATAGATGAGGTGTGTGAGGTTCCGCCTGAAGTAGGTGTGCCAATAGCCGAAAAGCTCTCCTACGTTACGAATAAAGAATTGAGTGAAATGTACACTGAGCTCCTCGCAAAGGCTTCTCAGGTTCATAACGCGAATGTCGCTCATCCTAGTTTTGTAAATGTTATTAGTAACATTTCGCCTGATGAGGCCATTTTAATGAAATCTATCATGTGTATGACAGGGATTCCATTTATAGAGGTACGTCTAAGCCGCAAGAATAAGAATGAATGGTCTACCCTCAATTCAATGATGCCGGGGGTGTCATGTTTAGCAGAATTAAGTTACCCGAGCAATATCAATGCTTATGTTAGTAATTTGGAAGGGCTGGGCATTTTCCAGGCTAGGCAAGATATTTTTATGGTCGGAGAAAACATATACGAGCCTTTGGAAGAATATGCAAAAAAAATCTACTTTGATATGGCTCAGTCTGTGGAAGGTCAATCGATTACTTTCCAACGTGGAAAGATTGAAATTACACCATTTGCGCGCCTGTTTATGAATGCCTGCTTCTCGAGTAAAAAAGCTTAACCAAGGCCGTAAGGCGCAATGCGTAGGGCGCAATAAGCGCAGCGCATTGCGCCGCATGCCACCACGCATACATACAAGTGTATTTTTCAATACCGCATGTTATACATGCGGTAACGTGCCTGTTTTAAGTGATACTCATCATGTTTTATAAAATAATGAGGGCCAGACAGCGCGGCAGCTTGGGCTAACGCTTCAACAGCCCAACATTCCAACATTCAACGAGACAAACCCGATGCGATATCGCAGAGCGAACATCCCCGAGCCACCTATTTTTTCACCGTCGATCTCGTTGATCGGAAAATCCATTAAGATCCACAGAGGAAATTTTCGCAAAAGGCTTGCTGCAGTCCCATTTTGGGACTTATAATTCACTCATGCGAATAATATCACTTTCAACATTAAAGATTTTTTGGGAATTGCACCCAGAATATACGGATGTGAAAGACCAATTATTGGCGTGGTATCGGCATACGTTAAAAGCAGACTGGGCGAGACCAACAATGGTTAAGCGCGATTTTGGCAAAGCTAGCATTTTGCAAGATGGTCGCGTTGTATTCAATATCGCAGGCAATAAATACAGGTTAATTGTTTGGATAAATTACCCGTATCGCGTTGTATATATCCGTTTTATCGGGACGCATAAACAGTATGACAAAGTAGACGCACAATCAATCTAGGCGGCGAAAATGGAAATCAAACCAGTACGTACAAAGGCCGGTCACATGGCGGCCTTAAAAGAAATAGACGGTCTTATGATGGCAAAGTTTGGCACGCCTGACGGCGACCGCTTGGACGTGCTTGTGACGCTTGTGGAGGCTTACGAAGCTAAACATTTCCCACTTGATTTACCCGATCCTGTTGAGGCAATTAAGTTCAAAATGGATCAAGCGGGGCTGACTATGAAAGACCTTGAGCCGATGATTGGGCGCAGCAATAGAATCTATGAGATTTTCAATCACACCCGCCCCTTGACGCTTGCGATGATTCGGAAACTGCATGCAGGATTGGGTATCCCGGTGGAAAGTCTAATCAAAGAATACGCTCCAGCGTAACCAAAGGAAATAGGTCTGTCTCAGCTCCAAATGACTTCGCATTACTTGATGGCACCAGCTATGAACCGCATAAAATAACTGGTCAATCGACGCTGACACGCAAGTGTGCCGGTCATCTCTGCGTTATGTGAGTCAGTCAACAGTTTGGCAATTTTATTTTCAGGAAGTGAGCTTAGAAAATAATGTATATGGAAAAATTAGATCTGGCATATTTGGAAAAATACAGAAGCGCATTAAGCTCCGAGCAAACGAAATCGCTTTCAGAAACAAACAACTGGGAACATGTTGACAAACAAAAAGTGCGGTAGGTTGGGCTAACGCTTCATCGGCCCAACATTCCAACATTCCAACATTCAATGGGATAAGACCGATGCGATATCGCAGAGCGAACATCCCCGGAGCCACCTACTTTTTCATCGTCAATCTCGCCGATCGGAAAAGCGCTCTCCTCACTGAACAAATCGATCTGCTTCGCATCGCCATGCGAAAAATCCGGCAATCCTATCCTTTCGACATACTCGCGATGGTGATATTTCCGGATCATTTGCATGCGATTTGGCGCTTGCCGGAAGGGATGCGGATTTTCCGCTGCGTTGGTCCTTGATCAAAGCTGCATTTTCACGCGCGATCACCAAAAACTGAGGCGATACGACCCAGCAGAAAAATGAAGCGTGAGTGCGGAATATGGCAACGGCGGTATTGGGAACATCAGATCAGGAATGACGACGACCTGGAAAAACATGTCGCGTATGTTCATTTCAATCCTGTCATGTCAAGCATGGTTACGTGGCGAGAGCGGTGGATAGTCCGTGTTCATCCATTCATCGGGAAATCGCGAAAGGAAATATGACTGAAGGTTGGGCTTATTTCGATCAGAGGACAATAAATGAATAAGCCTTGTCGCTGTGTGGGGATGTTGGGCTGATGAATCGTTAGCCCAACCTACGCATACTAGTTGAAAAAATAAAAACCCTGGTGAGCGATCACCAGGGTTTTTTGCTTGACTACGCGATGCCGCTTGCGCTTAAAGCGACAAATAATTCGCCACGAAATCCGCGTCCTTGTCGCCCCGGCCGGACAGGTTGACCAGGATGGTCTGCTCGGGCCCCATGGTTTTGGCGATTTTCATCGCGTAGGCCACCGCGTGGGCACTTTCCAGCGCCGGAATGATCCCTTCGGTGCGCGAGAGTGCCATGAAGGCGTCCAGGCATTCCGCGTCGTCAATCGCTTCATATTGCACGCGGCCAATGTCTTTGAGGTAGCAATGTTGCGGACCGACGCCGGGGTAATCGAGTCCCGAGGCGATCGAATAGACCGGCAACGGATTGCCCTGTTCGTCTTGCAGCGTGTAGCAGGAAAAGCCGTGAATCGCGCCCTTGCTCCCTAGCGTCAGCGTGGCGGCATGGTCCGGCGTGTCCAGACCCTTGCCGCCCGGCTCGACGCCGACCAGTTTTACTGCCGCATCGGGTAGAAATTCGGTAAACATCCCGATCGCATTGGAGCCGCCGCCCACGCAGGCCACCACCATGTCGGGCAGCTTGCCTTCCAGCGCCAGAAATTGCGCCCGCGCCTCGCGCCCGACGATGCTCTGGAAATCGCGCACCATCTTCGGAAACGGATGCGGTCCCACCACCGAGCCGATCGCATACAGGGAGTTCACAGGATCTTTCATATATTCTTCGAAAGCGCTGTCGACCGCATCCTTCAGGGTGCGGGTGCCGCGCGATACCGGCACCAGCTTGCAGCCCAGGATTTTCATCTTGACGACGTTGGGGTGCTCCTTGGCGATGTCGATCTCGCCCATGTGGATTTCGCAGTCGATGCCGACTAAAGCACAGGCCGAGGCCAGCGCCACGCCGTGCTGGCCGGCGCCGGTTTCGGCCAGCACCTTGGTTTTTCCCATGTGCTTGGCCAGCAGCGCCTCGCCCAGGCAGTGGTTGATCTTGTGCGCGCCGGTGTGGTTCAGATCTTCGCGCTTCAAGAAGATTCGGGCGCCGCCTTGGCGCGCCGACAATCGCCGCGCGTGAAAGATGGGGCTGGGGCGCCCGACGTAATTGGCGTACAGGTCATTCAATTCTTCCTGGAAAGCGGCCGTTTTGCGCACTTCTTCATAGGCTTCGTTGATGCCGTCCATGATGGTCTTGAGTTCTGGCGGAATCAGCTGGCCGCCATATTCGCCAAAGTAGCCCTGATTGTCCGGCATTTCCAAAAAGTCTCTTTGCATGTTTATTTCCTGTCTGAGAATAAAAGTAGGGGTAAGAGAGCATCCCTAATGAAATCACAAGTGAATCCGAAAGTGGTTCCGCTGCGCCCAATGAATTACTGACTCAATTCAGTCGTAGCTTTATCAACGATTCTCTTGTGAGAACAAAGTTTTTGTTTAAAGCAAAGCTTACCGACAGAAAAGGGGCTGGTCTATTTTTTATTCTTTTCAGCGAGGGAAGCCAATTCAAATACGCAATCAAAACAGATTTCACACTATAGATGCCTGAGTCAGGCATTTTTTGCCCATATTATAGTTGTCGATAGCTTATTTACTGTTCTATGTTGGTAGAGTGCCCGGAAATCGCTGCCTAAAAATAGGCTATATGTCATGACATTTGTGCTGCGCAATCAGTTTGATAGTGAGCCCTGGCGCTGGGCTATTTTGAGACAGCGATACGCTATGAAATACAACCGGAAAAAGCGCTGGCGGGTATCGCAGCACTGAAGGAAAAGTGGATGGCGCAAGGACTATGCGCCGGCAGCCCGGTTCCGAACCACATGAAAAAACAAGAGTATGTGCAAAAACAGTGGTTCTTCCGCATATTTTGATTGCCTCTTTAAAAATACACATATCTGTATATTTGATACGGCAACTCCTGCCGCAGCGGCGTTCCAGCCGCTGCGCTTATTGCGCCCTGCAATGCGGTCAACTTGGTTGCGAAACTTTCACTGCATTTTCCGCCAGCTTCCTGTTCTTGTCTGAAAGAACCTTGATCAAGCCATCGAAGCCGCTTTTGCCGATTTCGGCGCTAAAGCTGCTTTTGTACGCCTCTACCAGCCAGGCGCCCGCAATATTGATGTCATAAATTTTCCAGCCGTCCGCCAGTTTTTCAAGGCGATAATTGAGCTGCATCAGTTCGCCGCCTCGCTGCGTCACCGTAGAACGGACTTCCACCTCGGTATTGGCTGGGTCGGCGCGCATCGGCTTGAACGTGACTTTCTGATCCTTGATTCGCGAAATCGCGCCGGAGTAGGTGTGTACCAGCAGCGCGCGGAATTCGCTGGTCAGCTGTTTTTGTTGCTCCGGCGTTGCCTTGTTCCAGTCGGCGCCGCAGGCCAAGGCGGTCATGTGCCGGAAATCGACGTGCGGCAGAATCTTGGCTTCCACCAAATCGCGCACGCGATTTTGGTTGCCGGACTGTATTTCCCGATCCGCCTTGGCCAGATCCAGGACTTCCAGACTGATCCGTTTGACCAGCGCATCCGGTGCTTCCTGTGCTGCGGCGTGTTGGGTCAATGCCAGGCTGCCGACCGTCATGATAAGCACCAATATTCTTCTGAAGGTTTTCACTGATTCCTCGCTATGGTCAAGAATTAAAATTGCCCGAAGTCAAATTCGACTCTATCACGATCAAAGTGCGATTATTCGGCAGCTTAAAGCTTTCTTGCGCGATGCGTGCGGTACCGCAAGTCGTGGCGCTTTTCGGCCAAACTTCGCCTTGGCGCTACCAACCGGCATTGCGGAGTCAAACGCATGAACGCGTTATCACCCTCTCGACTGCCGATGCCGTGGCCCCGAAATTGCGGCCGATCTGCCCAGTGACGCTATCCTTTGACGGTCAGCAGAGTCCACATTCCGAGTACGTAATGCCCAGGGATATTGCAATACAGGATGTAGCGACCGGGTTTCAAGGTCAGTCGCAGAGCGCCAGATTTTCCGGGTTCGAGTTCTGCCACCTCGCCCAAGTGGCCTGCGGCGTCCTCATCGACCTTGTCGGAATCCTTCATATAGGGCAGCGGATCGTTGGCGTCTTTTAGCGGCGAAATAACCATCTCGTGCACCATCTGTTTCGATGCATTTTTCACTTCAAACGTCACCTCGCCCGCTGCCACTGTTTGTGACGACAGCTTGATGCCCATCGGTGCCATTGGCATGTCCTTGCCCATTGCGCCCATCCCCATGCCCATCATCGGTCCGTGACCGAGCATATTCATGGCGGAGGCACCCCTATCCCAGAGCGAGACCTTGATGACCTTGCCGCTGGCAAATGATTGCCCGGAAGATATGATGGCAACGAATGCGGAGGTGATGGTTAGCCATTTTCTGCGTGTTAGTTTCATAAAAATCTCCTTGGTGAAAGATCATGGCCCGAGCATGAGGCCGGCAAACATAGGTTCGACAGCCCATATTACATTCATTCGAATCCGGAAAGTTGCATGCAGATTGAAATGGGGCTTCCGCTGGATTTCGCTCTGCGCGCAAACGTTAAACCTGCATTGGGGTTGCCAAAGACCGCTTCGTCCCGGTTGGCCGAAGCACGGACCAGGGTTGTAAGTTCTCCGCCGGCCTGGTGGTCGTTCAGCACCCGCCGTACATCCGTGTAACCTGCCGCGTTATTCTGTATGGATAAACCCGCTGGGAAGTTTGAGCAAGCTAAAAAAGTAAGGTACAGTTAATCACAGCAGCACCTAACCGGAGATCGATAATGAGTTTTAATAGCTTTCTTGACAAACTGAAAACCAAAGCCAGTGAATTGAAGACTGAAGCCTTGAAATACAAAAACAAGGATTTTATGAATGCAGCGATGGCCGGTTCGGCATTGATTGCCATGGCTGACGGGAATATCAGTTCGGAAGAAAAACAAAAGATGGTCAAATTCATCGAAAGCCACGATGCGCTGTCGATTTTTACCACCAACGATGTGATCAAGTCTTTCCAGGAATTCGTCGGGCAGATTGAGTTCGATAAGGACATCGGCGAAGCCAAGGCCTATCAGGCATTGGGCAAGATGAAATCGAATCCCGAGGCTGCGCGCCTGCTGGTGCGGATGATTATTGCGATTGCCTCGGCCGACGGTGATTTCGATGATACTGAAAAGAAAGTGGCGATCAAGATTGCCAAGGAATTGGCGATTACCCCGGCGGAATTCGAGCTGGAATAAGCTTTTGCCCAGGAAGGGTGTGCCGATTGATGCTGTTTGGATGCCACTTGCAGCTTATCGCATCACCCGCCTGATCTGGAAATATAAGGAGTATATGCAGAAACAATGGCGTTTCCGCATATATTACATGCCGGTATTAAAATACATCGCGTTGTATATCTAAAGCAGCACTTCCTTTCAGAAGGAAGCTGCTTTTTTTTTGCCGCTGCAGGATCGCGCAAACGGGCTGGGTCCGGATGTTGCTGGCGGTCGGGACTGGCGTGTTTTACATCGTTTCTATCCACAGCGGCAGCGCAGAAAAGCCGCTGCCAGGATACGCCGCTCTGAGCGCTTGCTTGCCGGGCGCCAGCGCAATCTGGCTGGTATGTTTCAGCAATTCTTCGATGATAATGCGCAGCTCCAGCCGCGCCAGCGGCGCGCCCGGGCAGACGTGGATGCCGGCGCCGTACAGCAGGTTTTGGGCCGGGTCGCGATCGAGCCGGAATGCATCGGGTTCGCCAAAGACCGCTTCGTCCCGGTTGGCCGACGCCCAGATAACGGTGATGCGTTCGCCGGCCGCCAGCGCGCGACCGCCAATTTCCACCGGCTTGGTGGTGACCCGACGGTTGGCAATCATCGGTGCATGGATGCGCAATATTTCATCGATTGCGGCCGGCAATAACGCTGGTTGTTGCCGCAATTGCTGCTGCAGTTGCGGATGCCCGGCCAGATAGTGCGCCAGAATGCCGACGCAAGCGGCCATCGTGGCCAGTTCGCCTACCGTCCAGTTGCGCAAGATGCTGACGATTTCATCGTCGTTCAGCAGCCGCTCTGCTATCGGCTCCCGCAGCAGGCTGGTGGTAATGTCATCGGGAGCGTCCGGCCCGGCGGCGCGGCGCACGGCGAGCAAGTCCTTGATGTAGCCGTCGAATTCGAGCGCGACAGCGGCCATCGCATCCCTGTCTCCGGCTAGCGTGGCTGCATGGTTGTTGCGGGTCCATTGGCGCAGCGGTTCGTGCATTTGCGTCGGCCAACCCAGAAAGGCTGACTGCAGTTGTAGCGCAAAATCCTGGGCAAATGTTGCCATCAGTTCGATTTCGCCGGATGGCGGCAGGCTTTGCACCAGGTTGGCGGCAATCTCCCGGCATACCGGCTCAAAGCTTGCCATCCGTTGCGGGTTGAAATAAGGCTCGATGATGCGCCGGAATGCGGTGTGCTGCGGAGGATCCATGCCATTGGGCACGGAAAGATAAGCGGAAGCTGCGCTGCTGAAAGTCTGGTGGTCGTTCAGCACCTGCATCACATCAGCATGCCGGAACAACGACCAGTGCAGATATTCGCTGCGCGCGACCGGACAGCGTTGGCGCATGGCATCGTAGGCGGTAATTTGATCCTCAAGCACCGCTGCAGAGCGAGGGTCCCAGTCGGGTTTTAATGTCTTATTCATAATATATCCTCATGTGATATATATTCTCATATTTGAAGGCGTAACGGGTTTGGAGGATGCTTATCGCTTGATGTGCATTAAGTTTTTGCTTGCCATGCGTATTCGTGCGGCTTCAGGCAGTTCCAGGAGGCATCAAAACTGTCCCGATAAGCCATCCTGCTAAAGTGCACAATTGCCGCCGGCGCGCAGCGTGTTATGAAGCAAGATGCCATAATCGCTGCTTGCCGTAATGGCCATTTTTTCATTGCACACAATGCGCTCTGGTATTTTTTTCGCCGCGACGGCCTATGTTCTGTGGGGCTTGTTTCCGCTGTATTTCAAGCTGCTGCAAAGCGTACCGGCGCAGCAGATATTGATGCACCGGATTATCTGGTCGCTGGCTTTCGTGCTGCTGGTGCTGGCTTGGCGCCGCCAATGGCGGTGGCTGCGCACGCTGCTGCACCAGCCTCGGGTCTTGCTGGGATTCGGCGTCAGCGCGGTATTGTTATCCACCAACTGGATGATTTATATCTGGGCGGTCAATAGCGGCCGTGTGGTCGATGCCAGCCTGGGCTATTTCATCACCCCGCTGGTGAGCGTGTTGTTCGGCTATCTGCTGCTGAACGAAAGGCTGCGCCCGCTGCAATGGGTTGCGATCGCGCTGGCGGCTGCGGGCGTGGTCTGGCTGACTTGGCACAGCGGCCAGCTGCCGTGGATCGGGCTGGCGCTGGCAGCCAGTTTCGGCACCTACGGCCTGCTGCGCAAGACCGCTGCGCTGGGACCGCTGGAAGGCTTGACGCTGGAAACCCTGCTGCTGATGCCGCTGGCGCTGGGCTATTTGCTGCTGCTGAGTACGCAGGATCAGAACGTCTTTCATGCCGCGCCCGCTGCAACGCGCTGGTTGCTGGCGGCTGCCGGACCGATCACCGCGATCCCGTTGCTGCTGTTTGCCGCTGGTGCACGCCGCATTCCGCTCTCGACTCTCGGCCTGCTGCAGTACATTGCGCCGACGCTGCAACTGCTGCTCGGCGTCTGGCTGTACCGCGAACCGTTCGGCGGCGCTCGGCTGATCGGTTTCGTCACCATCTGGGCCGCGCTGGCCGTATATTCGGCCGAAGGACTGTGGCAGGCGCACCGCAGCCGGCAGCAGCGCAAGATCGGCCAGCCCGCGCTATGACACCCAATACATCCAACATCACCGGCGAAAGACCGCGATGACTTCGAACATTTCCAATCCTGCCAATCCGGCATTGACTCCGATCCCTTCGTCCGAACGTGTTTTCGGTTTTCGCGAACATGCGTCGCTCTGGTTTAGCCTAGGCGTGGGCTTGCTGGTGATGCAGGTCGGCGCCTATCTGGTGCCGGCGATGGGTACCCAAAGCGCGGTACTGGCGATTGTCATCGGCTCGCTGCTGGGCGCCGGCCTGCTCGGCTGGGTGGCGTTGATCGGCTGCGAGCGCGGACTTTCCAGTCCTGCGTTGATGCACCAGACCTTGGGCAGCGCGTTTGCCAAACTTCCAGTCATCCTGAATATCGTGCAGCTGATCGGCTGGACCGCGTTCGAGCTGGTCGTCATGCGCGATAGCAGCACTGCGCTGATCAAGGAAATTACCGGCATAGAGGCGACCTGGGTACCAGTGCTGACTTCGATTTTCTGGGGACTGTTGCTGGTCGGCCTGGCCAGCGGCTCGATGATCGGTCTGGTGCGCCGTTTCGTCGGGCGTTTCGGATTGCCCTTGGTGGTTTTGTCGCTGCTCTGGCTGACCTACCAGTTCGGCATGAAGGCGCACAGCCAGGGCTGGGCGGCGCTCTGGAACAAGGCCGGCGACGGCTCGATGAGCACCATCGGCGCCATCGATCTGGTGATGGCGATGCCGGTGTCGTGGCTGCCGCTGGTAGCGGATTTTGCCCGTTACGGCAAAACCGGCGCGGCCACCGTGCGCGGCACCTGGCTCGGGTATGCGATTGCGAATATCTGGTGTTATGCGCTGGGCGTGCTGGTGGTGAGCACAGTCGAGCCGGGAGTGGAACTGGTCGGCGCGATCCTGCTGGCGCAGGGCGGACTGGTGGCGCTGGGCCTGATCCTGATCGATGAAATGGACAATGCCTACGGCGATGTGTACTCGGGCGCGGTGTCGCTGAACTTCCTGGGCAATCGTTACAGCGTCAAAATCTGGGGCATTGCGCTGGCGCTGCTGGCAACCGCTTGCGCGATCGTGCTGCCGATGCACAGCCTGGAGCCTTTTCTGCTGTTGCTGAGTTCGATCTTCGTACCCTTGTTTGGCGTGGTGATTTCGCAGCTGGCGCTGCAGGGTCGCGCCGCGCAACAGAATATTAATCTGGTGCCGGTGCTGATCTGGTTGCTCGGCATTGCCGCCTTCCATGCTGCGCCGCGTCTGATGCCGGAGCTCGGCTCGGCGTTGCCGAGTCTGGCGCTGACGCTGCTGCTGGGTGCGCTGTACCGCTATTCGCAGCGCTTCCGCTTGGTGCCGGCTTGACGAAACTAGGCAGTATATTTAACAGCCGCAATGAAATTATGCGGAAATTGCGATGAAAATAACGATACTCCTTATTTTCATGAAAATCGTCTGCCTGACAGTCAGCGCGGATCAAGCGGCCGGCGGGATCGGCCGTTTTTGCAGCGGCAGCGGCGCATGGGCGTGATTCAGCGGCCCGTGGCCGTGGCCGGTGCGGACGTCCGCACCGTGCAAAATTGCCTGATACACATAGCTGCGCGCCAGTTGGACTGCTTCAGCCAGGTCATGGCCGAGCGCCAGATAGCAGGCAATCGCCGAAGATAGCGTGCAACCGGTGCCGTGGGTATTGCGGCTGTCGATACGCACATTTGCCATGCGCAACAGTTTTTGACCCGGTTGCAGCAGCATATCCACCACTTCCGCACCGCGCAGGTGGCCGCCTTTCAGCAGGATCGCCGGCGCGCCCAACTGGATTAAATCGAGCGCTGCGCCAGCCAGCTGCGCTTCGGTTTCTACCGGGCGTCCCAGCAACAGCGCCGCCTCGTCCAGATTCGGCGTCACCACCGTGACCAGCGGGAACAGTTCCGCCACCAGTACCGCAATGGTTTCCTGCGCAATCAGGCGGTCGCCACTGGTGGCCACCATGACCGGATCGAGCACCACGCGCGGCCATTGATAGCGCCTGATCGCCTGCGCCACGACCCTGACCACGTCGGGGTCATGCAGCATGCCGATCTTGACCGCATCGATCCCGATATCGCCGGCGACCGCGTCGATCTGCTGGGCCAGGATCTCGGCCGGCACCGCGTGAATCGCCGTCACCCCGCAGGTATTTTGTGCGGTGATGGCGGTAATGGCGGTCATGCCAAAACACCCCAGCGCCGAAAATGTTTTCAAGTCGGCCTGGATGCCGGCGCCGCCGCCGCTGTCCGAGCCGGCAATGCTGAGCACGCGCGGATATTGAAACGGCCCGCTGCGCTGGCCGGAGCCGGTTGCAAAATCGGTTGCAGAATTGGTTTTTTGAGTCATTGGTGAATCCTGATGATGAGATGCAAGATGGCAAGTCCTGATTAGCCGTGCACGCGCAGCTGCAAGCGCGCGATGAAGCTGGCACTATCCATCAGCTGCAAGCCATCGAGCAGCTTGATTTGCAGCGAGCCCACGCCGCCATTCGTTAACATGACTTGCTGCGCCGCCCATTCGCCGACCACGCCGAGGTATGCCATCGCAGCCGCAGTGGCGCGCCAGGGATCGGGCTGGACCGCGGCAAAGGCACCAATCATCGCGGTGGCGGAACAGCCGACGCCGGTGATTTTGGTCATCCACGGATGGCCGTTGGACAAGGTCAGCCAGCGGCCGTGCTGATCCACCACGTGATCGTCGGCGCCGGAGACACACACTACGCAGTGCATCGATGCGGCAAGATCTTGTGCCGCCGTCAACGCGGCATCGGACCCGACTGCGCTGTCGACGCCGCGGGTTGAGGCCGACAGGCCGGCTACGCTCATGATTTCAGACGCATTGCCGCGAATCACCGTCATTGCGCCCACCGCCATGAGATCCGTCAAGGCCCGATTCCGGTATGCGGTGGCGCCCGCGCCGACCGGGTCCAGCACCACCGGGATGCCGCAGGCATTGGCTTTTTGCAGCGCCATTTGCATCGACACGATCCAGTCCGGTTCCAGCGTGCCGATATTCAGCACCAGCGCTTGCGCAATCGCGGCCATATCGGCCACTTCTTCCTGCGCATGCGCCATCACCGGTGCAGCACCCAGCGCCAGCAAGACGTTGGCGTTGTAGTTCATCACCACGAAGTTGGTGATGCTGTGCACCAGCGGCGCCTTGGCACGCACCGCTTCGACATCGGCCCACAGGTTTTCGGCGGTAATCGTTGTCGTATTCATCGCTGTCGTAGACCTCTCGGATATTGTCCTGAAAACAGGGTAAAAGAATTTTTCACCGGTGTTTTAATCCGGCATTTTCTGCGGTTGCAACACAAAACGATTATCGCATCGAGGGCGCAAATCAGAAACACGCCAGCGCGCTCTTATCGCGGCTTGTCATTGCGGCATACAATCGGGCGTATTCAAAAGTTCAGGCTTGAAAATCATGCTATCCAACGACACCTCTTTATTAACAATTATCGACGACCTGGTCGCACGCGGCTGGTCGCAGCAAGACGCCTTTCTGCCGCCGGACTTGGCGCTGGCGCTGGCGGCCGAATGCCGTGCCCGTGCGGCGCAGGGCGATTTGACTCCCGCCGGGATCGGTCATGGCGCGGCCACGGCAGTGCGGGAGCAGATACGCGGCGACCGCATCGAGTGGCTGGAAGCCGGGCAATCGGCAGCCTGCGACCATTATCTGCAGATCATGGAAACGCTGCGTCTGGCGCTGAATCGGGATCTGTATCTGGGGCTGGAGGATTACGAGTGCCACTTCGCGCTGTATCCGCCCGGCGCTTTCTATCAGAAGCATCTGGACCGGTTTCAGGATGACGATTGCCGCACGGTGTCGGCGGTGATGTACCTCAACCATGCATGGTTGCCGCAACAGGGTGGCACTTTGCGCCTGTATCCGGATGGTCAAGCAACACAGGATATTGCGCCGCTGGCGAACCGTCTGGCGCTGTTCATGTCCGCCGACATGCCGCACGAAGTGTTGCCGGCAAGCCTCGATCGCTTGTCGCTCACCGGCTGGTTCCGGCGCCGCCCGCGCGGGTAAGCATGGCGGCGGCCGTGTCAGATTATCGGGTGTTGCTAAACGAAGCGATATGTCATTTATGAGGGAGGATGGTGTTGTCATAATCCGGTCATTTTTTGGCGGCACTATGGGCAGCTGTACGTTAAGGAGCAATCTGATGTCGGCTGAACATTCTTCAAAGCAATACGATCTGGATCTGGAAGCGATACGCTCCCAAATGATATCGATGGGCGGCTTGGTCGAGCGGCAGTTTCACGACGCCGTCCATTGTTTTCGGACCGGTGACGTCGCCCGATCCGCGCAAGTGATCAAAGGCGATGTCGAAGTCAACCGCCTTGAAGTCCAGCTGGACGGTATCTGCAGTCATCTGATCGTGCGCCGTCAGCCCACTGCAAACGATCTGCGCTCCGTCATGGCAAGTATCAAAATGATTACCGATCTCGAGCGCGTCGGCGATGAGGCGGTTAAAATTGCCCGCTCCACCAAGGATGCGCGGGAGCGCAGCGCCACTAGCCTGAGTCATTGTGAACTCGTATACGACATTGCCTGCAGGGCCGGTGACATGCTGCATGATGCGCTCGACGCCTTTGCTCGCCTCGACCAGAAACAGGCGGCCAAACTTATCATCCAGGATGTTGCCCTGGATCATGAGTTCCGCTCGATCATGCGCACCTTGATCACTTTCATGATGGAGGATCCACGCACCATCTCCAATGCGCTTGACACCTTGTGGGTCGCCAGGGCAATTGAGCGCATCGGCGACCACGCAAAAAATGTCGCTGAATACGTGATTTATATGGTGGAAGGCAAGGATATCCGTCATACCAATTATGCAACTGCACAGCTGGACAACCCGGGTTAAGGAATTAGCCCTATGGCTGCTGAAAAAATCACAATTCTGATTGTAGAAGACGAGCCGCCCATCGTAGAACTGATCGCCTATACGCTGAAGCAAGCAGGCTGGAACGCCATTTCGGTTCAGAACGCTGCCGATGCCTGGGAGTTTCTCCAAAAACACAGGCCGCAACTGGTCCTGCTGGACTGGATGTTGCCGGACCAGAGCGGATTGTGTCTGCTTTCCAGAATCCGGGCCGAAGGTCCATGCAATGCGTTGCCCGTCATCATGCTGACGGCAAGAAGCATGAACGAAGACAAAATAGCCGGCCTCGAAAAGGGCGCCGACGACTATGTGACGAAACCATTTTCACCGCGAGAATTGATCGCGCGTATTAATGCGCTGTTGCAACGAAAAACACCGGAGCATGGGAAAAACGCGATGCAAGCTGGTGCGGTCAGCCTGGATCCGGCAAGTTGTAGCGTCAGTCTGAACGGCCAGAAGATTGAGATCGGGCACGCCGAGTTCAGGCTGCTGAAATTTCTGCTGGCGCATCCCGACCGGGTGCATTCCAGAGGACAGTTACTCGAGAAGGTTTGGGGTATGCCTGTCGTGATTGAAGAGCGTACGGTCGATGTCCATGTGTTGCGCCTGCGCAAAGCATTAAAGGATGCTGGTCATCTGGTCAAGACCGTGCGCAGCATGGGCTATATGCTGTCAGAGAAATAATTGCGTTTGCCGTCCTATGAATCCCTGCTGCTTGTTCCGGTGTCTGCCCATTTTGGGTAATGCAATGCCGTTTTCAAGCCGAATTTACGGTATGCCTTCGGACAATCACGTCATCCATTTGGTGTATCCTTGCTGGCATGAATAATGAAAACGACATCCAGCTCAGCGGGCCGTTCGAGGCCACCGATACGGCCGGCCGGGCGCGAAAAATCCAGGCGATTCGCATCTTCGACGAAGGCTATGGGATTATCGACGTCTATGTCGACTTTGCGGCGTCGATACAGGGCGAGCGCCTGTATACCGATGCGATACTGATCGGTCAGATTCTGGCCAGGCTCCGGTCGCTCGGGTATGCCGGGCCGGACTTCGGGCATGGCGACCTTGGCTTGCAGGACGACAAGCTGATCGTGCTGGAAGCGCCGGAAGAGTTCAATGCATTTGCTGCCAGCAAAGGCTGGAAAAATCTTGCCGAAGAATTCGACGACGATTTTGCGAGCGATATTGAGGCCGAACTTTCTGCCGGAGGCAACAGCGCAGACTCTGCATCCAAAACCCAGCTGGACGCGCTGATGCGCAAGTTCAAAGCCTAGTATGTCCACTGAATCGCCTGATATGTCCCTTGAGCAGGAATTTGAACATGAGCCGGCGTGCGATTTGAGCATCCAGGAGCCGCGGCTGTGGCGCGACAATGGCTGGACCGCGCGCGTCATCAAGAACCAGGACGACGAAGGCTGGGCGGTCGAGATGATCAAGGATGGCGAAGCCGAACCGGCGTTGGTCGGACCCTGGACGATGGGGCGCAACAAGAAAGATCCGAAGCCGCTGGACTCCGCTGCCTTTCGCACCTTGATCAAGACCGCGTCGGAAGTCCTGCGCCGGCATGAGCAACAATTGCACGCGATGCTGCACAAGACCATTACGGTAACGGTGCGCTCGGTCATGATAAGCGTCACGCTAGACATCATTCCAGACGAATACGATCCTTACGCATTGCTTTCCGCACACGATGAGTGCGACCTCCAAATCGCACAAGTGCAGGTCGCGCCGCACTTCAATCTGAACCGGACCAGCGCTGCTGCATGGGTCGAGAACGATTTCCGCAAGCCCGGTTGACGGGTGCAGAAAATCACAACCAAGCCATTGCTAGCGCTACACGCCGCGTGTATGCAGGGTTTGGTGCGGGTCCGGTTTCCGAGCATAGTCATGCTGTAATCGACTCTTCAGTGCAGACAGGATGATTGCACGATACGAATTTATCAATACTGCCGATGGTCTGCTGTATAGCGGGGAAAAATACGGACGAAATCATGTTAGCTCTGGCGTGTTACATATCAGGTCGGAGCTGAAAGTCGCAGAACGATTTTCACGCTAAAATTAAAACCCCGATGCATTTTATCGACTGCAGCGAACGTTTCCGCGCAGAAAGCGTAACGTGAAAACTCGACGTGAACGGATGAAGAATCTTTTGACTCTGCTGGTTGCCATGGTGATTGCGCCGCACGCGTTCGCAGATTTTTCGTTTTCCAGCTTTGCCTTCGTACAGGATGATGGCTCGCTGAAAGTCAGCGGCTATCTGGTACATCTGTATGGCATCTATATTCCACCCACCGATCAGACCTGCTATACCTTCATCAGGCCGGTACCCTGCGGTTCCAGAGCATCTTTGGCACTTGATTTCAAGATCAGTGGCGACTTCATACAATGCACGCAAAGAACGTTTAATCCTGACGGCAGCATCATCGCCAATTGCAGGCAAGGAAGCGAGGATCTGAGCGCATGGATGCTCCAGAAAGGTTGGGCGGTTGCCCTGCCGGATGCCCCTTTCGAATACGCGACGATGGAAAAAATCGCTCGATCGAGGGGGGTGGGTATTTGGGGCGTGCCAGTCGATGTTATCCGGCAGAAATGAGGATGCGTTCGTCGGCACGTTGTGTGGCAATTGAAAATGCAACGTTTTGATATATGAAACCAGGCATTTATATAGATTGGATTGGTTTTCTTGCAAATATTTTTTGATTGCCTTATGAATTTGCGAATTTATGTTGCGGGTTATCAAAAGAATCATTTGTACAAATGATCACAATCGGATCATTACAAACAACTGTGAGATAAAGAGGAGCCAACATGAACAATCAGAATCTACTAGGTCAAACCCAATACGATCCTGATAACTTGTTAACATCGGTTATCGGAAAACTCAATTTGAAAAATGACGCCGCTCTGTCGCGCGCGCTGGAAGTGGCTCCGCCAGTGATCAGCAAGATTCGTCACCGCAGGATCCCAGTTGGCGCATCACTACTAATCCGGATGCATGAAGTCACCAATTTAAGTATCAAGGAACTGCGCTCGTTGATGGGTGACCGGCGCAATAAATTTCGCATAAGCGATAAGCAGTTCAAGCCGCGCGTAGCCCATGCCGGATAGCTTGGTGCTGAGCAATCGCCAGCAGACCTAGTTGCTCGCGGTTGTCGAAGTACCACCAGTAGGTTCCGTCATGACAACGCTTTCAGCAAAAACAAGCGGTAGTGTCACATCGTTGCGCTTGATTTTGTGCAGGAGCTGCTGCGAACTGTGTCGCCCGAATTTAATGTAGTGAAATCAAAAAGAGGGTGATCGTTTGCTACGCTTGCCATTGACTCAATGAATTCCGGCAGCCTATGGAAAATCACGTCAGCGACAACAGTACAGTGGTTTAAATGATGTGAAAAATAAAAAAGCGTTACAAAATATTTTTTGTAACGCTTTGATTTTATTCAATTTATCTGGTGCGGCTGGCTGGAATCGAACCAGCGACCCTTGGCTTCGGAGGCCAATACTCTATCCACTGAGCTACAGCCGCATTTGGGAAATTTTTAACAGAGATAGAGAATACAGTTTTTCGAGCAGGCCGTCCATGTAAAGCTATGATTTCCCGTTTCAAAGCGGTTGCATTGTGTCTATAATTAAGGGTTTGGCGAAGCTTTGCGTTGCCTGCGGATCTGTATTGGCCGTGATTGCGCATCCGCCTACCGGCTTAAAAAATGCACCGAGGAAACCATGAGCGATCTATCTAATCAAAACGAAGACAGTAATACACACAATGATCATCAATCTCCGATCAAAACGCCCAAGCAACTTGTAATTGCAGTGCTGGCAGCTTTTATTATTCCGATCATCTGCATCGTGTTGCTGGTGCAGTATGTGACCGCAGATAAGAAAATGGGCGCCGGTTCGGGCGGCGATACGCCGGAAGCGGTTGCGGCGCGGATCAGTCCGGTTGCCGATCAAGGATTTACCTTGATAGACGAGAGCGGGCCGAAGCAGTTGCAGGTCGGTAGCGCCGTATATACCGCTTCTTGTGCGGCATGCCACGATAGCGGCGCTGCCGGATCGCCTAAATTTGGCGATAGTGCGGCTTGGGGGCCGCGCATTGCGCAAGGTTACGATACGCTGGTATTGCATGCCACCAAGGGTATCCGCGGTATGCCTGCCAAAGGCGGTAACCCGGGCCTGGACGATGTTGAGGTGGCGCGTGCAGTGGCATATATGGCCAATAAAGGCGGCGCTTCATTCAAGGAGCCGGAGGCACCTGCAGCTGGTGCAGCTTCTGCCGCAGCACCAGCAACACCTGCTACAGCACCTGCTACAACACCTGCGGTAGCTCCTGCAACCGATGCCGCACCTGCCGCTGCAGCGCCGGCCAAGCTGGCAGCTGACGCCGGCAAGAAAATCTATGACTCGGCTTGCATGGCGTGCCACGCTTCCGGCGTTTTGGGCGCTCCCAAGTTTGGCGACAAGGCAGCTTGGGCCGACCGCATCAAGCAGGGTCCGGCCGTGTTGCATACACATGCGATTGCAGGTATCAGGATGATGCCGCCCAAGGGTGGTTCTGCCGCCTCCGAGGAGGAAGTCAAGGCTGCGGTCGATTACATGATCGCTGCAGCGAAGTAATTTCTGTCTGGATGCAGTGCAACAAAAAAGCCGGTCTTTGACTGGCTTTTTTGTTGCACTGTTTTTTGAAGCCAATGCAGATCAGATTTCAGCGCGGCAAAAGAGAATAGAGAAAGAAAATGACAAAGGGGCCGCGTTTTACCGCGGCCCCCTTTGTCATCAATGCGTGCGAAAACAGGCTTCAGGCTTGTTGTTAGTTAGCCTGTTCCGCCACGAAGATTTCGACCCGGCGGTTTCTTGCGCGGTTGGCTGCGCTATCGTTCGATACCAGCGGTTCATGCGAGCCGCGGCCATCGGCGGTGATGCGATTGGCTGCTACGCCACGGGTCACCAGATAATCGCGGGTGTGCGCAGCGCGGTCGCGCGACAGCGGCATGTTGACTGCCTCGGAGCCGGTGCTGTCGGTGTGGCCGACGATGGTCACGGTGGTGGAGCGGTTTTCATTCAGGCTGGAAGCGAACTGATCCAGTACCTGGCGGAAATTCGGTGCAATATCGGACTTGCCGGTAGCGAATGAAATGTCGCTCGGGATATCCAGTTTTAGGCGATTGTCGGCAGTCTGACTGACCTGCACGCCAGTGCCTTGGGTGGCCTGCTCCATGGCGCGTTTCTGGTTTTCCATCCGGTTTGACCAAATATTGCCGGCTGCTGCGCCGGCCAGCCCGCCAATGACTGCGCCGGTTGCGGCCCGTCGCCCGCCGCCGCCGCCGGTAGCTGCGCCAATTGCTGCGCCCGCCAATGCGCCCATGCCGGCACCGGTGGCGGTGCCGCGCTGGGTATTGCTCATTTCGGGCATGTTGGCGCAGCCGGTCAACGCCAGAGCGGCAATTAATGCAGTGAGAGTGAATTGTGTGCGCATGACGACCCCTTATTTATAAAAATATTCATTTTGGCATGCCGGAACGGATGCCGGATGGAATGTTTCATTTATTAACACCTGCGTCCGTGACGCCCGTATTCATCTTCTGAAAGAGCGCCAGATGGACTCTTTCCGAGTCAGGATACTGCAGCATGTATTTTTAATATCGCAATAAATACATGCGTAAATTCATGTATTTTTGCCTATACCCTGCGTTATTCTAGGCATGATGAAGCTGACCATAACGGCAGGCTGTCGCTTTCAAGATAGCCGCCCCTAAACCACCCAGGCTTGCGGGCGCGCAAACAATTGTCGACTAGACGGTCGTGCTGCGGGTGCGGATTTCGGCGAATTCTTCGATGCTGCCGAGCTTGATGGTGATCGGGTTGAGCGTGATGGTCGGTTGCATCGGGCGCCATGCGAATTGCCATGATTGCTGTGCTGCCTGTGCTGACGGGCGGGTGAAAATCGCCCCGAGCGGGCCGCGCTTGCCGTAGCTGATGGCGCCGTCGATGCCGGCCCAGTTCGGCAGTGCGCGCTGGACTGCGCGGTGCAGGCGCTCGCCGAATGCTTCGGTGTGATGTATCACCAGGCAGGCGTCGCTGCCGGCGAAGGCCTTGAACAGGTTTTCGTCCCAA
>JBDSCZ010000238.1:0-5559 GCA_039920865.1 Burkholderiaceae bacterium
CGTATCGAAGTCTGCTTCGATACGCTGCGCTACTCAGCACGAACGGTCTAATGGGTTATTGAGATCACCTCATAGCGAACTGAATAGTTACCTTTAATTGTTACTATTCAGCCCGCTATGTATGCGCATTCAATCACGCTTGATATTCCCTCCCCATTGCAGAGGGAGGGTTAGGGAGGGGATAGAAAGCGTGATCGACCGTGCCGATATTTCGACCGTTCGACCCCCATCCCAGCCTTCCCCCTGCCCGGGGGAAGGAGCATAAATAGCCAACTGAATAGTTACCTTTAATTAATTAATAGTATGGGTATATGCAAAAACAACGATATTTCCGCATATTTAAATTGGCACATTAAATATACATATATATGTATATATTATGCAGAGATAGGCTGCCAGGTCCGCAACAGGGTCTCGAATTGTTCCGCCGGCAACGGCCTGCTGAAGTAATAACCCTGCACTTCGTCGCAGCCCTGTTCACGCAGGAAGGCCAGTTGCCCTTCGGTTTCCACCCCTTCGGCGATGGTTTGCATGCCCAGGCTGTTGGCCATGCTGATGATGGCGCCGACGATGGCCTTGTCCTCCGGGTCTTCGGTAATGTCGCGCACGAAAGACTGGTCGATCTTTAGCTTGTATACCTTGAAGCGTTTCAGGTAGCTGAGCGAACTGTAGCCGGTGCCGAAGTCATCGATCGACATCCGGATGCCGCGTTGGTGCAGCTTGTCCATGACGGCAATCGCTGCCAGCGGATTGTCCATTGCCACCCCTTCGGTCAATTCCAGTTCCAGGTATTGCGGCGGCAACTGCACCTCGTCGAGTATCTGCATCACCAGTTCCGGCAAGCGCGGGTGACGGAACTGCACCGCCGACAGATTGACTGCGATCGTTATCGGTGCCAGACCGCTGGCGATCCAGTCTTGGCACTGGCGTGCGGCCTGGCGCAATACCCATTCGCCGATCCGCAGGATCTGGCCGCTGTCTTCGGCAATCGGGATGAAGTCTGCCGGCGACACCATGCCGAGATCCGGGTGCTGCCAGCGCAGCAGCGCTTCGGCACCGACGATGCGGCCATCTTCGAGACAGACCTGGGGCTGGTAGTGCAGCAGCAGCTGATCGCGTTCCAGCGCACGGCGCAATGCGTTTTCGAGTTCCAGCGTGTGCGCCGAGCGCGCCTGCATTTCGGCCGTGAAAAAACAGTAGTTGTTGCGACCGCTTTGCTTGGCGCGGTACATCGCGGCGTCGGCCCGTTTCGAGAGCGTGTCGAAATCGTCGCCGTCGCCGGGGTACATCGCGATCCCGATCGAGGGCGTGATGGTCAGTTCATATTGTTCGATGTGGTAAGGCTGCAGCGCGGATTTAAGCAATTTGCCCGCGACATGGGCGGCGCCGGCGGGATCGGTATTCGGCAGTACCATGATGAATTCATCACCACCCAGGCGCGATACCGTGTCTTGCTCGCGCACCTCCAGGCTCAGTCGTTTGGAAAGCGCAATCAGCAATTCGTCACCGATGCGATGGCCGAGGGAGTCGTTGATGTTCTTGAAGTGATCCAGGTCGAGGAACATCAGCGCCAACGGCTCCTGGTTGCGTTGTGCGCTGCCCAGCGCGTGATCGACCCGATCCTTGAGCAGGCTGCGGTTCGGTAGCCCGGTAAGCGCATCGAAATGCGCCAGCCGCTGGATATGTTCCTGCGCTGCCTTGTGCTGGCTGATATCGCTGAAGATACCGATGTAATGGGTCGGCGTGCCGCTGGCATCGCGTAGCTGGCTAATCGAGAGCCACTCCGGATAAATGCTGCCGTTCTTGCGCCGGTTCCATACCTCGCCTTGCCAATGGCCGTTTGCATTGACGGACTTCCACATGGCCCGATAGAAGTCCTGATCCTGATGTCCCGAGGACAGCAAGCGCGGATTCTTGCCTATTGCTTCCGCTGCGCTGTAACCGGTAATTGTGGTGAATGCATGGTTGATCATCACGATGTTGCGTCTGGCATCGGTGATGGTGATGCCTTCGCCGCTTTGCTCGAATACCTTGGCTGCCAGTTGCAACTGCGCCTCGTGCTGCTTGCGCATGCTGATATCGCGAATGGTGCCGGTCATGAACCATCCGGCGGCTACTTCGCACTTCGCCAGCAAGAGCTCAAGCGGAAACTCGCTCATATCCTTGCGCAAGCCTGCCAGCTCAACGGTTTTACCGATGATGCTCGACGCACCGCCGGCCTGTATCCGCTGCATGCCCGCCAGATGCCGGTGCCGGTAGCGCTCCGGCATCAACAGCGTCAGCGGCTTACCGAGCGCCTCGGCGTGCGTATAGCCGAAGATCGCTACCGCACCCCGGTTCCAGCTCACGATATGGCCCGCTTCGTCGGCGGTGATGATGGCATCATTGGCAGATTGCGTCACCGCCCGATAGCGCTCCTCGCTATCGCGCAACTCCTGTTCTGCCTGCTGGCGTGCCGATTCACGGGCAAAGTTATCCAGTGCAAAGCTGATATCGGTCGCCATTTCCGTCAGCAGCTTGCGCGCTGCAGCATCGAATGCATTGGTCTCGCTGGTGTACAAGGAGAAGCTGCCGACCACGACACCGTTTCTGTACAGCGGCAGTGCCGCCGAGGAACCCCAGCCAAAAAGTGCGCCGCGCTCGTGCCAGTACGCATTTACCGAATCATTCTGGAAGTCCTGACACCAGACCGGATGCTGCTCGCGGATCGCGGTGCTGGTCGGTCCGCGCCCGGCCGGGCCATTATCATTGGCTAAAATCTGGATGCCTGTCAGATATTCGATGCCCTCGCCGACTGCGGCTACCGGAATGACTTGCCGACCATCCTGGTCTATCATTCCAATCCACGCCATTTCTATGCCGCCGAACTGCACCGCATCGCTGCAGACTTTTGGGAATAACTCCTCCGCGCTGGCGCAGCGCACGATCGACTGGTTGCACAGGCTCAGGACCGCGTAAAGCTGGGTCAGGCGCTGAATTTTTGCTTCAGCCTCCTTGCGCGCGCTAATGTCCTGTACCGTTAACACAAAGTAATCCACGCTGCCATCCGCCTGGCGTACGCAACGTACGTCTATCGCGGCACATACCGGCGCGCCATCCTTGCGTATGAAACGCTTGTCGATCGCATAGCCTTCGGACTGTCCGGACTTGATGCGCGCGATTTGCACCGCTTCGATGGCGGCATCCTCCGGATCGGTCAGCTCGGACCAGTGTTTTTGCATCAGTTCTTCGCGCGCATAGCCGAGCACCGTACACAGGTGATCGTTAAGCCGCATTGCGCGTCCGCTCAGCGGCGACAGCAGCGCCATGCCGACAAAGGGCAAGTCGAAGAATTGGCGCAGCAGACGATCCGATCTGGTGGTCTGCGCCAGCAATGCCAGGCCGTACATCTGTCGATGGCCGCGCCAGCGCAACAGTATCGCCACACTCAACGCAATAATGGCGGCGCAAGCGATCAGGCTGATCCAGAGCACCAACGTATGCAGCGGCGCCCGCACCTCGGCGCGGTCGATTTTGGCCAGCAGATGCCAATCGGTGCCTGCCACTGGGTGATAGGCGGCCAGTACCGCGACGCCGCGGTAGTCGCTGCCGTGCAAGGTGCCGGGCCGGGCCGCGCGCACTGCGACAGCCGCCGGCAACTCCGGCTCGGCGGCAGAAAAACTCTGGGTCAGTGCAGTACCCCGGCGATGACGCAGCGTGCTGAGGAAAACGACAGATTCCCGTTCGCGCCGCACCAGCACGATTTCCGCGCTGGGGCTGGCCGTCGGCCTGGTCTGGATCAACGGAAAAAGGAACTGCTCGGGCAGCACGCGCAACAGCACCGCCGCCACCGCACGCTTGCCTTCTGGGCCTGAAACGGTGATCGGCACCACCCAGTCCAGCCGTACCCGGCCGGAGGCATCGCGGTAAATATCGCTGCGCTGGACCGCTTTTCTGGCCAGCGAAAGATCCAGCAATGGCCGCAAGGCGGGAGCAATGTCAGTGTGCTGGCCTAACGCAGTCAGCACCCGGCCCTGGGTGTCGAGCAGCATGATGCTGTCAAAATCGTAGGCCATGCGCAGATTGTCGAGCTGATCAAGAATGGCTGGTGGCGTCTTGACAGCATCCCCTTGATGCACAAACTGATCAACCTGTGCTGCGAAGCCGGTGCTGGCAGCCAGCATCATGCCGTTGCCGCCTCTTTCAGCCAGCCAGCTTTCGATATGCTTGGCCTTGAGCCGCGCCAGCAGTTCCAGATTGGCATAGGCCTGCTGCTCCAGCTGCGGACCATGCAGCTTGGAGACTGCCAGTCCGATCAGCGGCACCACCAGTGCCAGGATCAGAAACAGGGCTGCCAGCCCACGCATTTCAGGAGCATGGATGTCGCTTTGCTGCAGCTTTGGCAGCGCGATTGCAGGTTCGCGCCACACCTTCAGCAGCAGATACAGCAGTGTGCTGGTGACCGCCACGAACACCAGGCCCTTGGTCAGCTCGATGTAACCCTGCAACACAGGATCGACAACGGCGAAAGTCAGCAGGGTACCCGAGGCGACGATCCACAAGCCGGCAAAGACCGCATATAGCACAGCGACCATCGAGGAAGTGAGTCGATCTGGCAATAGATGCAGGCGGGATAGCAAATGGTTCATGGGGATTATCTTGGGTCATGCCGGTCAAAAAGCCTGTCGGAATAAGCAGGAATCGGCTGCAAAACTGCCTGAACCATTCCTGCATCACTGCTTGCTGATCGATAATCCCGTTACGCAAATTGCAACACTGGAAAAACATCGACATAAATTAAACAATGTTTTGATTATGCACAAACTTAATGCACTCTCATACCAATAATTGCCGTGTTTACACTTCATGTTGGCGATGCAAGCAGCGTGCGCCCGCTTTCAAAGCAGCGCGCCTGTCCGCTAATCGGATCGGTGAAGGCAATTGCGCGCGCCAGCAACTGCAGCGGCTGCGACATGTCATCGGCCTTGTCCGGCTGTAAATCGGGATAAAAGGCATCGTTGACGATGGCGATGCCGAGCGCCGCCAGATGCACGCGCAACTGGTGCTTGCGGCCGGTGACAGGCTGCAATCGGTACATGCTGAGCGCGCCGCGCTGTTCGATCAGATCGATATGGGTTTCGGAATTGGGCTCGCCTGCCACTTCCTGCATCCGGAAGAACGGCGTGCCCTCGACCAGCCGGCTGCGGTAGGTGAACGGAAACGTGCGGCCGTGCAGGGTTGGCGCCAGCGCCTGGTACACCTTTTGCACCAGGCGCTTTTGAAACATCGACTGATAGGCGCCGCGGCTGGCGGCATGATGCGAAAAGATAATGACGCCGGCGGTTTCGCGGTCGAGCCGGTGGATCGGCGTCAGATCGGGCAATTCCAGCTTCTTCTTCAGGCGCACCAGCAGGGTTTCGTGCAAGAAGCGCCCGCCCGGTATCACCGGCAGGAAATGCGGCTTGTCGACCACCAGAATGTGCGCATCCCGATACAGGATTTGCTCCTCGAACGGAATCGGGGTCTCATTCTCCAGTTCGCGATAATAGAAAATGCGGATGTCCGAACGATAGCGGCTGT
>JBDSCZ010000239.1:0-7549 GCA_039920865.1 Burkholderiaceae bacterium
GGCCTTTGGTAACTATTAACAGGCATAGTTAATGATGGATATGTACAGCAGCCGCAAGAGTTTTAAATCTTCCTGGAGAAAAACATGAAATTAGCAAGAGCATCAGGAACGCTGGGTTTGGTGGCACTCGCTGTTATCGCTAGCCCATTCGCAGCAGCGCAAGATGCAGGCTGGTACGTCGGCGCCAATGTTGGGCAGTCCAGAGCGGATATCGACGACGACAGGATCAGCAGCGGCCTGCTGGGAAGTGGTTTCACCGGCGTATCGATCGCCGATGACGACCGCGACGTCGGTTACAAGCTGTTTGGCGGGTACAAATTCAATAAGTATTTCGCGGTTGAAGGCGGCTACTTCAATCTGGGGGAATTCGGTTATACGGCGACCACGGTGCCGGCGGGTACGCTGAACGGCAACATCAAGCTCCAGGGCCTGAATCTCGACCTGGTCGGCATGCTGCCGATCACCGAGAAATTTTCTGCATTTGGCCGGGTCGGCGTGAACTACGCCCAAGCCAGAGATTCCTTCACCGGAACCATCGTTGTGGCCAACCCAAACCCCCACAAACGCGACACCAACCTCAAGGTTGGCCTGGGGCTGCAGTACGCGTTCACTGACTCTCTCGCCATGCGCGCCGAGGTGGAACGCTACCGGATCAACGATGCAATCGGCAACAAGGGTGACATCGATCTCATCTCGGTCGGCCTGCTGTACCAGTTCGGCGCGAAAACTGCAGCACCCGCTCCGCTGGCAGTAATGCCGGAACCGGTTGCCGTCGCAGCCGCGCCTGTGGAAGTAGCGCCGGCACCGGCGCCAGTGCCGGTATCTGAAAAAGTCACGTTCGCTGCGGAAGCCCTGTTCGACTTCGACAAGGCAGCGCTCAAGCCTGATGGCAAGGCGGCACTCGATGATTTGTTAAGCAAGCTGCAAGGCATGGACACGGAAGTGATGATCACGGTCGGTCATACCGATTCCATTGGCCCCGATGCTTACAACCAGAAACTGTCGATCCGTCGTGCGGAAGCGGTCAAGGCGTACCTGATTTCCACAGGCATCGATGCATCGCGCGTGTACACCGAAGGCAAGGGTGAAACCCAGCCGGTTGCCGACAACAAAACTGCGGCAGGCCGTGCCAAAAACCGCCGCGTCGTAGTGGAAGTCGTCGGTTCGCGTACCGTGAAGCAATAGTGAGCTAAGCGCGCACGCATCGCACGCAAGCCCGTTCAGTCAAAAGCTGAACGGCTTTTTTTGTAAATGCGCAGATCTTTCCCTTGCCAGACTATAGCAAAAGGCAGGCACAGCAGGTCTGATCCGGATGTTCAGAAAGAATGAGATTTAACTAGAGCACTCATTCCCTGGTCACCGAATAATGAACAAACCTGCTACGGACGCGCAGAATTAAGACCATTCACCGCCGGCGCCAGGCCGCAGAAAAAATAACAAGTTGTACGTATGTTGGTTTCCGCACAGAACTTTTTGTTGCATTGTGTAATAGTGCGCAAAACGCCCGCACCGCAGCGCATCAAACAGAGGTCGGACGCTTACATAATAAATGGGTTTTTTTGGATCAAACAAAGAGGGCAAAAATGAATAAATTGGAGAGATTTTCAAGGGGGCTGATGTGGGCCATGGCTTTGCTGATTGCCGCCTTGGCAGCAGGATGCGGCGGTGGGGGAGGTGACCCGATTTTAGGCTTGCCGTCCTTGACGTCAATCGCAGTAACACCTGCTTCCACCTCGATACAGATTGGCGGGATTCAAGCATTTACGGCTACTGCGACATATAGCGATGGCACAACCAGCGACGTGACAGCATCCTCCAACTGGACTTCAGGCACTCCTAGCGTTGCGTCGGTGATTAGCACCTCTGGTTTCGCCGCCGGCGTTACCAGTGGCACTTCAGTCATTACTGCTGTTTTTGGCGGTAAATCCAGCTCAGGCACCTTGACTGTGACCGCGCCAACATTAGTGTCCATCTCGGTGACGCCTGCAACTGCGTCGATACCGATTGATGGCATCCAACCATTTGCGGCTACTGCGACATTTAGCGATGGGTCAACCCGCAACGTGACTGCATCCTCCAGCTGGATTTCAGGCAACACCAGCGTTGCAACAGTGAACAGCACATCTGGCGCCGCTACTGGCGTTGCCAGTGGCACTTCAGTCATCACTGCTGATTTTGGCGGTAAATCCGGCTCAGGCACCTTGACTGTGACTGCGGAAACTTTAGTATCCATCGCGGTGACGCCTGCAACTGCGTCGATACCGATTGATGGCATCCAGTCATTTATTGCGGTTGCAACTTATAGCGATACGTCAACCCGCGACGTGACAGCATCCTCCAGCTGGACTTCCGGTACCCCCAGCGTTGCAACAGTGAACAGCACTTCCGGCGTCGCCGAGGGTATTTTGAACGGCACATCGTTGATCACTGCCAATTTCGGTACCAAGTCCGATACAGCAACCTTGACGGTGACCGGTGCAACATTGGTGTCCATCGCGGTGACGCCTGCAACTGCCTCAGTACGGATTGGTGACGTCCAACCATTTATGGCTACTGCGACCTATAGCGATACGACAACCCGCGACGTAACAACATCCTCAAGCTGGACTTCCGGCACCCCCAGCGTTGCCACTGTGATTAGCACCTCCGGCGTCGCTACTGGCGTTGCCAGCGGCACATCGGTCATCACTGCCCTTTTCAAAGGCCAGTCTGATACGGGGAACTTGACGGTAATTGGCGCGGCAGGTCCAGCGCCGGTAATTCTTGGAACGGCTGGAAATTTCGTGATGCTGGCAAAAACAGGAATCTCAACCACTGGAACCACCGCAGTGATCGGCGATATCGGCGTAAGTCCAGCCGCAGCGTCTTTCATCACGGGATTTGGACTGATTATGGATTCCACGAATGCATTTTCGACATCAACTTTGGTGACAGGTAAAGTGTACGCAGCCGACTATGCGGTCCCGACTCCTAACAACTTGACAACAGCTATAAGCGACATGCAAACCGCTTTCATCGACGCAGCAGGAAGAACAACTCCGGATTTTATTAATCTGGGCGCGGGCGATATTAGTGGCATGACGCTTGTTCCAGGTCTCTACAAATGGGGAACTGGCGTTTCCATATCAAATGCCGGCGTTACTCTCACGGGCGGCGCAAATGATGTCTGGATCTTCCAGATTGCACAAGACCTCACCATTGGCAACAATGCCATTGTTACCTTGGGTGGCAGTGCACAGGCCAAGAACATCTTCTGGCAGGTCTCTGGCCAGACAACTATCGGAACTACGGCCAAGGTCAAGGGAAACATATTGAGCCAAACGCTGATATCGCTGAATACCGGCGCAGCCCTGACTGGCAGGGCTTTGGCACAGACCGCGGTCACATTGAATGCTAACAACATTGTAAAACCGTAAGGCTTGAGGTTTTAAATGCACGGGCCGGCAGAGTCAATTCTGCCGGCCTTTTTAAGGTCTCATACGGACGGAATTTAGTGCGTTTTTAACAATTCTAAGAAATTTTTAACTCCACTGGAGAAAAACATGAAATTAGCAAAAGCATCAATGACGCTGGGTTTGGTGGCACTCGCTGTCATCGCCAGCCCATTCGCAGTGGCGGATGATTCTGGCTGGTATGTCGGCGCCAACGTTGGTCAGTCGAGAGCGAAAATCGACGATGACAGGATCACGCGCAGTCTGCTGGGAAGTGGTTTTTCTTCTGTCTCGATCGCCGATGATGACCGCGACGCCGGCTACAAGATTTTTGGCGGGTACCAGTTCAACAAGAATTTTGCCCTCGAAGGCGGTTATTTCGATCTGGGAAAATTCAGCTATACGGCGACCACGGTACCAGCTGGAACACTGAACGGTAACATCAAGCTCAAAGGCCTGAGTCTCGACTTGGTCGGCACGCTACCCATCACCGAGAAGTTTTCTGCATTTGGCCGGGTCGGAGTGAATTATGCTGAAGCCAAAGACTCCTTCACTGGAGCCGGAGCCATCCAGGTGCTGAATCCCAATCCAAGCAAGCGCGACACGAACCTCAAGGTTGGCCTGGGGCTGCAGTATGCTTTCACCAACTCTCTGGCCATGCGTGCCGAGGTGGAGCGCTACCGGATCGACGATGCGGTAGGCAACAAGGGCGACATCGACCTGGTTTCGGTCGGCTTGCTGTATAAGTTCGGTCGGGAAACCTCGGCGCCAGCGCCGCTCGCAGTGATGCCTGAGCCGGTTGCAGTTGCCGCTGCCGCTGCACCCCAGCCGGTGGCCGCGACTCCGCAGCCGGTGTCGGAAAAAGTCACGTTCGCTGCGGAAGCCCTGTTTGACTTTGACAAATCGGCAGTCAAGCCTGAAGGCAAGGCAGCACTCGATGATTTGTTGCGTAAGCTGCAAGGCATGGATACGGAAGTGATGATTACTGTCGGACATACCGACTCGGTCGGATCCGATGCTTACAACCAGAAATTGTCGATCCGTCGTGCGGAAGCGGTCAAGGCTTATCTGGTCTCCAAAGGCATGGCAGCATCGCGTGTGTACACCGAAGGCAAAGGCGAAGCGCAACCGATTGCTGACAACAAAACCCCGCAAGGCCGTGCCAAAAACCGTCGTGTCGTTGTGGAAGTCGTAGGCTCGCGTACTGTGACGCAATAAGCGCTTATACACGGCAAACAACCGTGCAAGCATAAGGTCGTTCAGTCAAAAGCTGAGCGGCTTTTTTTTGCGTCCAGCAAGACGAATGGTTGACTGATCCGTTGACTAAACTGCAAGGTTGTCTCGAATCCATCCGACATGTGCCAGATGTGTTCGCCAGCGTACAGACTGGTGGGGATGCAAGCCGGATAATCATTCCCATGGCGTCAATATTTCCCGAAAAACTTGTCGAATTTCTGCCTCGGAAACAGTTCCATCGGGGCTTGCGGAACGCTCTGAAGCGGGTTGGCATCACAACAGTAACATCACTTACAAGAGGAAAAAATCATGCTCTATACAATTGCCGTCGTTTTGCTCATTCTTTGGCTGCTTGGCCTTGTCACATCCACCACCATCGGTGGCTTCATACATATTCTATTGGTGATCGCCGTGATCATGATATTGCTGCGCCTAATCAGTGGTCGCGGTCTTTAGAAATGCCGATTTAAGCGGCACCGTTCGCTATCCACAACAAGGTTGCTATGAATAAAGCTGTTTCGCTGGCACTTCTTGCCGGAGGCATCATGTTGACAATATTTGGATTAAACGAGTTTAATTCGTTCACATCAGACATTTCCCGCGCGTTTACGGGGTCACCGACTAATCGTTCCATCGGGATGATGGTGGGTGGAGTCGTGCTTGTGGTGCTTGGTTTAACAGGCTTGGTATCCGGTTCCCGCAGGAACTGATTTTTACAAGGGTGTGCGTTTGTCGGCATTGCATCAGGCGCCATCAGTCTGCAAGCGCAGACCGATACAGAAGGACATTAATTGAGGAAAAACATGGCAAGCATCACCGCAATCACAAGCACGGCCATTAACAACTAAGTGCTCGCTTACTTGATCGGCGGGTTTCCGGTTAATGCGGTTCGCCGATTGCTATTCTTTTGCAATTTCAATTGCTTGCAGAATGTTTGGCATGCATGACGCAGGCCATCGCTACCGCAAAACCGCCGACTAGCGAGCCGTCCAGAAATCCAAACAAGCGCAATGCCCAGAAGTAGCTTCAGGTATCGCCTGCAGACATGCTGCCTGCAATAATCAAATATTGCTGCAGGTATTGCATGGCGTCAGCAAAACGCCGAACAGGCAACAGGCCGGAATGTATGGCATGTAACGTCGGTTACGGATTGAAACCGCCGCACTAAAAACAGGTAAAGTACAGGAGCAATAAAAGAACCCTCATTCCGACTTCATCGGACCGGTTCTGTTTTGGAAAATGATCTTGCCTGCCACCCTTGTCATCGTTTGAGCGGATTCATGGTTTCCAATTCTTTGTGGTTTTTACTGGTGGGCGGTTTGCTGCTTTGTATGGGGCTGACTTCTTCGCGGCTCAAGTCTTTGCCTGTCACATCCGCCATCATCTATCTCGCCGCGGGTTTGCTGGTCGGGCCTACGGTGCTGGATATATTGCGCTTCAACCCGTTGAAGGAGTCGGCGCTGCTGGAGGTGCTTACCGAAGTCGCGGTCTTGATATCGCTATTTTCTGCCGGCGTTAAAATGCCGGCACCGATCAGTTTCAAACAATGGCGCACACCGGTATTGCTGGCCACCGTGTCGATGACAGCCAGCATCGCGATGGTCGCAGCCTTTGGTTACTACGTGCTTGGTTTGCCGCTGGGCGCGGGCATACTGCTGGGCGCCATCGTCGCGCCCACCGATCCGGTTTTGGCAACCGATGTGCAGATTCGCCATCCGGGCGACCACGATCGACTGCGTTTCACCCTGACCTGTGAAGCAGGCATGAACGACGGCAGTGCCTTCCCGTTCGTCATGCTGGGCTTGGGGTTGCTGGGCCTGCATGAAGTGGGCGAATCCGGGCTGCGCTGGGTCTTGCTGGACGTATTGTGGGCGACGGCGGCAAGCATAGCCCTGGGTGCGGTCTCTGGCAGTTTACTGGCGCGGCTGATCTGGAAGATACGCGGCAGCCGGCAGCAAAGCCGGGAGATCATGGATGATTTTCTGGGGCTGGGTCTGATCGGTGTGGTGTATGGCCTCAGCCTGCTGATCGATAGCTGGGGTTTTCTGGCGGTGTTCTTCGCCGCCGTCGCGCTGCATCAGACCGAATTGAAGCTGGCCGGCAGCGTCAAGCACAAACCGGATAGA
The DNA here is from genome assembly GCA_039920865.1 of Burkholderiaceae bacterium. Lineage (GTDB taxonomy): Bacteria > Pseudomonadota > Gammaproteobacteria > Burkholderiales > Burkholderiaceae_D > AVCC01. The sequence continues at coordinate 6,794 of JBDSCZ010000239.1, forward strand.
CCCGGACCCATCCCGGCCTCCGGCGTGGCACTGCCGGAATCAAAGGCCGATGTTGGCATCCATGCCAATGCAGAATCGCCGGCAATAGTCAGCGAAGGTTCACTTGTATTCAAGGAGCATCTGGAGCGATTGTCGGAAGTGGTTCTGATCCTGCTGGTGGGTGGCATGCTGTTCATTGATTCGTGGAGCTGGCGTGGCGTGGGTTTTGCCTGCTTCCTGTTCCTGGTTGCGCGTCCCGTTAGTGTGATGCTGGGAATGCTGGGCAGTGGAACATCGTGGCGCATGCGCGGCATGATAGGTTGGTTCGGCGTGCGCGGAATCGGCTCTTTGTATTACCTGATGTATGCGATACAGCATGGCTTGCCGGAGCCGCTAGCGCTGCAGTTCATACAATTGACGCTGGTCGTGATTGCCCTGTCCATCGTCATGCATGGCATTAGCGTCAAACCGTTGATGCATATTTTCTGGCGGCGCAAGCGTCGGCCTTAGCAGTCGGTCGGCTTAAGCGGCTGCTAAGGTTGTAGATTCGATGTTGCGCACTGCCCATGAAAGACATGAAATACTTTAAAAAACGCAGCGTGGTCAGAATTTGCCTGTTTAATAAAAACACCTGATTAGCTACATATCTAAGAAACAGCGTTACACGTTCAAAAAAACCCGTCGTCCCCGCGAAAGCGGGGATCCATACACCGGTGATTCAGCGTGCGATGTATGGTTTCCCGCCTTCGCGGGAATGACAATATTGTGAATTCCGCT
>JBDSCZ010000240.1:0-9483 GCA_039920865.1 Burkholderiaceae bacterium
CCACGGTTAAGCGCATTGAGTTGCTCCAGCCAGGTTTTGAAGTCCAGCGTTTTCATGACTTTGCCCTCCGTCAACACTAGTTGTCAAAAATTAGACTTCAAATCAACAGTTAAGTGCGACATAGCCAAATAATATGGAGTATCGGTTAAAAATATTGCGCTCCCGCTTATATTCATTTCGCTTTTAAAAATACATGGCACAGTATATTGAATTGGTGAAAGCGCAGGAAAATCGTTTTTTCGTCGCATCCGGCAGCAGTCCGGGTACCCGCGGCAGCACGACTTTTCATTCTGCGCCAGCTTTGCGGTGATCCGCTTCCGATAAGCCACTCTCGCCAATTCCGCCACTCCCGCTACAATGCGCGGCATGGATATTTCGCTTTCACAATCACGCATCGCCGCATTGCGCCAGGCTAGCGCGCAACAGGTTGCCGTCGAGGTGGTGACTGAGACCGGCTCCACCAATGCCGACCTGCTGGCGCGGCTGGAGCAGTTGTCGTCGCCGCTGCTGCTGGCGGCCGAGAGCCAGACGGCCGGACGCGGCCGGGCCGGACGCAACTGGCATTCTGCGCCCGGCGCCAGCCTGACTTTTTCGCTGGCATGGCGCTTCGACCGTCCGTTGCAGTCGTTGCTGGGACTGCCGCTGGCGGTCGGCGTGGCGCTGGCGGAGGCGCTGGCGGCGCTCGATGTGCCGGTCGCACTGAAGTGGCCGAACGATGTATTAAAAGACGGCAAGAAACTGGCCGGCATCCTGCTCGAGACGGTGGCTTTGCCGGCCACAAAGCAAGGCGGGCCGGGCGGCACCTGGGTGGTGATCGGCATCGGTTTGAATTTGAGCATGCCGGACCGGCTCGAAGCGCAAATCGGTCACGCGGTGGCCGATGCGCCCTGGCTGGCGCGGATGGATCGCAGCCGCTTGCTGGCGGCATTGCTGAACGCGCTGGCGGAGGTGTTGAGCCAGTTCGAGGAGGGCGGTTTCAAGGCATTCATGGCGCGCTGGAACAGCCTGCATGCGTATGCCGGGCAAACGGTGCTGATCCTGGATCACGGCCGCGTGTTGCAGCAGGGGCGCGCGGCCGGTGTCGATGCGAGCGGTTGTTTGCTGCTGGACACCGCAACCGGTCGCGTCGCGGTGGTCGCCGGCGACGTATCACTTCGCGTCAAGGAAAATTGAACATGCTGCTATTGGTCGATGCCGGCAATACCCGGATCAAGTGGGCGTTAGTGGATGCAACCACGCAATTGGGCCGCTGGAACACCTTCGGCTCGGTCAGTCACGCCGAGGTCGGCACGCTGGCGCAGGCCTGGCGAGGCCTGCGCTGGTCGCGCGCGCTGCTGTCGAACGTGGCTGGCGCTGCGCTGCGCCAGCGCCTGGAGGCGGCTTTGGCCGCTGCCACTGCGCTGCGGCCGGCGCAGATCGACTGGTTCGCTGCAACGCTGCAACAAGGCGGGGTGCGCAACGGCTATCGCAATCCGGCCCAGCTCGGCTGCGACCGTTTCGCGGCGCTGATTGGCGCCCACGCGCTGTTCCCGCAGCAAGCGCTGATCGTCGCTACCTGCGGCACCGCCACCACCGTCGATGCACTTAGTCCGGATGGGGTTTTTGTCGGCGGGATGATCCTGCCGGGGCTGGGTTTGATGGCTTCTGCGCTGGCCGGCAATACCGCGCAATTGCCGCAAGTGGAGCAAGTATTGCAGCAGCCGCCGAGTCTGGCGCTGCCGCTATCGCCGATGTTTGCCGACAATACCGATGACGCGATTGTGTCCGGTTGCATCGCGGCCCAGGCCGGCGCCATCGAGCGCGCGCTGGCGGCGCATGCGCGCGAGCATGCGGCGGTGCAGTGCGTGCTGGCCGGCGGCGCTGCGGCGTATATCGCGCCGCAACTGCGGGTGGCGCATCAAATCGTCGATAATCTGGTGCTTATCGGCTTACAACTCGTGGCGCTGCAGGCCGCGGATTCGGACCCATCATGTTGAAATTCATTTTCTGGATATTGTTGCTGGCCAACGCTGCGCTACTGGCGTTGAACCTGGGCTATCTGGGCGCGATCGCACCGGACGGGCGCGAGCCGCAGCGCAGCAAACGACAAATCCATCCGGAACAGCTGGCTCTGCTGGCACCCGCGGCCGCCACTGCGAACCCTGAGGCGGTGGCTACGGCAGTTCCGGCTCCAGCCACCGCTCCCGTCCCCGCTGCGGTCCCAACCCCGACCCCTGCGCCTGCCTTGGTTGCTTGCACTGAAATCGGTGATTTCACGCTGGCGCAGGCCAGTCGTTTTGAGGCGCAGATCGCGGCGCTGGGGCTGGGCGACCGGCAATCGCGCCGCAATGTGCGCGAAGTCGCCAGTTACATGGTGTATATCCCGCCGCAAGGCGAACAGGCCGGGGCGCAGAAGAAGGTGGAGGAGTTGCGCCAGCGCGGCGTGACCAATTTCTTCGTGATGCAGGATAATTCCGATCTGCGCTGGGGTATTTCGCTGGGCGTATTCAAGACCGAAGCTCAGGCCAAAATCCTGTTGGCCCAGTTAAAGCAGCAAGGCGTGCTGTCGGCCCGGATCGGTGCCCGCAGCGCGGCTACCAGCAAGGTGATGTTTCAGATGCGTGACCTGGATCCGGCTGGCATCGCGGTGTTCGGCAGGATTGCCGCAGATTTTCCGCAGCAGCAGTTGCGCCGTTGCAAGTAACCACGTTGCGGGACTACAGCATGTTGCGCTGTTCGGTCAGCGTGCCGTTGACTGATTCAAAAATCACGATGGTGCCGTCGCGGATGTCGCCCTTTTCGTCGAACGACAGCGAGCCCTGCACCTTGCCATTGAATGACTCCTTGCTGATTTCAGCCAGGTACACATTCGGCTCGGTCGAGTTGGCGCGTTGCATCGCTTGTGCAAACAGATGAATGCCGTCATAGGCCAGCGCCGAATAGGCTCCCGGTACGCCGAACCGGGTTTTGTACAGTTCGGCAAATCCGATCCCGGCCGATAGCCAGGAGGGTGGCACGCCCGCGATTGAACAGTAGAAATCGTTGTCGCCGCTGCCTTCCGCATGCTTGATGGTGGAGCCGTCGCACATCGCATCGCCTGCCACGTACTTGGCGCTGGAACCGGCCTTGCGCAGGGCTTTCAGCAGCGGCATTCCGGTAGCTTCGTCACCGCCGAAAAAGATGATGTTGGCATTGGATTCGATGATTTTTTGCGCCAGCAGCGCAAAGTCGGCGTTGCTGCCGTCTACGCTGTCGTGCTGGAGGACGAGCTTGGCGCTCTGCAGGGACTTGCTCACTTCTGCCGCCAGACCGGCTCCGAACAGGGTGCCGTCATCGACCAGATATACCGATTTCGGATGCAGTTTGTTCTGAATCAGATGGCCCAGCGCGGCACCTTGCGCAATATCGTCGGCGGTGATGCGAAATGCGGTTTTCAGGCCCATACGGGTGTATTTCGGGTTGGTGGAAACGGATAATTGCGGAATCCCGGCGCTTGCATATAGTGGCGCGGCGGCAATCGTCACTCCGGAGTTGAAGTGGCCGAACACCGCCGCAACTTTCATGTCGATCAAGCGTTTGGCGGCAAGTTGCCCCTCTTCCGGCGACGCCTTGTCGTCCTCGACCACCAGTTCGAAGTGGGCGCGCTTGCCGTTGATCATGAAAAAATCCTTGTTCAACTCGTCCACAGCCACTTCGGCGCCGTGCGCTATGTCTTTGCCGTATTGCGCCAGCGGCCCGCTCATCGGTGCGACCACGCCTATCTTCACGTTGACATCGCGGCTGCATGCGCCCAGCAAAGTTGCTGCGGCGAGGATGCATGCAATGCGTTTAAGTGGTTTCATTTGCTCTCCTGGTGGTGCGGATCATGGATTCGGCTTCATGCTGATTCGTGCCGCATCAATAGCTTTTGATGATAGTGCCATTAGGAATTTTTTGCCCGAAAAAAATTTCATGACGATCTGCCAAAAAATTTTTCACCACTTTATTGGCACAATGAAAACATATCCGATTTGCTAGCGTGACTGTGGGGTGAAACGATTTTCCCTGTAAAATCGCGGAAAACATTTCAGGATCTGCCATGACCGCACTCTCTCCTCTTGATCTCCATCCCAGCGGCAATTTAAATTCCGTCGCGCCGGAAATCAAGGCCGAAATACTCGCTGAAGCATTGCCATACATCCGAAAATTCCACGGCAAGACCATTGTCATCAAATACGGCGGCAACGCGATGACCGACGAACACCTGAAGCACGGCTTTGCGCGCGACGTGATCCTGCTCAAGCTGGTCGGCATGAATCCGGTGGTGGTGCACGGCGGCGGCCCGCAAATCGATAGCGCTCTGAAGAAGATCGGCAAGCAGGGCACGTTCGTGCAAGGCATGCGCATCACCGACGAGGAAACCATGGAAGTGGTCGAATGGGTGCTGGGCGGCGAAGTGCAGCAGGACATCGTGATGCTGATCAACCATTACGGCGGCCAGGCAGTCGGCCTGACCGGCAAGGATGGCGGCCTGATCCGGGCCCGCAAGATGCGGATGCCGGATAAGGAAAAACCGGGCGAATTCCTCGATATCGGCTTCGTCGGCGAAATCGCCGCGATCAACCCGGCGGTGGTCAAGGCGCTGCAGGATGATGCCTTCATCCCGATCATTTCGCCGATCGGCTTTGGCGACGACGGCCAGGCGTACAACATCAACGCCGACGTGGTGGCTGGCAAGATCGCCGAAATCCTGCGGGCAGAAAAGCTGATCATGATGACCAATATCGCCGGCGTGCAGGATAAGGCAGGCAATCTGGTGACCGACCTGACCGCGCGTGAAATCGATGAAATGTTTGCCGACGGCACCATTTCCGGCGGCATGCTGCCGAAGATTTCGTCGGCGCTGGATGCGGCCAAATCGGGCGTCAACACCGTGCACATCGTCGATGGCCGGATCGCCCATTCGCTGTTGCTGGAAGTGTTGACCGAACAGGCGTTCGGCACCATGATCCGCAGCCACTGATTTGCGCCATCGATCCGGGTCGCGATCGGGTCCGTTGTGGCTGTTCGACCTCGACAACACGCTGCATAACGCATCGCACGCGATCTTTCCAGCCATCAACGTCAACATGAATGCGTTCATCGCGCAGGCTTTGGGCACTGCGGACGGGCCGGCCGATCCCGATCTGGTCAATGCGATCCGGATCGATTACTGGCAGCGCTACGGTGCGACCTTGCTCGGCATGGTCAAGCATCACGCGGTGCGGGAGGCGGATTTCCTGCACGCCGCCCATTGCTTCGACGATGTCAGGACGATGATCCGGGCCGAGCGCGGCCTGGCGCAACTGCTCAATCGGTTGCCTGGACGCAAGATATTGCTGACCAATGCGCCACGCCAGTATTCGCGCGCGGTGCTGCGCCATCTCGGCTTGCACCGGCATTTTGCCGCGCACGTTCCGATCGAGTCGATGCGGGTGCATGGCAAGTTGCGGCCCAAACCGTCCGGCCTGATGCTGCGCCAATTGATGGCCAGACAGCGCGTCTGCGCCAGTCGCTGCATTCTGGTCGAGGATACCGCGGCAACCCTGAAAGTGGCGCGTGCGCTGGGCATGCGCACTGCATGGGTAACCCAATACCTGGCTGTGCCGGGTGCGAAAAGGCGCTGCGCCCGCGCCGATTACATTGACGTCAAGGTAAGTTCGGTCAGACAATTGCCGGCCCAAATGCATCGTTTGCGCTGATTTGGATGCATAATGGCAACTTATATGTAGATTTGTATCTTATGGAGTATTTTAAAATGTCGCATGAAATTATGCGGTAAATGGTAGTTTTTTTGCCATACTCCAGTTGAATGATATCTCCGCACATCTTGCACAAAAGCATCAAGGGACATCTTGACCTGGCAATAGTGCATTCATTTTTTTCGAGAATATGGCAACAGTTAAACCCGGTGAGCGCAAGCTCCAAATATTGCAGGCGCTGGCGGTCATGCTGGAGCAGCCGAAAAGCGAAAAAATCACTACCGCAGCATTGGCTGCCCGGCTATCTGTTTCAGAGGCGTCGCTGTATCGGCATTTCGCCAGCAAGGCGCAGATGTTCGAGGGTTTGATCGAGTTCATCGAGTCATCGGTATTCGGCCTGATCAACCAGATCACCGAGCAGCAGGACGACGGCCTGTCGCAGGCGCAGGCGATCACCGCGATGCTGTTCAATTTTGCCGAGTGCAACCCGGGCATGACGCGCGTCATCATAGGCGAGGTGCTGGTCAATGAAGATGTGCGGCTGCAAGTGCGCATGAACCAGTTCGTCGAGCGCGTCGAGCTGGCGCTCAGGCAATCGTTGCGCGTCGCCGTCACGCAAGGCCGGGCCAAGGAGACGGAAGTGTCGGCGCGCGCCAACCTGCTAATCAATTTCGTCATCGGCGGCTGGCATCGTTTCGCCAAGACCGGCTTCCAGCAAGTACCATCCGGCAGCCTGCCGGGTCAAATCACCTTGCTACTGGTGTAATCGTCGCGCTGGTTGACTATCCTACTAAGGCATCTTCGATCGGCAAGCTTTTGTTTTGGCGCAGGATCAGCGCAAACTCGTCGGCGGGCACCGGGCGGCTGAAATAATAGCCCTGCATTTCGTCGCACTGATTGCGCCGCAGGTAGGCCAGCTGGGCCGCGGTTTCGACCCCTTCGGCAATCACGTTAATCCGCAGGCTGTGCGCCAGCGAGATGATAGACGCCACGATCGCCGCATCATCCGGATTCACGGTAATGTCACGCACGAAGGATTGATCGATCTTCAAGACGTCAATCGGGAACCGTTTCAGGTAGGACAGGCTGGAGTAACCGGTGCCGAAGTCATCGATCGAGAGCTGCACGCCCAAGGCCTTGAGTTCGCGCAGAATCCCGATCGCATGTTCGACGTCGGTCATGATCAGGCTTTCGGTCAGTTCGATTTCCAGATATTGCGCGGCCAGTCCGGTCTGCTGCAGCACCTCAGAAATCGATTTGACCATGTCCTGCTGGGCGAACTGGATCACCGAAAGGTTCACTGCAACCCGTAAATAACCGAGGCCGGCCAGTTGCCAGGCCCGGTTCTGCGCGCATGCGGTGCGAATCACCCAGGCGCCGATAGGTACGATCAAACCGGTTTCCTCAGCCAGCATGATGAAGCGATCCGGTGCAATCATGCCCAGGGTCGGATGCTGCCAGCGGATCAGGGCCTCCATGCCGACGATGTTCCCGCTGCGCAGATCCACTTGCGGCTGGTAGTGCAGCAGGAATTCGTTGCGCTCCAGCGCATTGCGCAAATCGTCTTCCAGACGCAGTCTTTCGAGCGCCCGTACATTCATGCTGGCCGCATAGAACTGGATATTGTTGCGGCCGCTTTCCTTGGCTCGGTACATGGCGATATCGGCATGCTTCATGAGTATTTCAGGGTCGTCGCCGTCGGCCGGATAGATGGCCACGCCGATGCTGCATTTTTGCTGAAAATTATGCCCAAGAATCGATAGTGGCTGCGCCACTGCTTCCATTATTTGTTGGATGGTCGACAGGGTCAGAGGATCGTCGCCGCGCTCCGGCAGAACCAGTACGAACTGATCTGCACTGAGGCGGGCTACCGTATCGGAAATCCGTACTGCCTGCTCCAGCCGGTTGCCGACCGCCTGCAGCAACATGTCACCGGCCTTGTGGCCGAGCGTGTCGTTGACGAATTTGAAGCGATCAAGGTCGGCTGAGATTACCCAGACCGGGCGCGCCTCATGCGCTGTATCGGCAATCGCCTGGCGTAAGCGCTCACCCAGCAGATTGCGATTGGCCAGTCCGGTCAGTATGTCGTGGCCAGCCTGGAATTCCAGTTCAGCCTGATAGCGCTTATTGGCGGTGATGTCATAGCTGGAAACCACGAAGTGGTGTACCTGGCCGGTTTCGTCCCTGACCGGTGCAAAATAGATTTCGACCCAGATCAGCGTGCCATCCTTGCGGTAATTGCGTACTACCGCGTGGCCTTCCTGCCGCTGGCGCACCGCATCTTGAATGCTCTTGACGTCTTCCTGCTTGTAGTCATCGCGAAACAAGAAACGCAGATCGCGCCCGATTGCTTCGGTTGCCGTGTAGCCTGTCATGCGCTCAAAAGCTGGATTGACATATTCGATCGCATAATCAGGCGCGGTAGCACTGGTGATGAAGATGGAGTTGGCGCTCGATTGCACCGCACTTTCCAGTATTTGCAGGCGGTGTTCGGTTTTTTCCCGCGCGGCGATATCGTCGTAGAGGCGTTGGTTCGAGAGTTGCAATTCGGCGGTGCGCAGCTTGACCAGCGACTGGATGCGGCGCGAGCGCGATGACAGCGTATAAACATAGGCCGCCGCCAGTATGCTGAGCAGCGCGCTTACAATCAGCGCATATACCGCATTATTGTTGGACTTGTAAAATGGTTCGGCAGCAGCCGAGATCGTCATGTGCCAGGGCGTACCGGCAACATCGAGCCGCATGGCAACGGTACTCGGCTGATTAAAAAAAAGCCAGTGCGGCAATACGCCGTCATGCTGCGCGGCCGGGAAGTCCTTGCTAACATTGCGAAAGGCCAGATCCCTTTCGTTAGGTGTGGCATTGGCATAGATGCTGATGCTGATTTCAGCCGGACTCATGAGCTTTGATTTGGCGAGGATCTGCCCGATCAGATCGCCAGAACGAAAAACCGCCGAAGTATCCCCGATCAACTTTTGCCGTCGCGATGTCGCATCATGCAAGGCGACATCCGGCTGGTACACCGGCATTATTACCAGGAATCCACGCTGATTGCTCTTTTCCTGGGCCAGCCGGAACAGGCCGGTAGCGGCTGCTTGCCCGCTGTCGGCGGCGCGCCGCATCGCTGCCGCTTGTCCGTTCTGGAAATCGGCATCGATTCCGAGTGCTGATTCATTGCCATGCATAGGTTCGATGTAGTCCACCACGCGATAATGTGGCCTGGTGCCGGCAATGACGCTTTGCTGGTTATTCACTTCCATTATTGCAAACTCCGGATAACGCTTGCGTCTTTCGGCTTCGAAAGCCGGGCGTTCATCGAGGGAAACCATTCGATGGAAGTTGAAATTCAGAACATATGGATAGCGTTCCAGCAAGGGGCGGGTAAATACATGGAATTGCTCCCGGCTCACCGACTGGTTTGTTACAAACAATTGATTGATCGCGCCCAGCGCCATGATCGCGTTATCGAGTTCATTCTGGATCGTCTGCAGGGTAATTGCTGCATTTTGCCTGAAGCTGGCTTCCAGCTTGTCATTCTCCAGTCGCCGGCTGCTGGCAAATAATACCGACGTAATAATCAAACCCATCAGCAGGGTCAGCAGCGCCGGTATAAATGCAGAAGAATAGTTGCGTTCAGGCAAGTTAAGAGCTCCACTTGTGGCGGTATAAATTCTGGGCACCAATTTTTATAGGGTAATTCATTTGCAAAAAGGTGATAAGTTTAAACTCGCTTTGTTACATCTTCGAAATGCAATATCACTGCCTGTCGCCCGCACTGATGTTT